>NZ_JAAGMD010000290.1 GCF_010548465.1 Streptomyces sp. SID14436 | reverse complement strand
CCATGGCGGCGCCGGTCGCCCGCATCGCCGCCGGGACCCGCGCGGAGTGGGCCCGTGCCGGCACGGCGCGTGCGCGCCGGGCGGCCGTCCTGGTCACCGCACCGGTCGGCCTGTGCTTCCTGCCCGCGTTCGTGGCCGTGGGGGTCCTGCCCGTGGTGATCGGGCTCGCGGGCGGAGTGCTGGGAGGAGGTGGCGAGTAGCGGCGCGGCACACCGCATACCGAACGGGCGTGGCACACCCCATAGCGACGGGCGTGGCACACCCCATAGCGACGGGCGCGGCACACCGACTACCGACAGGCGCGGCACGCCACATATCGACAACAGCAGGACATCCGAAGAGCAGGACATCCGACAAGCGAGATACGGCCAAGAGCCGAAGTCCTTACGGGGGTTGACATGTATCAGATGGTGAGGGCGCGGCTGCGCGCCCTGCTGGGCAGGGTCCGCGCGGCGCGCAAGGACGCCGGAATGGTGACGTCCGAATACGCGATGGGCATCGTGGCGGCGGTGGCGTTCGCCGTGGTGCTCTACAAGGTGGTCACGAGTGGCCCGGTCGCCGCGGCGTTGTCGAAGATCGTGAAGCAGGCCCTCGATGGCCGCATGTGAGCGGCGTCGGGACCAGGGGTTCGTGACCGCCGAGGCGGCCGTGGTGCTGCCGGTGCTGGTGCTGTTCGTGACGGCGCTGGTGTGGGCGCTGCTGGTCGTCGCGGCCCAGATCCAGTGCGTCGACGCGGCCCGGATGGGTGCCCGGGCGGCCGCACGTGAGGATCCGCCCGGGAGGGTCGTCGAAGTGGCCCGCGCGGCGGTACCGTCCGGCGCGAAGGTCGCGGTCAGCCGGGAGTCCGGCCACGTTCGGGTGGTCGTGGTGGCCAGGCCGCCGCTGCTGCACGGGCTGCCCTTCGACATCAGGGAGGAGGCCGTGGCGGCCGTGGAGGAAACGGTGGGGAGGAGCCGTGCCGGAGCGTCTGCCGGGTGAACGCCGACGACCCGGCCGGCGGGACGAGCGCGGCGGACCGCAGGCACGGGACGAAGGGCCGCCGGAGGAGCGCGGGGGAGGAAGAGACGGCAGGGCAGCCGCGCGGGATGGGCGCCGGTGGTCGGACCGGGGCTCGGCGACCGTGTGGAGCGTGGGAGGGATCGCCGTGCTGTGCGTGGTGGCCGGTGTGGTCCTCGGCCTCGGGCAGGCCGTCACGGTGCGGCACCGTGCGGCAGGCGGGGCCGATCTCGCGGCCCTGGCCGCGGCCGACCACTGGACGGGCGGCCGTGCCCGGGCCTGCGCCCGGGCGGACCGCGTGGCCCGCGCCCAGGGCACCAGGCTGGTGCGCTGCGTCTTCGACGGTGCCATCGCCGACGTGTCGGTGGCCTCGGGGCGCGGTCCCTTCACGGCGGAGGTCAGGGCGCGGGCGGGGCCGCCTCAGGATCCGGCGGCACCTGATCCCCCGGTGCGCCGAGCGCACCGGCCCGCTCCCCCTCCGCTTCCTCCGCCGGCGCCCTCTCCGCGGCCTGCGGTAGCCCCTGCGGTACCTCCTCCGCCGTCTGCGGTGCCCCCTGCGGCACCCTCTCCGCCGCCTGCGGCCCCGCCTCGTCCCCCGCCTTCGGCGCCTCTGCCAAGAGCACCGTGAGCAGCCGTACCGCACCGCGCTTGTGCAGGGGATCGTTGCCGTTGCCGCACTTGGGGGACTGGATGCAGGACGGGCACCCGGCGTCGCACTCGCAGGACGCGATGGCCTGCCGGGTGGCCGTCAGCCAGGAGCGGGCGGTGTGGAAGGCCCGCTCGGCGAAGCCGGCGCCGCCCGGGTGACCGTCGTAGACGAAGACGGTGGGCAGAAGCGTGTCCGGGTGGAGCGGCACCGAGACACCGCCGATGTCCCAGCGGTCGCACGTCGCGAACAGCGGCAGCATGCCGATCGAGGCGTGCTCCGCCGCGTGCAGGGCACCGCCGAGGATCTCCGGGTTGATCCGGGCCCGGTCCAGCTGGTCCTCGGTGACCGTCCACCACACGGCGCGGGTGCGCAGCGTGCGGGGAGGAAGGTCCAGCTTCGTCTCGCCCAGGACCTCGCCGGTCATGACACGCCGACGCAGGAAGGAGACCACTTGGTTGGTGACCTCGACCGAGCCGAAGCAGAGGCGGCCGTCGCCCCACGGGATCTCGGTGTCGGTCTCCAGGACGGAAATCGACGTCGTGTCCCGGGCGACCGTCGTGTACGGGGGGCTCGCCTGCTCCACCAGGGCGACGGAGTCCTCCAGGTCCAGGGAACGGACCAGATACGTCCGGCCCTGGTGCAGGTGGACCGCGCCCTCGTGCACGGTGGTGTGCGCGGCGCCCGCGTCGACCGTGCCGAGCAGGCGGCCCGTCCCCGCCTCGACGACCTGGACCGGCCGGCCGCCCGCCCCCCGGATGTCGGTCAGGTCGGCTGCCCGCTCCCGGCGGGTCCAGTGCCAGGCCCGGGTCCGGCGGCGGAGCAGTTTCGCGGCCTCCAGCTGCGGCAGGAGTTCCGCCGTGGCCGGTCCGAACAGCTCGACGTCCTCATCGGTCAGGGGCAGTTCCTCCGCCGCCGCGCACAGGTGCGGGGCGAGCACGTAGGGGTTGTCCGGGTCGAGGACCGTGGACTCCACCGGCTGGTCGAACAGGGCCTCCGGATGGTGCACGAGGAAGGTGTCCAGGGGGTCGTCGCGGGCGACCAGCACGGCGAGCGCCCCCTGCCCGGACCGTCCCGCGCGTCCCGCCTGCTGCCACAGGGACGCCCGGGTGCCGGGATAGCCGGCGATCACCACGGCGTCCAGGCCGGAGATGTCGACGCCGAGTTCCAGGGCGTTGGTCGCGGCGAGGCCGAGGAGCTCGCCCGAGTGCAGGGCGCGCTCCAGGGCGCGGCGTTCCTCCGGGAGGTAGCCGCCCCGGTAGGCGGCCACCCGCCGGGTCAGGGAGCGGTCGACCTCGGCGAGGCGCTCCTGGGCGATCACGGAGATCAGCTCGGCGCCCCGCCGGGAGCGCACGAAGGTGACCGAGCGGATGCCCTGCACCGTGAGGTCGGTCAGCAGGTCGGCGGCCTCGGCGGTGGCCGTCCGGCGGACGGGAGCGCCCTTCTCGCCGTGCAGCTCGGTCAGCGGGGGTTCCCAGAGCGCGAACACCAGTTCACCGCGCGGTGAGGCGTCGTCGGCGACTTCGACGACCGGCAGGCCGGTGAGGCGGCGGGCCGCGACCGCGGGTTCGGCGGCGGTCGCCGAGGCGAGCAGGAACACCGGTGCGGCGCCGTAGCGCGCGCACAGGCGGCGCAGCCGGCGCAGTACCTGGGCCACGTGTGATCCGAAGACGCCCCGGTAGGTGTGGCACTCGTCGATGACGACGTACTTCAGCGCCTTCAGGAAGGAGGCCCAGCGGGCGTGGGACGGCAGGATGCTGCGGTGCAGCATGTCCGGGTTGGTCAGGACGTAGTTCGCGTACTGGCGGATCCACTCGCGTTCCTCGAACGGCGTGTCGCCGTCGTGGACCGCGGCACGCACCGAATGGCCCAGCGGATGTGAAAGTTCCTTCACGGCCCGGCACTGGTCGGCGGCGAGGGCCTTCGTGGGCGCCAGGTAGAGGGCGGTCGCGCCGCGCCCGTTCGGGGCCTCCGAGCCGTCCAGCAGGGTCGACAGCACGGGCGTGAGGTAGGCCAGCGACTTGCCGGAAGCCGTGCCGGTGGCGACCACGACCGACTCGCCGTCCAGGGCGTGCTCGGCGGCCCGCGCCTGGTGGGACCAGGGGTGCTCGATGCCCGCCGCCTGCACGGCGGCGACGACCTCGGCGCGGATCCGGTCCGGCCAGACGGCATGGCGACCCTCACGCGGGGGCAAGTGCTCCGTATGAGTAATGCGCGAAGCCCGGCTCGGACCGGACGCGAGCCGGTCCAGGACAGCGTCCGGCGCGGGCCGGGAGGCGGTGTCCGCGAGGGGTCGATCGGATCGGTGATTCTTGGCCATCGGCACCGAGTGTGTCACTGGCGTGACGGACAATGGGGCCAAGGCGTCGTGCACGCCTGCCGGTAAGTGATTGAATGCCATCGCGGCTGGCGAACCGTCCCGGGGGCTGAGCCGAGATGCCCCAAGGGCGACCGCTCGATAGCTAGGTGCTGGAGGATCCGTGGACCTGTCCCTGTCGACCGAGACCATGGGCGATCGCACGATCGTCAGGGTCGGTGGCGAAATCGACGTATATACCGCGCCAAAGCTGCGCGAGCAGCTGGTCGAGCTGGTGAACGACGGCAGTTTCCACCTTGTCGTCGACATGGAAGGTGTGGACTTCCTCGACTCCACCGGGCTCGGCGTGCTGGTCGGCGGCCTGAAGCGTGTGCGTGCCCATGAGGGCTCGCTGCGCCTGGTCTGCAACCAGGAGCGCATTCTCAAGATCTTCCGCATTACCGGCCTCACCAAGGTGTTCCCCATCCACACCTCGGTCGAGGAAGCGGTGGCGGCGACCGACTGACCGTCGTCCCGGGCCCCGTGCCCGGGCGGCAGGAGTGAAGTTCGAGGAGGACCGGGCTCTTCGGCGGCCCGGCCTCTCCACCGCACGCCCGAAGTTGCGAGGGGGATGCATGGCCACCGTTGAGCTCCGCTTCAGCGCGCTGCCCGAGCACGTCAGGACCGCCCGTCTCGTGGCGGCGGCGGTGGCGCGCAGGGCCGGAGTGGACGAGGCCGTCCTCGACGAGGTGCGTCTCGCCGTCGGTGAGGCGTGCTCACGGGCTGTAGGACTGCACCAGAGCGGGGGCGTCACCGCGCCCGTGAAGGTGCTGCTGATCGAGGAGGAGAAGCAGTTCTCCATCGAGGTCGGCGACGAGATCCCCCATGCCGCTCCGGGTGAGCGGGCGTCCGGCGCCGGAGACGGCGACGCGGGCGTGGACGCCGAGGAGGACCAGATGGGCCTCGCGGTCATCAGCGGCCTCGTCGACGACGTCGAGGTCAGCGCCGGGGAGCACGGAGGGTCGATCCGCATGAGGTGGCCCACCACGCCGCCGGCCGCCTACCTCGGCTGACCCCGTCACCCGTACGGGCGACTGTTTTTCTGAAGGGCCCCCTCGTGGGGCCCTTCGGCGTGTGCGGGTGCGGGCAGTCGCGCCTACAGTGGTCCCTGTGCCGTTGATCGCGTGAATTCTTTCACGACCGGCGGCTGATCAGGGTGAATGCAAAAGCGATCTAGAGAATGCCCCAAAGGCATTACCGATTTCGGGTCCCTGGCCGCCCGGCGATCATTTGGTGAAGAGTGCGCACAGGCCATTTACATTTAACGCGCTCTGTTTTGATCAGGTTCCGGTACCTAGAATCCCGTCCACATCTTGAGCTCAGCCCAAGCGTCAAGGAGGACGAATGGCGGGGCTTTCCATCTCACATCAGTCGGGCCAACCCACTTCCCTCGCGGCCGCCGTGCTGACCGACGACAACCGCGTGCTCGTGGTCGTCATCGGCCTCGTGGCCCTGGCGGCACTCGTGGTCGCGGGCGTCCTGGTGCGCCAGGTACTCGCGGCCGGCGAGGGCACCGACAGCATGAAGAAGATCGCGGCAGCGGTCCAGGAGGGCGCCAACGCCTATCTGGGCCGGCAACTGCGCACGCTCGGCGTATTCGCCGTCGTCGTGTTCTTCCTGCTCATGCTGCTGCCCGCGGACGACTGGAATCAGCGTGCCGGTCGATCGGTGTTCTTCTTGATCGGAGCGGCGTTCTCGGCGGCCACCGGATACATCGGCATGTGGCTCGCCGTGCGCAGCAATGTGCGGGTCGCAGCGGCGGCCCGCGAGGCGACACCGGCGGCGGGCGAGCCGGAAAAGGATCTCACCGCCGTCTCCCACAAAGCGATGAAGATCGCTTTCCGTACGGGTGGCGTCGTCGGCATGTTCACCGTCGGACTCGGCCTGCTGGGCGCGTCCTGCGTGGTGCTGGTGTACGCGGCCGACGCGCCGAAGGTGCTCGAGGGGTTCGGCCTCGGGGCCGCCCTCATCGCCATGTTCATGCGGGTGGGCGGTGGCATCTTCACCAAGGCCGCCGACGTCGGCGCCGACCTGGTCGGCAAGGTCGAGCAGGGCATTCCGGAGGACGATCCGCGCAATGCCGCGACCATCGCCGACAACGTGGGCGACAACGTCGGCGACTGCGCGGGCATGGCGGCCGACCTCTTCGAGTCCTACGCCGTCACCCTCGTCGCCGCGCTGATCCTCGGCTCGGCCGCGTTCGGAGACGCCGGGCTCGCCTTCCCCCTCATGGTGCCGGCGATCGGCGTGCTCACCGCGATGATCGGCGTGTTCGCGGTGGCTCCCCGGCGCTCTGACCGCAGCGGCATGAGCGCGATCAACCGCGGGTTCTTCATCTCCGCGGTGATCTCCCTCGTCCTCGTCGCGGTGGCGGTGTTCACCTACCTCCCGTCGTCCTACGCCGAACTCGACGGCGTCACCGACGCCGCGATCCAGGCCAAGGACGGCGATCCGCGGGTGCTCGCCCTGGTCGCGGTGGCGATCGGCATCGTGCTCGCCGCGCTGATCCAGCAGCTCACCGGGTACTTCACGGAGACCACCCGGCGGCCCGTGCGGGACATCGGCAAGACCTCGCTCACCGGTCCGGCCACCGTCGTGCTCGCCGGCATCTCCCTCGGCCTGGAGTCCGCCGTCTACACCGGTCTGCTGATCGGTCTGGGCGTGTACGGGGCGTTCCTGCTGGGCGGCACGTCGATCATGCTGGCGCTGTTCGCGGTGGCGCTGGCCGGCACCGGCCTGCTCACCACGGTCGGTGTGATCGTCGCGATGGACACCTTCGGTCCGGTCTCGGACAACGCCCAGGGCATCGCCGAGATGTCCGGCGACGTCGAGGGCGCGGGCGCCCAGGTCCTCACCGACCTGGACGCGGTCGGCAACACCACCAAGGCCATCACCAAGGGCATCGCCATCGCCACGGCGGTGCTCGCGGCGGCGGCGCTGTTCGGCTCGTACCGGGACGCCATCACCACCGGCGCGCGGGACGTGGGCGAGAGACTCAGCGGCGAGGGCGCGCCCATGACGCTGATGATGGACATCTCGCAGCCCAATAACCTCGTCGGCCTGATCGTGGGCGCGGCCGTCGTCTTCCTCTTCTCCGGACTGGCGATCAACGCGGTGTCCCGGTCGGCGGGTTCGGTGGTCTTCGAGGTGCGGCGGCAGTTCCGCGAGAAGCCCGGGATCATGGACTACAGCGAGAAACCGGAGTACGGCAGGGTCGTCGACATCTGCACCAAGGACGCCCTGCGGGAACTCGCCACGCCCGGGCTGCTCGCCGTGATGGCACCCATCCTCGTCGGGTTCACCCTCGGCGTGGGGGCGCTCGGGGCCTTCCTCGCCGGCGCCATCGGCACGGGCACCCTGATGGCGGTGTTCCTCGCCAACTCCGGTGGCGCGTGGGACAACGCGAAGAAACTCGTCGAGGACGGCCACCACGGCGGCAAGGGCAGCGAGGCGCACGAGGCCACGGTCATCGGCGACACCGTCGGCGACCCGTTCAAGGACACCGCGGGTCCGGCGATCAACCCCCTGCTGAAGGTGATGAACCTCGTCGCGCTGCTCATCGCGCCCGCGGTCATCAAGTTCTCCTACGGCGCCGACCGGAGCGTCGGCGTACGGGTGTTGATCGCGGTCCTCGCGGGGGCCGTGATCGTCGGCGCGGTCTACGTGTCGAAGCGGCGCGGTATCGCCGTGGGCGACGGCGACGGTTCCGAACCGGAGCCCAAGTCGGCGGATCCCGCGGTGGTTTCGTAGGGCCCGGGTCGGTCGGTCCTGCCGCTGTCCCGCCGGGGCCGCGGCCGGGTCTCGGCTCAAGGTGCGGGCGGGCGGCGTGCGTTGGCGCGCCGCCCGCCCGTGCCGTGCGCGGCGCGCCCGGTTCGTGAGCCTTCTCTCGCTTGGTGCAAACGGCTTCAAAAGTGTCGTATCGGATGTTCGTCGGGTGGGTGTCGTGCCTATGGCGTGTATGTTCCGGGGCCGAGAGCCATGGAAGGGACCAAACCGGTGAACAAGAAGCTCGCGGCCGCACTGTCCGGCGGTGCGGTACTGGTACTGGCGCTGACGGGATGCAGCAGCGACGACGGCAACGAGAAGCTGGACGCCTGGGCGAAGGAGGTCTGCGACGCCGTGCAGCCGCAGGCCAAGAAGATCGAGGCCGCCAACGCCGCGATCCAGAAGGAGACCTCGGACAACAGCACGCCGGAAGAGGTCCAGAAGACCGACTCCAAGGCGTTCCAGGACATGTCCGCCGCCTACAAGGCCATCGGCGCCGCAGTGAACAAGGCCGGGGCGCCCGACGTCGAGAACGGCGAGAAGAAGCAGCAGGACGCGGTCAAGGAGCTCAACGGCATCTCCACCTCCTACAGCGACCTGAAGAAGCAGGTCGACGGCCTGGACACCGACGACCAGGCGAAGTTCGCCGACGGTCTGAAGGACATCGCCACCGAGCTGGACAAGCTCAGCAAGAGCGGCAACGACGCCCTGAGGACGCTGGAGGAGGGCGAGGTCGGCGAGGCCATGTCCCGCCAGGCCAGCTGCAAGACGGCCACCGCCCCGGCGAGCGGGAGCTGACCCGCACCGCGCGCCCCGTCGTGGCGCGCGGGGGCAGGGCGGCGGTGACATGACGGGGGCGGCGGCCACAATGGGGGCGTGAGTAACGCCGGCCTGCCGCCCCTGCCCTCGTCCGACCGACCCGACGCCGCCGCGCGGCTGCGGGACGCCCTTCTCGGCGCCTCCTTCACCGCGGACGGCCTGCTCGACCTGCTCGGCGCCCCCGCGTACGCCGCGCTGGCCCGCAGCGAGACCGTGCCCGCGCTCCGGGCGACCCGCGGGGACACGCCGTTGGAGACGCTCGTCCGGCTGTTCCTGCTCCAGCGGACCGTGCCGCACACGCGCGCGGCAGCGGTGCTGCCCGTCGACGTGTGCCTGGAGAGCGGCTGGCTGCGGCGCACGGACGCCGGTGAGGTCGCCGCGACCGTGGACGTCCGGCCGTACGGCGGACCGGACGGCGAGGACTGGTTCATCGTGTCCGACCTGGGGTGCGCGGTCGGCGGCGCCGGCGGCATCGGCAGCACCGCCGAGGGAGTCGTCCTCGGCGTCGGCGGGGCGTCGACGACACTGGCCGGCATCACCGTCCGGACGCCCGTCGCCTCCGCCCTCGACATCGGTACCGGGTCCGGCATCCAGGCGCTGCACACGGCCCGGCACGCCACGCGCGTGACGGCCACCGACGTCAACCCGCGCGCGCTGCACATCACCGCCCTCACCCTGGCCCTGTCCGGGGCGCCCGCCGCCGATCTGCGCGAGGGCTCGCTGTTCACCCCGGTCCGCGACGACGAGACGTACGACCTGATCGTCTCCAACCCGCCGTTCGTGATCTCTCCGGGCGCCCGGCTGACCTACCGGGACGGCGGGATGGGCGGGGACGATCTGTGCCGCACGCTCGTTCAACAGGCGGGGGAACGGCTGAACGAGGGCGGGTTCGCGCAGTTCCTCGCCAACTGGCAGCACGTCGAGGGGGAGGACTGGCAGGACCGGCTCAGGT
Organism: Streptomyces sp. SID14436; assembly: GCF_010548465.1. Lineage (GTDB taxonomy): Bacteria > Actinomycetota > Actinomycetes > Streptomycetales > Streptomycetaceae > Streptomyces. The sequence continues at coordinate 7,230 of NZ_JAAGMD010000290.1, read as the reverse complement.
CATGGGTGCCCCGCGGGTGCGACGCCTGGATCGCGCAGCGCGAGGTGCAGGACGTCACCCAGTACGCGGAGCTGTGGCTGCGGGACGCGGGCGACCACCGGGGCGACACGGCGGAGTACCGGGCGCGGTACGACGCGTGGCTGGACGAGTTCGAGGCGCGCAAGGTGAAGGCCGTCGGCTTCGGCTGGATCACCCTGCGCAGGTCGGGTTCCGCGGTGCCCTCGGTCACGGTGGAGGAGTGGCCGCACCCGGTGGAACAACCGCTCGGGGACACGGTCCGGGCCCATTTCGACCGGCTCGACTACCTGCGCTCGCACGACGACGCGGCGCTGCTCGAGGCCCGCTTCCGGCTGGCCGACGAGGTGGTGCAGGAGCAGGTGGGCCTGCCGGGCGCCGAGGACCCGGAGCATGTCGTGCTGCGCCAGAACCGCGGGATGCGCCGCGCCACCCGGGTGGACACGATCGGCGCGGGCTTCGCCGGCGTCTGCGACGGCAGCATGAGCGCGGGCCGCATCCTGGACGCCATCGCGCAGCTCCTGGGCGAGGACCCGGTCGTCCTCAGGGACCGCACCCCGGCCCAGATCCGGCTCCTGGTGGAACAGGGGTTCCTGGAGCCGGTGGGCTAGGCCGGCGGGCGGCCCCCTCGGGCCTGATCCCCGTGGTCTCTGTGCTCCCCGGGGCCGGCGAGGCCCGTGGGCTCCCTGGGATCGCCGTAGGCCGGCGAGGCCCGGGGGCGCGCGAGGCGCGTGGGCTCCCTGGGATCGCTGTGGGCCGGCGAGGCGCGTGGGATCGCTGTGGGGAGCGGCACAGTGGTCGTCCTCTTTTTCTGGACGACCGATCGAATTCCGCCCCCGGGCCCGTCGGAGTTCCCTCCCCTCGGTCCGTCGTTCACCCCGGGTTCGCCTGCCCGCCGCCCGTGCGTGTCAGCCTCCTCGCGGGGCCGGCATCGGCGGCCGCGGACGAGGGACTCGGGGAATCATGGAGAGCGGACCGGCGATCTTCGCGGGACTGGTGTTCTGCCTGTTCGGAGCCGCGCTGCTGGTGTGGACGGCGACCCGCGCCCGGCAGCACCGGCCGGTGGCCGAGGGGGCGAGTCCGCTCGCGTCGGTGCCCGTCGCCGGCCTGGTCGCGGTGGTCTGCCTGGCCCTCGGCACGTGGTGTCTCACCCGCCTCTGAGAGCCGGAATCAGCCGCGGCCCGGAGTAACCGGTAGGTTGCGCTCCGCATATGGCCGGGCGGCCTCTCGACGGTCCGGGCGGCAGGAACGGTGGTAGTCGGGTTACCGTTCGAGTGGCCGTTGCGGGCTTTTCCCGTTTGACACGGGGGCGGGATGTACCGTCACACTCCGCAGCGTCACCATGACCAGAAACCCCGGGAGACCGCCTGGGGGAGGCTGAGCGTCGACCGGAGAGAAGAGCGAAGTTGTCCCCGACCAGCGAGACCGCGAACGGCGGCCGCCGACTCGTCATCGTCGAGTCGCCTGCCAAGGCGAAGACGATCAAGAGCTATCTCGGCCCTGGCTACACCGTCGAGGCGAGCGTCGGGCACATCCGCGACCTTCCCAACGGCGCTGCCGAGGTGCCCGAGAAGTACACCGGTGAGGTGCGCCGCCTCGGTGTGGACGTCGAACACGACTTCCAGCCGATCTATGTGGTCAACGCGGACAAGCGTGCGCAGGTCAAGAAGCTGAAGGACCTGCTGAAGGAGTCCGACGAGCTCTTCCTCGCCACCGATGAGGACCGCGAGGGCGAGGCCATCGCCTGGCACCTGCAGGAAGTGCTCAAGCCGAAGATCCCGGTCAAGCGCATGGTGTTCCACGAGATCACCAAGGACGCGATCCGGGCCGCCGTCGCCAACCCGCGCCAGCTGAACCAGCGCCTGGTCGACGCGCAGGAGACCCGCCGCATCCTCGACCGCCTGTACGGCTACGAGGTGTCGCCGGTCCTGTGGAAGAAGGTCATGCCCCGGCTGTCCGCCGGCCGTGTGCAGTCCGTCGCCACCCGGCTCGTGGTGGAGCGGGAGCGCGAGCGCATCGCGTTCCGTTCCGCCGAGTACTGGGACCTGACGGGCACCTTCTCGACGGGCCGCGCGGGAGACGCCTCCGACCCGTCCTCCCTGGTCGCGCGGTTGCAGAGCGTCGACGGCAGGCGCGTGGCGCAGGGCCGTGACTTCGACTCGCTGGGACAGCTCAAGAACGGCAACACCCTCCACCTCGACGAGGCGAACGCCCGCGCGCTGGCCGCCGCCCTGGAGAACACGCGGTTCGCCGTGCGCTCCGTGGAGTCCAAGCCGTACCGCCGCTCGCCGTACGCCCCGTTCCGTACGACGACGCTGCAGCAGGAGGCGAGCCGCAAGCTGGGCTTCGGCGCGAAGGCCACCATGCAGATCGCGCAGAAGCTGTACGAGAACGGCTACATCACCTACATGCGTACGGACTCGACGACGCTGAGCGAGACGGCGGTCGCCGCCGCCCGCGCCCAGGTCACGCAGCTGTACGGTGCCGACTACCTGCCCCCGCAGCCGCGCACCTACGCGGGCAAGGTCAAGAACGCGCAGGAGGCGCACGAGGCGATCCGCCCGTCGGGCGACCGTTTCCGTACGCCCGCCGAGACCGGGCTGACCGGTGACCAGTTCCGGCTGTACGAGCTGATCTGGAAGCGGACCGTCGCCTCGCAGATGAAGGACGCGACGGGCAACTCCGTCACCGTCAAGATCGGCGGCACGGCGGCCGACGGCCGGGACGCCGAGTTCAGCGCGTCCGGCAAGACGATCACGTTCCACGGCTTCCTCAAGGCGTACGTCGAGGGCGCGGACGACCCGAACGCCGAGCTGGACGACCGCGAGCGCCGTCTGCCCCAGGTGAGCGAGGGCGACGCCCTCTCCGCCGAGGAGATCACGGTCGACGGCCACGCCACCAAGCCTCCGGCCCGCTACACCGAGGCGTCGCTGGTCAAGGAGCTGGAGGAGCGGGAGATCGGCCGCCCGTCGACGTACGCGTCGATCATCGGCACGATCCTCGACCGCGGCTACGTGTTCAAGAAGGGCACGGCGCTCGTGCCGTCCTTCCTGTCCTTCGCCGTCGTCAACCTGCTGGAGAAGCACTTCGGCCGGCTCGTCGACTACGACTTCACCGCCCGGATGGAGGACGACCTCGACCGCATCGCCCGCGGTGAGGCGCAGGCCGTGCCGTGGCTGAAGCGGTTCTACTTCGGTGAGGGCAGCGGCGAGGGCGGTGCCGCCGACGCCGGCAACGGCGACGGCGACCACCTCGGCGGCCTCAAGGAACTGGTGACCGACCTGGGCGCGATCGACGCCCGCGAGGTGTCCTCGTTCCCGGTGGGCAACGGCATCGTGCTCCGGGTCGGACGCTACGGCCCGTACATCGAGCGCGGGGAGAAGGACAGCGAGCAGCACCAGCGCGCCGACATCCCGGCCGACCTGGCGCCCGACGAGCTGACCGTCGAGTTCGCCGAGGAACTGCTCGCCAAGCCGAGCGGCGACTTCGAGCTGGGCACCGACCCGGCGACCGGTCACACCATCGTCGCCAAGGACGGCCGCTACGGCCCGTACGTCACGGAGGTCCTCCCCGAGGGCACCCCGAAGACGGGCAAGAACGCCGTCAAGCCGCGTACGGCGTCGCTCTTCAAGTCGATGTCGCTGGACACGGTGACCCTCGACGACGCCCTGAAGCTGATGTCGCTTCCGCGCGTGGTCGGCACGGACCCCGAGGGCCAGGAGATCACGGCGCAGAACGGCCGCTACGGGCCCTACCTGAAGAAGGGCACGGACTCCCGGTCGCTCCAGTCCGAGGAGCAGCTGTTCACGATCACGCTGGAGGAGGCGCTGGCGATCTACGCCCAGCCCAAGCAGCGTGGCCGGGCGGCCGCCAAGCCGCCGCTGAAGGAACTGGGCACCGACCCCGTCAGCGAGAAGCCGGTCGTGGTCAAGGACGGCCGTTTCGGCCCGTACGTCACCGACGGGGAGACCAACGCGACCCTGCGCTCCGGCGACAGCGTCGAGGAGATCACCCCCGAGCGCGGCTTCGAACTGCTCGCCGAGAAGCGGGCCAAGGGCCCCGCCAAGAAGGCGGCGAAGAAGACCACGAAGAAGACGGCGGCCAAGAAGGCGCCGGCGAAGAAGGCGACGGCCGCCAAGAAGACCGCGGCGAAGAAGACCACCGCCGCCGCCAAGAAGACGACCGCGAAGAAGACGGCCGCCAAGACGGCAGCCAAGACTGCAGCCAAGACTGCGACGGAGAAGACGACGACGGAGGACTGAGCGAGGGACCCGGCCGGGCCGCCCTCCACCGCGGGAGGGTTCCGGCTCCCGGGACCCGGTTCCGCTTGGCGCCCGCTCGACGCCCTCCCGCGCCCGCTCGACGCCCTCCCGCGCCCGCTCGACGCCCTCCCGCGCCCGCTCGACGCCCTCCCGCGCCCGCTCGACGCCCTCCCGCGTGGGGCGATTCCTCGCTTTCGGCGGCCCGCCCGGCGCCCTGCTGCACGGAGGGCGCCGCTCCGCGTGGTTCGGAATGCGAACGCTCCGGCAACACTTCGGTGTCGGGGCGTGCGCATGTCATGAGGGCCGTCCGGGCTGTGGGTGCGGGCCGATAGGCTGAACGCATGACGCGAGCCGAGCAGCCCACGGCCCCTCAACCGGCCCCCGACGACGCACTGGTCGCGGACTCCCGCGAGCGCGCCGTCCGTGCCCTGCTGCGCCGACCGCAGCTGAAGCGCCTCTGGAGCGCACAACTCGTGGGCGGTGTCGGCGACACCCTCGCCCTGCTGGTGCTGGTCCTCCTGGCCCTCCAAGCGGCCATCGCCCAGGGCTCCTTCGGGGGTGGCTACCGGGGCGTGGCGTTCGCAGTGGCGACCGTTTTCGGCGTGCGGATCCTCGCCACCCTGCTGTTCGGCGCCGTCCTCCTCGGCCCGCTGACCTCGCTCACCTCGCCGGACGGACCGCTGGACCGCCGGTGGACCATGGTCGGCGCGGACGGGGTGCGGGCCCTGCTGCTCATCGTCGCGCCCCTGTGGATCGACTGGACGCCCGACGAAGCGCTGGCCGCCCTCCTCGTCACCGTCTTCGTGACCGGTGTCGCCGAGCGGTTCTGGACCGTGTGCCGGGAGAGCGCGGCGCCCGCGCTGCTGCCCGCCCCGCCGCCGGAGGGCGCGACCATACGTCCGCTGCCCGACCACCTGGACGCCCTGCGCCGCCTCTCGCTGCGCACCGGCTTCGTCGCCGTCCCGCTCGCGGCGGTCGCGCTCGTCGTCGCCGGCCTGTTCAACAACCTGCTGGGCACCGGCATCGCCTGGTTCGACGCCCACCAGGCGGCCCTCGCGTCCTATGTCGCGGCCGGGCTGTTCGCCGCCTCGCTGTCCGTCCTGACGTTCCTGGAGCTGCCCGGGACGCGCACCCCGCGCGCGCGGTCGCCGCTGGAGGGACTGCGCCGCCCGAAGAGCGCCGCCGGCTCCGAGAAGGGCCGCACGGGCGCGATGCCGCTGCTGGTGTTCGCGTCCGCGTCCGTCGCCGCGGCCGTCTCCGCCGCCGTCGCCGTGGCCGTGCTGCACGCCACCGACCTGGACGGCGGCCCCGTCCTCTACGGGCTGATGGTGGGCGCGCTGACCGGCGGTGTCGTCGTCGGCATCCGTACGGCGCCGTCCCTGCTGCCGTCGCTGTCCCGCCGCCGGCTGCTCGCCCTGGCGCTCGCCTTCACCGGCGTGGCCCTGCTGGCCGCCGGACTGGTGCCGGACGTCACGAGCGTGCTGCTGATCCTCGCCCTGGCCGGTGTCGGCGCGGGCACGGCGGCCAACGTCGGGCACACCCTGCTCGACCAGGAGACCGAGGACCAGCGCCGGGCCCGCACGACGGAACACCTGCACGCGGTCGTCCGGGTCTTCGTGGCCCTCGGCGCGCTGATCGCCCCGCTGGTCGCCGCCCTCATCGGCCCGCACCGGCTGGAGAACGGCCGGTTCGTCTTCGCCCACGGCGGAGCCGCGTTCACGCTGATGCTGGTGGGCGCCCTGCTGCTGCCGGTGGCGGCCCTGGTCCTCGCCAAGGTCGACGACCGCTCCGGCGTACCGCTGCGCCAGGACCTGCGCGACGCCCTGCTCGGCGGCGACGACCCCGGTCCGACGCCCGCCACGACCGGCTTCTTCATCGCCCTGGAGGGCGGCGACGGGGCAGGCAAGTCCACGCAGGCCGAAGCGCTCGCCGAGTGGATCCGGGGCAAGGGCCACGAGGTCGTCCTCACCCGGGAACCCGGTGCGACACCGGTCGGCAAGCGGCTGCGGTCGATCCTGCTCGACGTCTCCAGCGCCGGACTCTCCCACCGCGCGGAGGCCCTGCTGTACGCGGCGGACCGCGCGGAGCACATCGACACCGTCGTACGGCCCGCCCTGGAGCGCGGCGCGGTCGTCATCTCCGACCGCTACATCGACTCGTCGGTCGCCTACCAGGGCGCCGGCCGGGACCTGTCCCCGACCGAGATCGCCCGCATCAACCGCTGGGCGACGGACGGGCTGGTTCCCCACCTGACGGTGCTGCTGGACGTGGCGCCGGAAACCGCGCGTGAGCGGTTCACGGAGGCCCCGGACCGGCTGGAGTCGGAGCCCGCCGAGTTCCACGCACGCGTGCGGGCCGGTTTCCTCACCCTGGCCGCGGCCGACCCCGGCCGCTACCTGGTGGTCGACGCCGGCCAGGAGCCGGAGGCCGTCACCACCGTGGTCCGGCATCGGCTGGACCAGGTGCTGCCGCTGTCCGAGGCCGAGATCCAGGCCCGCGAGGAGGCCCGCCGCAAGGCCGAGGAGGAAGCCCGCCGCAAGGCGGAGGAAGAGGCGGCGCGCAAGGCCGAGGAGGAGCGACTGGAGCGTGAGCGCCAGGAGCAGCTCGCGCGCCTGCGTGCCGAGGAGGAGGAGCGCAAGCGGCGCGAGCTCGAGGAGGCCCAGCGGCGCGAGGCGGAACGGCAGGCGGAGGAGGCCCGGCAGCGCGCCGAGGAAGCCGCCCGCCGCGCCGAGGAGGAGCGGCAGCGGCTCCTCGCGGAGGAGAAGGCACGCGCCGAGGAGGAGGCCCGCCGCAAGGCGGAGGAGGACCGCCGCCGCAAGCAGGCCGAGGAGGAGGCCCGGCTGCGGGCCGAGGCCGAGGCGCTCCGCCTGGAGAAGCAGCGCAAGGCCGAGGAGGCGCTGCGCCGCGCCGAGGAGGCCCGGCGGCTCGCGGAGCAGGCGGCCGCCGCGGCGGA
>NZ_JAAGMD010000261.1 GCF_010548465.1 Streptomyces sp. SID14436 | reverse complement strand
GCGGATCCGGCAGGCCGCGCCGCTCGCCGCCGCCGGGTCGCTGGCGTACGCGCTGCTCGGCGACGCGGGCGGGGAGCCCAGCCGGCACGACGCGGCCCAGGTCGTCACCGTCGTGCTCGCCGCCTCCCTGCTGGGCAGCGTGCCGAACACCGCCCGCGGGCACGGGCCGGACGCCGACCAGCTGGCCCGCCGGGTGCTCGCCGTCGGCTTCGTCGCGGTGTGCTTCCAGCCCCTGTACAACCGGGGGGCGTTCGACGACTGGGGCGGGTCCGCCCACGCCCTGCTGCTGCTCGCCCTCATCTCCCTGACCACCCTCGGCGACGCCGTGCTGGCGGCCGCGATGGCCCGCTCCCGCACCGGGTGGCCCTTCCCGCCGCTGCTGCGGGACGAGCTGCGGGCCGTCCCCGGCATCGAGGCCGCCGTCATCGCGACCGGGGCGGTCATGGCGCTCGCGGTCGCGGTGGCGGGCCTGTGGGCGCTGCCCGTCCTCGCGGTCCCGCTGCTGCTCGCCCAGCTGTCCCACCGGCGGTACGCCGCTGTGCGGGCCACGTACCGGCAGACCATCGCCTCCCTGGCCCGGGCCACCGAGATCGCGGGCTGCACCCCGGCCGGACACGCCCGGCGGGTGGCGGCGCTCAGCCGTGCGGTGGGCCGGGACCTCGGCCTGACCGCACCCGAACTGACCCTTCTGGAGTACGCCGCGCTGATGCACGACATCGGCCAGCTGAGCCTCGTCGACCCGGTGCCGGCCGGTGCCACCTCCGCCCTGCCGGTCACCGAGCAGCGGCGGATCGCCCTGCTCGGCGGGGCCGTGGTGCGCCAGACCGGGGTGGACCCCGAGGTCGCCCGGATCGTGGAGCAGCAGTGCGACCCGCACCCCGGCCAGCCGCTCGCCGCGCGGATCGTCCGGGTGGTGAACGCGTACGAGGAGAAGTCCAGGGAAGGAGGCCCCGGCGGGCCGCTGACGGCACTGGAGGACCTGAGGTTCGGTACCGCGGGAGAGTACGCACCGGAGGTCGTCGCCGCCCTCGCCCGGGTGCTGGCGCGGAACACGGAGGTGGGGCGTGAACACGGGGACGGAGCGTGGTGAGGGCCACGGACGGGACTGTCTGACCCGGTACGGGGCTGGGTAACCCATGGGTAATGAGCGCCCTTCCGGCCGTACGTGGTTGGATGCGAAGAGGAGAGTGTCAGGGGGCGCGGAAAGGCACAGCCGGCCCACCGCACGGAACTGGCAGGCGGGAATCGTGAGGATCTTCGGCAAGGGACGGAACCGGCCATCCGCCTCCTGGCGGCAGGCCACGGACCGCGCGTTCACCCTCATCGGCGACGGCCGGTACGAGGACGCCGGCGCGCTGCTGACCCGCGCCGCCGACCTGGAACCCTGGCTGTCGGAGTCTTGGTTCAACCTCGCGCTGCTGCACAAGTTCCGGCACGACTGGGAGCAGGCGCGGGCCGCCGGGCTGCGAGCCGTCGCCCTGCTCGACCGGGACACCGGGGCGCCCGACTGGTGGAACGTCGGCATCGCCGCCACCGCCCTGCAGGACTGGCCGCTGGCGCGCCGGGCCTGGCAGGCCTACGGACTGAAGGTGCCCGGCTCGCCCACCGACTCCGGTGAACCGCTCGGCATGGACCTGGGCAGCGCCGCCGTGCGGCTGTCCCCGGAGGGCGAGGCCGAGGTGGTGTGGGGGCGCCGGCTGGACCCCGCCCGCATCGAGGTGCTGTCGATCCCGCTGCCGTCCTCCGGCCGCCGCTGGGGCGAGGTCGTCCTGCACGACGGTGTGCCGCACGGCGAGCGCAGCACGGCCGCCGGGCACACCTACCCGGTGTTCGACGAGATCGAGTTGTGGGCGCCGTCACCCGTGCCGACCTGGGTGGTCCTGCTGGAGGCCGAGACCGAGGCCGACCGGGACGCCCTGGAGGCGCTGGCCGCCGACGCCGGGTTCGCCGCCGAGGACTGGTCGTCGTCGGTGCGGCTGCTGTGCCGGATGTGCTCCGAGTCCCGGATGCCCTCCGACGAGGGCGAGGGCGAGCACCTCGACCCGCACGACCACAGCGAGCCGGGACACCCCGGCCCCCTGGGCCACCGCACCGACGGGCAGTTGTGGGTGCCCGAGCGGGAGTGCGGGGTGGCGGCGCCGGCGGCGCTGGTGCGCGGGCTGCTGGACGGGTGGGTCGCCGACAGCCCGGACTCCCGCGACTGGCGGGACCTCGAAGAGGTCTGCTGAGCACACCCCCGCCCCGCCCGGTCGGGCGGACCCCTGTTCCCCGCGCCCCCGGCGGGCGCGCTCCCCGTACCCTGTAGCAGCATCCCAGCCCGGATTTTTCAGGAAGGCACACGTCGGTCATGGCTCAGCAGGACACCGATCAGCAGCACGCGGGCGTGCTCCCCGTGGACGACGAGGGGTACGTCATCGACACGGAGGACTGCGAGGAGCGCGAGGCCGCCTACCGCGAGCGCGGCACCTCCCGCCCGATCACCGTGGTCGGCAACCCGGTCCTGCACAAGGAGTGCCGGGACGTCACGGAGTTCGACGACGCACTGCGGCAGCTGGTCGACGACATGTTCGCCAGCCAGCGCACCGCCGAGGGCGTGGGCCTGGCCGCCAACCAGATCGGCGTCGACCTCAAGGTCTTCGTCTACGACTGCCCGGACGACGAGGGCACCCGCCACGTCGGCGTGGTCTGCAACCCCAAGCTGGTCGAACTCCCCGCCGAGCGGCGGCGGCTGGACGACAGCAACGAGGGCTGCCTGTCGGTGCCCACCGCCTACGCGCCGCTGGCCCGCCCCGACTACGCCGAGGTGACCGGGCAGGACGAGCGGGGCAACCCGATCAAGGTCCGCGGCACCGGCTACTTCGCGCGCTGCCTGCAGCACGAGACCGACCACCTGTACGGCTACCTCTACATCGACCGGCTGTCCAAGCGGGAACGCAAGGACGCGCTGCGGCAGATGGCCGAGAACGAGCCCCGTTACCCCGTGGTCGCCAACGACTGACCTGGCGGGCCCGTCCGGCCCGCTGGTCCCGCCCGTCCCTTCCGCACGGCGCCCCGTCCCGGGTCACTCCGGGACCGGGCGCCGTTCGCGTCCCCAGCCGTTGCCCGCTGCCGCCGGTCCCTTACTGATCCAAATCAAGACACGCAAGAGGAGGTTCTCGGCATCCTGGGGTAGTGAATGAAGCAAATCCGTTCCCAGAACGGTCAGTTGTGGTGCTGAATAGAGGAGCGGGGAATGCACCGGCGCACGCCCGGCGGGGGACGGGTGTCCGCAACTGGCGGCTGAGAGGGGATTGTTCGTGCATGCTTTGTCACACGGCACCACATCGACACCGACCACCATCGCGGTTCCACCGGCGCTGTCTCTCCCGGTGATCGAGGAGGCGTTTCCCCGGCAACTCCACCCGTATTGGCCGAAGCTCCAGGAGAACACCCGTGCGTGGCTGCTCGAAAAGCGGCTCATGCCGGCGGACAAGGTGGCGGAATATGCCGACGGCCTGTGCTACACGGACCTCATGGCGGGCTACTACATCGGCGCCCCCGACGAGGTCATGCAGGCGATAGCGGACTACAGCGCCTGGTTCTTCGTCTGGGACGACCGGCACGACCGCGACATCGTCCACGGGCGCCCCGCCGCCTGGCGGCGGCTCAAGGACACGCTGCACACCGCCCTCGACCGACCCGGGGACCACCTGCGTCACGGCGATCCCCTGGTGGCCGGGCTCGCGGACAGCGTGGAGCGGCTGTACTCGTTCCTGGACGCATCGTGGAACGCCCGGTTCGCCCGGCACTTCCACACCGTGATCGAGGCGTACGACCGGGAATTCCACAACCGGACCGAAGGCATCGTCCCGGGTGTGGAGGAATACCTGGAACTGCGCCGCCTCACCTTCGCGCACTGGATCTGGACCGATCTCCTGGAACCCAGCGCCGGGCTCGAACTCCCGGAAACCGTACGGCACCACCCGGCCTACCGGAAAGCGGCACTGCTCAGTCAGGAATTCGCCGCCTGGTACAACGACCTCTGCTCATTGCCGAAGGAATTGGCGGGCAATGAGGTCCACAATCTCGGAATCAGTCTCGTCACCCACGAGGGCATGACGCTCGAAGAAGCGGTCGTCGATCTCAGGCGTCGCGTCGAGGAATGCATCACGGGATTCCTGGAGGCGGAGAGAGAGGCTTTACGGTTCGCCGACGGTCTCGACGACGGAACCGTGGGCGGAAAGGAACTGGGCGGCGCCGTGCGCGCCTGCATCGCAAACATGCGGAACTGGTTCAGCTCCGTCTACTGGTTCCACCACGAGTCCGGCCGGTACCGGGTCGACAGCTGGGACGACCGGTCGACGCCCCCGTACGTCAACAACGAAGCGGCAGGTGAGAAATGACCGTCGAGTCGGTGAAACCCGAAGCAACTGCCCCGGCCGGTCTGCGGGTGCCCCCCGTGGCGGGCGGCGGCGTACCGGGCCTCGGCCACGGCTGGAAGCTGGTCCGGGACCCGCTGGCCTTCATGGCGCAGCTGCGCGACCACGGCGACGTCGTGCGCCTCAAACTGGGGCCCAAGACCGTCTACGCCGTCACCACGCCGGCCCTCACGGGGGCGCTGGCGCTCAGCCCGGACTACATCATCTCCGGCCCGCTGTGGGAGTCCCTGGAGGGGCTGCTCGGCAAGGAGGGCGTGGCCACCGCCAACGGCCCGCTGCACCGCCGCCAGCGGCGCACCATCCAGCCCGCCTTCAAGCTGGACGCCATCCCCGCCTACGGGCCGATCATGGAGGAGGAGGCGCACGCCCTGGCCGAACGGTGGGCGTCGGGCCGCACGATCGACGCCACCTCCGAGTCGTTCCGGATCGCCGTGCGCGTCGCGGCCCGCTGCCTGCTGCGCGGGCAGTTCATGGACGAGCGGGCGGAGCGGCTGTGCGTCGCCCTGGCGACCGTCTTCCGCGGCATGTACCGGCGCATGGTGGTGCCGCTCGGCCGGCTGTACCGGCTGCCGTTGCCGGCCAACCGCGAATTCAACCGGGCCCTGGCCGATTTGCATCTCCTGGTCGACGAGATCGTCGCCGAACGCCGTGCATCCGGTCAAAAGCCGGACGATTTGCTGACGGCATTGCTGGACGCGAAGGACGACAATGGCGACCCCATCGGGGAACAGGAGATCCACGACCAGGTCGTGGCGATACTGACCCCGGGCAGTGAAACGATCGCCTCCACGATCATGTGGCTGCTGGAGTTGCTCGCCGAGCACCCGGAGCAAGGGGACAGGGTCCGCGACGAAGTCCTCTCCGTCACGGGTGGGCGCCCGGTGGCATTCGAGGACGTCCGCAAGCTCACGCACACCGGCAATGTCGTCGTCGAGGCGATGCGTTTGCGCCCGGCCGTCTGGATTCTGACCCGGCGTGCGGTCACCGACACGGAACTCGGTGGCTATCACATTCCGGCCGGGGCGGACATCATCTACAGTCCGTACGCGATCCAACGCGATCCGAAATCGTACGAGCGTCACCTGGAGTTCGATCCCGACCGGTGGCTTCCGGAACGTTCGAAGGACGTGCCGAAATATGCCATGCGGCCGTTCAGTGTGGGCAACCGCAAGTGCCCGAGCGACCACTTCTCCATGGCCATGCTGACGCTGATCACGGCGGCGCTGGCCACCCGGTTCCGCTTCGAGCAGACCGGCGGGTCCGATCCCGCCACCCGGGTCGGCATCACGCTGCGCCCGAACCGACTGCTGCTGCGGCCGGTCGAGCGCTGAGTCACGTCCTCCGGTGGGCGTTCAGGCGGCCTGCGGGCCCCGGAACGTCCGCCGGTAGGCGTTCGGCGTGGTGCCCACGGCCCGCACGAAGTGGTGGCGCAGCGCGGCGGCGGTGCCGAACCCGGTGCGGCCGGCGATCGCGTCCACCGTCTCGTCGGTCCCCTCCAGCAGGCGCTGCGCGAGCAGCACCCGCTGGCCCAGGATCCAGCGGTAGGGCGTGGTGCCGGTCTCCTGCTGGAACCTGCGGGCGAAGGTCCGGGGCGACATCAGCGCACGTGCCGCGAGCTGTTCGACGCTGACCTCCTCGTCGAGGTGCTGCTGCATCCACACCAGCACCTCGGAGACGGTGTCGCCCCCCGGGCGCGGCAGGGGGTGCTCGATGTACTGGGCCTGGCCGCCCTCGCGGTGCGGCGGGACGACCATGCGCCGGGCGATCCGGTTGGCGACCTCCGAGCCGTGCTCCTTGCGCACCAGGTGCAGGCAGGCGTCGATGCCGGCGGCCGTTCCGGCGGAGGTGATCACCGGGTCCTCGTCGACGTAGAGCACGTCCGGCTCCACCGTCAGGTGCGGGTACTGCCGCTTCAGCTCCTCGGCGTGGCGCCAGTGGACCGCGGCGCGGCGGCCGTCGAGGAGTCCGGCCGCGGCGAGGACGAACACCCCGGAGCAGACGCTGGCCACCCGGGCGCCCCGGGCGACCCCGCGGCGCAGGGCGTCCAGCAGGTCGGGCGGGAAGGGGCGCGAGTCGAATCCCCGTCCGGCGGGGACGGCGATGAGGTCGGCGCTCTCCAGGCGTTCCAGGCCGTGCTCGACCTGGAGCGTGAAGCCCGATTCGGTGCGCACGGCCGGGCCCTCGGCGGAGGCGACGGCGAAGTCGTAGCCGGGCAGGCCGTCGTCGGTCCGGTCGGTGCCGAACACCTCGCAGACGACCCCGAGTTCGAAGGGGTTGACGCCGTCGAGCAGGACGACGGCCACATCGCGGAGCATGACCCCAGTCTGCCTCGCCTCTGGCAGTAAATCGAGGGTGCGCGGCAGTCCTGCCACTGTCGGTAAGGAGCATTCGACGTAACACTGATGTCTATGGATACGACACAGACGCAAGCACTGATCGGAATGCTCTTCGTTCTCGGACTGTTCGCGCTGATGATCCTGCCCGCCGTGGTCGGCATCGTGCGCGACCGGCGGATCGACCGCCAGCTCCGGCAGGCCGAGACCCGGCCCCTGCCCCGCCGTACCGCCGGACTGCGGGCCGTGCCCTCGGACCCGGCCGGCCCGGCGCGGAGCGCCGACCCGCACCACACCGCCCGGGCGGCGTGAGGCGGGGCGGCACCCCCGCGGGTGCCGGACCGGACGGACCTCGGGCCCCGGCCCGGCGGTCGCTGTCCCCTAGAAGTCCTCGTCCAGGTCGACCGTGCCTTCCACGGCGACCTGGTACGCGGACGGACGGCGCTCGAAGAAGTTGGTCAGCTCCTGGACGCCCTGGAGCTCCATGAAGGAGAACGGGTTCTCCGAGCCGTACACCGGCGCGAAGCCCAGCCGGGTCAGCCGCTGGTCGGCGACGCACTCCAGGTACTGCCGCATCGACTCGGTGTTCATCCCCGGCAGGCCGTCACCGCACAGGTCGCGCGCGAACTGCAGCTCCGCCTCGACCGCCTCCCGCAGCATGTCGGTCACCTGCTGCCCCAGCTGCTCGTCGAACAGCTCCGGCTCCTCCTTGCGCACGGTGTCGACCACGTCGAAGGCGAAGGACATGTGCATCGTCTCGTCGCGGAACACCCAGTTGGTCCCGGTCGCCAGGCCGTGCAGCAGGCCGCGGCTGCGGAACCAGTACACGTAGGCGAAGGCGCCGTAGAAGAACAGGCCCTCGATGCAGGCCGCGAAGCAGATCAGGTTGAGCAGGAACCGGCGGCGGTCCGCACGGCTCTCCAGCCGGTCCAGCTTCTCCACGGAGTCCATCCACCGGAAGCAGAACGCGGCCTTCTCCCGGATGGACGGGATGTTCTCCACCGCGGCGAAGGCGGCCGCCCGGTCCTCCGGGTCCGGCAGGTACGTGTCCAGCAGCGTCAGATAGAACTGGACGTGCACCGCCTCCTCGAACAGCTGCCGGGACAGGTACAGCCGGGCCTCGGGGGAGTTGATGTGCTTGTAGAGCGTCAGCACCAGGTTGTTCGCGACGATCGAGTCACCGGTGGCGAAGAACGCCACCAGCCGGCCGATGAGGTGCTGCTCGGACGGGCTGAGCTTCGCCAGGTCCGCCACGTCGGAGTGGAGGTCGACCTCCTCCACGTGCCAGGTGTTCTTGATGGCGTCCCGGTAGCGCTCGTAGAAGTCGGGGTAGCGCATGGGCCGCAGCGTCAGTTCGAAGCCCGGGTCGAGCAGGTTCTGGGTACGGGTGGGGCTGGACATCACTGGCAGGCCTCGCAGGACTCGGGGTTTTCCAGGGAGCAGGCGACGGCCTCGTCGGGGGCCGCCTGCGGGACGGGGACGGCCGCCGGGCTCTGGGCCCGTGCGGCGCGGGCGATCCGGGTCGCGGGGCGCGACCGCAGGTAGTACGTGGTCTTCAGGCCCTGCTTCCAGGCGTACACGTACATCGACGACAGCTTGCCGATGGTCGGCGTCTCCAGGAACAGGTTCAGCGACTGCGACTGGTCCAGGAACGGGGTGCGCGCGGCGGCCATGTCGATCAGTCCGCGCTGCGGGATCTCCCACGCCGTGCGGTAGAGCCGGCGCACCTCCTCGGGGATCCAGGCGAAGCCCTGCACCGAGCCGCCCGCCTCGCGCAGGGCCTCACGCGTGCGCGCGTCCCACACGCCGAGCCGCTTCAGGTCGTCCACCAGGTAGGAGTTGACCTGCAGGAACTCGCCCGACAGAGTCTCGCGCTTGAACAGGTTCGACACCTGCGGCTCGACGCACTCGTAGACGCCCGCGATCGAGGCGATGGTGGCCGTCGGCGCGATCGCCAGCAGCAGCGCGTTGCGCATCCCGGTGCGCGCGATCCGCTCCCGCAGCGCCGACCACCGCTCCGGCCACGCCAGGTCCGTCGCGTAGTGGTCGGGGTGCAGCACGCCCCGGGCGGTCCGGGTGTGCTCCCAGGCCGGCAGCGGGCCGTTGCGCTCCGCGAGGTCCGCGGACGTCTCGTACGCGGCCAGCATGATCCGCTCGGCGATCCGGGTGGACAGCGCCCGCGCCTCGGGGGAGTCGAAGGGCAGCCGGAGCTGGAAGAACACGTCCTGGAGGCCCATCGCGCCCAGGCCGACCGGGCGCCAACGGGCGTTGGAGCGCTCCGCCTGTTCCGTCGGGTAGAAGTTGATGTCCACCACCCGGTCGAGGAACGTGACGGCGGTGCGGACGGTCGCGTCCAGCCGCTCCCAGTCCAGGTCGCCCGCCTCCGGGTCCACGAACGCGCCCAGGTTGACCGACCCCAGGTTGCAGACCGCCGTCTCCCCGTCGTCGGTGACCTCCAGGATCTCCGTGCACAGGTTGGACGAGTGGATGACGTGACCCGGCGTGGCCGTCTGGTTGGCGGTGCGGTTGGCGGCGTCCTTGAAGGTCATCCAGCCGTTGCCGGTCTGCGCCAGGGTGCGCATCATCCGGCCGTACAGCTCCCGCGCGGGCAGTGTCCTGCGGGCCAGGCCCTTCGCCTCGGCCGCCCGGTAGGCGGCGTCGAACTCCTCGCCCCACAGGTCCACCAGCTCCGGCACGTCCGCCGGGGAGAACAGCGACCACGGGGCGTCGGCGTCCACCCGGCGCATGAACTCGTCCGGCACCCAGTGCGCCAGGTTCAGGTTGTGCGTACGGCGGGCGTCCTCGCCGGTGTTGTCGCGCAGCTCCAGGAACTCCTCGATGTCCGCGTGCCAGGTCTCCAGGTAGACCGCCGCCGCGCCCTTGCGCCGCCCGCCCTGGTTGACCGCGGCGACCGAGGCGTCCAGCGTCTTCAGGAACGGGACGATGCCGTTGGAGTGCCCGTTGGTGCCGCGGATCAGCGAACCCCGGGCGCGGATGCGGGAGTAGGCCAGGCCGATGCCGCCCGCGTGCTTGGAGAGGCGGGCCACCTGGTGGTAGCGCTCGTAGATCGAGTCCAGCTCGTCCCGCGGGGAGTCCAGCAGGTAGCAGGACGACATCTGCGGGTGCCGCGTACCGGAGTTGAAGAGGGTGGGGGAGGACGGCAGGTAGTCCAGGCGGCTCATCAGCCCGTACAGCGCGGCCACTTCGTCCACCGACCGGGTGCTGTCGTCCTCGGCGAGCCCGGAGGCGACGCGCAGCAGGAAGTGCTGCGGAGTCTCGACGGCCTTGCGGGTGATCGGGTGCCGCAGCAGGTAGCGGCTGTGCAGGGTGCGCAGCCCGAAGTACCCGAAGCGGTCGTCGGCCGCGGTGTCGACCAGGGCGTCCAGCCGGTCCCCGTGCCGCCGCACGAACGCGGCCGTGCGGTCGGCGACGAGGCCCTCGCGGTGACCGGTGGCCACGGACGAGGTGAAGGAGGTGACGCCCTGCGAGGCGGCCTCCTCGCGGATGGCGAGGGTCAGCAGCCGGGCGGCGAGACGGGAGTAGGCGGGGTCCTCGGAGATGAGCCCGGCCGCGGCCTCGGTGGCCAGCTCCCGCAGCTCCGCCTCGTCCGCCCGCGCGGACCGGCCGCGCAGGGCGGCGGCGGCCACCCGGCCGGGGTCGGCGTCGGGGAGGTCGGCGGTCAGCACGGTCAGGGTGCGCAGCAGCGCCGCACCCGGGCCGTCGCCCTCCGGGGGTACGTCACTGGCTGAGACCGGATCCGCTGGCGCGATGGTCACGTGGGGCTCTCCCTCGCTCGGCACGGGGCCTCGTCGAGGGCAGGGGGCAGCACGGGACGCGCACGGCGTCGTGCGTCCACCGGCCCATTCCGCGAGGCCCGGACGTCGGAGCACCCGGGCCGGACGGCCGGGCGCACTGTCGGCAGGTCCTCGGACTGAAGCCCGTGCGCGGGCGCGGGGAAAGCCGCGAACACGCACAAGTACACCGTTGCGGGACAGTTCCGGATTCGCACCGGATTCCCCTGCGGCGACAGCGAGCATGAGCATACATCTTGTGCCGGGCGTTGCGGACAGCCCCATATCTTGTGGCGCGCCCGGTGCCGGAGCGCCGGTGTCAGAGCGTCAGCTCGTAGGACAGCAGCTTCAGGTCGTCCAGGTGCGGGACCGGGTTCCAGTCGCGGTGCGGGGCGCGGACGAAGCCCAGTCGCCCGTAGATCCGGTGCGCCGCGTGCATGCTCGGCTGGGTCGACAGCACGACCCGCACGCAGCCGTCCACGGCCCGCGCCCGGTCCACACACGCCCGCACCAGGGCCTCGCCGGTGCCCCGCCCCCGGGCGGCCCGGTCGACCGCCAGCATCCTGATCTCCGCCTCGCCGGGTCCGGCCAGGTCCGCCATCGGCCCGCCGTGCGGCACGAACGTCACCCCGCCCAGCACCCGGCCGCCGGGCGGCGGTTCACCCTCCACTGCGACCAGCACCTCGGCGGCCGCGGCCCGCTTCGCGACGTCCCGCAGTTCGCCCAGGTACGGGTCGCTGTCCCCGAAGTCGAGGAGCCCGTCGTCGAGATAGGCGCGGGCGGTGATCGTGCCGAGCGTCGCGTACTCGGCGGGCCGGGCGTGGCGGATGGTGATGTCCATGGGGCGAGTCTGCCCCCGGCACGGGTCGGCGGGCCGCCGGTTTTCCACCGTCGGCCCGCCGTCCCTCGCCCCCTGGGGGTGTCAGTGCGCGCTGCCCGCCGTCGCCGGCGGGAGCTCCACCTGCACGCCCGGGTCGCCCGCGTCCGCCGTGTAGTCCTGCGGCTGCGTCTCGTCGATGCCCTCGGGCGCCTTGACGGCCCGCAGCACGAATGTCAGCACCACGGTCACCAGCACGTTGATCACGAACGCGGTGAGACCGATGTAGCCGATCTCGCCGATGCCCGGGATCTCCTTCGCCGAGCCGCCGAAGTGCTTCTGCGTCGGCGACGCCACCCCGTACGCGGCGACCGTCCCGTAGACCATGCCGACCGCCCAGCCGCCGAGCAGCGCCCAGCGGTGGAACCAGCGGGTGAACAGGCCGCCCACCAGAGCCGGGAAGGTCTGCAGGATCCAGATGCCGCCGAGCAGCTGGAAGTTGATCGCCACGGTCTTGTCCATGGTCAGGACGAAGGCCAGCGCACCCACCTTCACCAGCAGCGACACGATCTTGGAGACCTTGGTCTCCTGCGCCGGTGTCGCGTCCGGCCGGATGAAGTCCTTGTAGATGTTGCGGGTGAACAGGTTCGCCGCCGCGATCGACATGATCGCCGCCGGCACCAGCGCCCCGATGCCGATGGCCGCGAAGGCCACCCCCGCGAACCAGTCCGGGAACATGTCCTCGAACAGCTGCGGGATGGCGAGCTGGCCGTTCTGCACGGACACGCCCGCGGCGATCGCCATGAAGCCGAGCAGCGCGAGCAGCCCCAGCATGAGCGAGTACAGCGGCAGGATCGTGGTGTTGCGGCGGATCACCTCACGGCTGCGCGAGGACAGCGTCGCCGTGATCGAGTGCGGGTACATGAACAGGGCGAGCGCCGAACCCAGCGCCAGCGTCGCGTACGTCCACTGACCCGCGTCCCCGGGCACCAGCGCCCCGCGCGGGGCCCCCGTCGCCGGGTTCGTCTCGTCGAAGGCCGCGCCCGCCTTGGCGAAGATCTCGTCGAAGCCGCCCAGCTTGATCGGGATGTAGATGATCGCCACCGCGATGACGAGGTAGATCAGCGTGTCCTTCACGAACGCGATCAGCGCGGGCGCCCGCAGCCCCGACGAGTACGTGTACGCCGCCAGGACACCGAACGCGATCAGCAACGGCAGGTCCTTGACGAACCAGTTGGTGTGCTCGCCGCCGCCGATGCCCATCACGTCGAGGACGGCCTGGATGCCCACCAGCTGGAGCGCGATGTAGGGCATCGTCGCCAGGATGCCGGTCACGGCGACCGCCAGCGACAGCCCCTTCGAGCCGAACCGGCCGCGCACGAAGTCCGACGTCGTCACATAGCCGTGCTTGTGCGACACCGACCACAGCCGGGGCAGGAAGGTGAAGATCAGCGGGTACACCAGGATCGTGTACGGCACCGCGAAGAAGCCCGCCGCGCCGGCCGCGTAGATCGCCGCGGGCACGGCCACGAACGTGTACGCGGTGTACAGGTCGCCGCCGAGCAGGAACCAGGTCACCCAGGTGCCGAACGACCGGCCGCCCAGGCCCCACTCGTCGAGGTTGTCCGCGTTCTCGGCCTTGCGCCAGCGCGCGGCCAGGAAGCCCATGGCCGTGACCAGGACGAAGAAGAAGATGAAGACGGCGAGCGCCACGCCGTTCACGCCGTCGTTCACTGCTGCGCACCGCCCCTCTGGGCGCGGCGGGCGCGCTGGTCACGCTTCCACAGCTGGTACGCGGTCATCGTCAGCGCCGTGGAGATGACCACCCACAGCATCTGGTACCAGTAGAAGAACGGGATGCCGATGAACACGGGATCGGTCTTCGCGTACGACCCGACCCACAGCATGGCCACGAACGGTGCGCTGAGGCAGAGGGCGATGACGACGCGGACGGGCGTCACCACGGGCTCCGCGGGTGGTTCTTCCGGTGCTTTCGACATCGGGCAGTTCCGTCCCCTCACTGATCTCCGGCGTGATGCGCAGGAAATCTAGGGGCGGGCGTAACGGAGCCGTAACCCCCGTCCGGACAGCGGTATCCCAACGCCGCCCAAACGCAAGGCAACAGCAACGGAATCCCTGTCAACCACCCGATTCCGGCGGTTTCGTCCGTGACCTCGGCGAGGCTCCCCGGGGCCCGGCGGGGCTCACTCCTGGGGGCGCTTGAGCCGGGCCACGAACTTGTACCGGTCGCCCCGGTACACCGACCGCACCCACTCCACGGGCTGCCCGTCCCGGTCCCGCGAGTGCCGCGAGAGCATCAGCATCGGCAGGCCCACGTCGGTGCCCAGCAGACCGGCCTCGCGCGGGGTGGCGAGCGAGGTCTCGATGGTCTCCTCGGCCTCCGCGAGGTGGACGTCGTACACCTCGGCGAGGGCGGTGTACAGCGAGGTGTACTTGGCCAGGCTGCGGCGCAGCGCCGGGAAGCGCTTGGCGCTCAGGTGGGTGGTCTCGATGGCCATCGGCTCGCCGTTGGCCATCCGCAGCCGCTCGATGCGCAGCACCCGCCCGCCGGGCGTGATGTCGAGCAGCCCCGCGAGCCGGTCGTCGGCGGTGATGTAGCCGATGTCCAGCAGCTGGGAGGTCGGTTCCAGCCCCTGGGCGCGCATGTCCTCGGTGTAGGAGGTGAGCTGCAGCGCCTGCGAGACCTTGGGCTTGGCGACGAAGGTGCCCTTGCCCTGGATCCGCTCCAGCCGGCCCTCGACCACCAGCTCCTGGAGCGCCTGGCGCACGGTGGTGCGCGAGGTGTCGAACTCGGCGGCCAGGGTGCGCTCGGGCGGGACCGCGGTGCCGGGCGGCGCCGTCTCGGTCATGTCGAGCAGATGCTTCTTCAGCCGGTAGTACTTGGGCACGCGCGCCGTACGGACCGCAGTCCCACCCTCGTTCTCCGCACTGCTGACGTCGGTGCTCATGCTCTGCCTTCCCGGCTACCGGTGCCGAAGCGACCGACATCCCCGTCGGCCGCGGCTCACATCGTGGCACGGCTGGGGGCGGGGATGTGCCCCGCACGGTCCGTGATCCCCTCTGTATACCGCCGCGACGGGATGCTGGTCTAGGCCACCACGGGCCCGGCCGGGGCCCAGGCGGACCCCGGCCGGGCCGCCGTGCGCCCCGGTCCGGATCAGATGCCCTGCCAGTCCGGCTTGTTGGCGAAGGTGTGCCGGAAGTAGTCGGCGTGCTTCAGCCTGGCCGCGGCGGCCTCGTCGACGACCACCGTGGCGTGCGGGTGCAGCTGGAGCGCGGAGGCCGGGCAGACCGCCGCCAGCGGCCCTTCCACGGTCGCGGCGATCGCGTCCGCCTTGCCCTCGCCGGTGGCGAGCAGCACCAGGTGGCGGGCCTCCAGGATGGTGCCGATGCCCTGGGTGATGACGTGGTGCGGGACCTGTTCGACGTCCCCGTCGAAGAAACGCGCGTTGTCGGTGCGGGTCCGCTCGGTCAGCGTCTTGATCCGGGTGCGCGAGACGAGCGAGGAGCAGGGCTCGTTGAAACCGATGTGCCCGTCCGTCCCGATCCCCAGGAGCTGCAGGTCCACCCCGCCGGCCTCGGCCAGCTGCCGGTCGTATGCCTCGCAGGCGGCCTGCACGTCCTCGGCGGCGCCGTCCGGCCCCATGAAGGACTCCGCGGGGATGCCGAGCGGCTCCAGCACCTCGCGCCGCAGCACCGAGCGGTAGGACTCCGGGTGGTCGGCGGGCAGGCCCACGTACTCGTCCAGCTGGGCGACACGGGCCCGGGAGGTGTCCACGGCACCGGAGCGCACCTGCGCCGCCAGCGCCTGGTAGATGGGCAAGGGCGTCGAACCGGTGGCCACGCCGAGCAGGGCGTCCGGCTTGCGCCGGAGGAGCTGCGCCATGGCGTCGGCGATGAGCTCGCCACCGGCCTTGGCATCCGGAACGATGACAACTTCCACGCTGTGCCTGCCGATCTGTGAGAAGGACTCGACTGGTCGGGCCCCGGGGGTCTCGAAGGGCCGATCCCCACCGGTGGTTTAGACCAATTGGAACTTACCAGGGTACGACGTGAGCCCCCGCGGCGCTAACCGTTCCACGGCCCGGACCCCACCGGCCGGGCGGTCCGCCGGGAGGGCCGTACGGGTTAGGCTGCACGGTGGACGACCACGGGTCGCACGCGTTCGTCGCAGCCGCCCGGACGAACCCCCTCCCACGCATGGACACGGAGAGTGGTCCAGTCCACAATGGGCTGCACGGGTGATCGATCAAAGCGTTCGATCGCTGGACGATCCCTTGTCAGAACCCCCGCTCGTCGGGACGATCGGAAACACCACGAGCTCGCCCTCCCCGCACAGGAGGGCGGACCGAGGAACCGGAGCTCTCTGCCCTGACTGCCCCGGCTCCTCCCACGGCCGACCGGGACCGCACACCCCGCCGGCCGGTAGTGCTCCGGGCTGCGGTGCCGGGAGGGTTGAGGGTCCCTCCCAGGCGCCGCGGCCCGCGGGTGTCTCCGGGCCGGCCGCGCGCCCCCCGGTACGCTCGACCGGGTGCCCTCCATGAACGAACTCGTACGCCAGCACACCGACCTCGACGACACCGACCTCGAGTGGCTCCACCTGCTGGTGTCGGAGTGGCAGCTGCTCTCCGACCTCTCCTTCGCCGACCTCGTCCTGTGGGTCCCCACCCGTGACGGCACCCGCTACGTCTCCGTGGCGCAGATGCGGCCGAACACCGGACCCACCTCCTACCAGGACGACATGGTCGGCCACCTCGTGCCGCGCGGCCGCCGCCCGATGCTCGACGCGGCCCTGGACGAGGGGCGGATCGTGCGCGAGGGCGACCCGGAGTGGCGCGAGGAGGTCCCCGTCCGCGTCGAGTCGATCCCGGTGCGGCGCGAGGGCCGGGTCCTCGGCGTCATCGCGCGCAACACCAACCTGCTGACCGTGCGCACCCCCAGCCGGCTGGAGCTCACCTATCTGCAGAGCGCCTCCGACCTCGCCCAGATGATCGCGGCCGGCGCGTTCCCCTTCGCGAACCAGCAGGTCGACATGGACGCCTCGCCCCGGGTGGGCGACGGGCTGATCCGGCTCGACGCCGACGGCGTCGTCCAGTACGCCTCGCCGAACGCCCTCTCCGCCTACCACCGGCTGGGCCTGGCGGCCGACCTGGTCGGCCACCACCTCGGGCAGACCACCGCCGAACTGGCGCCTTCCCGCGGCCCCGTGGACGAGGCGCTGGCCAAGGTGGCCAGCGGCTGGGCGCCCCGCGAGTTCGAGATCGAGGCCAACGGCGTCATCCAGTTCCGGGCCATCCCGCTGAAGCCGAAGGGCACCCGCATCGGTTCGCTGGTGCTGCTCCGTGACGTCACCGAACTTCGCCGCCGCGAACGGGAATTGATCACCAAGGACGCCACCATCCGGGAGATCCACCACCGGGTGAAGAACAACCTGCAGACGGTGGCGGCCCTGCTGCGGCTCCAGGCGCGGCGGATCGGCTCCGAACGCGGCCGGGCGGCCCTGGAGGAGGCGGTCCGCCGGGTCGGCTCCATCGCCATCGTCCACGAGACGCTGTCCCAGAACCTGGACGAGCGTGTGGAGTTCGACGAGATCGCCGACCGGGTCCTGGCGATGGTGGCGGAGATCTCCCCGGGCAAGGTGTCCGGCCGGCGCACCGGCCGCTTCGGGATACTCGACGCCGAGGTCGCCACCCCGCTGTCGATGGTGCTGACCGAGATCCTGCAGAACGCCCTGGAGCACGGTTTCCGGGAGGGTGAGACCGGCACGGTGGAGGTGTCCGCGGTCCGCGGCGGCACCACCAAGGAGTCGCGCCTGCTGGTCACCGTCCAGGACGACGGGGTCGGCCTGCCCGAGGACTTCGACCCGCACACCGCGGGCAACCTGGGGCTGCAGATCGTGCGGACCCTGGTGGAGGGCGAGTTGGGCGGCACCTTCGACATGGTCCCGGGGCCGGGGCGGGGGACCAGGGTGATCCTCGACATCCCGGTGCGGGCGGACAAGTGACCGCGGGGGCGTAGGCGTAGGCGTAGCGGTGCCGGGGGCCGGCCGGGGCTGGGACGCCCGGGGACGGGGCGCGGGGTCGGGGCCCGGTGCCGGCGTCGGTGCCGGGGGAGTACAGCAAAGAGCCCCGGACCGCGATGCGGTCCGAGGCCAGTGCTCAACTGCGCGCTGCGGCTCGGGGGCGGGAGATGCGTACGCGCCGTACGCGCCGCCAAGCTCAGGCTGTCAGCAGGGGTGGTAGGTCAGGCGGAAGCCTGACGGGCCCGGTTGCGAGCGGCGCGGCGCTTCATCGCGCGGCGCTCGTCCTCGCTGAGTCCACCCCAGACGCCGGAGTCCTGACCGGACTCGAGCGCCCACTGCAGGCACTGCTCGATCACCGGGCAGCGGCGGCAGACGGCCTTGGCTTCCTCGATCTGCAGCAGCGCAGGACCGGTGTTGCCGATGGGGAAGAAGAGCTCGGGGTCTTCCTCGCGGCAAACGGCGTTGTGACGCCAGTCCATGGCTGCTACCTCTCCTTGGTATTACTGCGGGTTGCTTGTGAATGTGAACGCTTTCACGAATCCCTCAACAAGGGAAGGGCCGACCGCCAGGTTCCCTGGCGTAGGTCCTTGGTTTTGGAGAGGGGTTCCGGTGATCTGTGGAGGCCGGTGTTGCGGGCCGTCCCGATCGCCATGTAGAGACTCGCAAACCTCAGCGGCGGATACAACCCCTTCTGGAAAGTTTTTTTTGATTCTTCGGTGTCGACTAGGTCACAGCCGTACTTCCATGGGGTGGACCCTGGCCTAAACGTTCGAGTGAAAGGACTTTAGCCCCTTCTGCTCACACAATCACACGCAGTGCACGGCGAACGCCTGTGAACGTCACGCTGGTTCGCAGTCCCAGGTGGTCACCGTCCATCTGGAGGGGCAGTGGCACCTTCGAATGCAAGGTGAAGCGTGTCAGATCGTGCCGGGAGACCGCGTGCCTGCCCCGGGGTCCGCGCTCGGGGGACGAAGTGAGCAACTGGGTGCCATACCGGGCAACCGCGGCCGACGACAGCCGGTGCAGACCGAACAGGTCGAGCCCGTGGTCGAACGACGCCTTGGGGGAGGCGTAGATCGGGCGGTTGCCCAGGAACGTCCACGGCGACGTGTTCGAGACTATGGACAGCACCAGGTCGGTCACCGGATCCTCGCCGGGCTGCTCCAGGGTGATCATCCCGTGCCGCCGGTGCGGTTCCCCGAACAGCGCGCGCACCACCTGGCGCATGTACAGGGCGTGCGTGGACTTCCGGCCGCGCTCCCGGTGCTGCTCCACCCGCCCGACGACCCCGGCGTCGAAGCCGAGACCCGCGTTGAAGGTGAACCAGCGGGAGGGCACGCCCTCGTCCTCGGAGCCGGGCGTCCCGGAGGTCAGGCCCAGCCCGACGGTGCGCTCCCGGCCCTCGCGCAGCGCGTCCAGCAGGACGCCGGTGGCCTCCACCGGCTGGTTGGGCAGCCCCAGGGCGCGGGCGAAGACGTTGGTGGAGCCGCCGGGGACCACGGCGAGGCCGGGCAGGTGTTCCGGATCGGGGCCGGCGTGCAGCAGGCCGTTGACGACCTCGTTGACCGTGCCGTCCCCGCCGAGGGCGACCACCAGGTCCGTCTCGTTGCTCTCCGCCGCCTGCCGGCCCAGGTCGCGCGCGTGGCCGCGGTACTCGGTGGTGACGGCCTCCAGCTTCATCTCGCTGGCGAGCGCATGGATCAGCACATCGCGCGTACGCGCACTTGTGGTGGTTGCCGCCGGATTGACCACGAGAAGTGCACGCATGGGTTGCAGGGTACCTACCGGGCGGTACTCGGCCCAGGCCGAGGGGGAAATCGCCACGGCGGAGCGGAACCGGCCGAGGGCCGCACGGGCGGGGCGGGCCGCCCGCGGCCCGGCGCGTGCGGGCTACCCTGCAGGGGTGAGCAGTGAGCAGACCCCCGCCGCCCCCGCCGCCGCGGACACCGCCGGACCCCGTCCGCGCCGCCTGACGTACGCCGCGGTGCTCGTCGCCCTGGAGGGCGTCGGCCTGCTGGCGGGCGGGATCTGGATGGCCGTCCTCGCCGTCACCGGCGCACCCGACGACCGGCAGCAGGCCGTCACGGGCGGAGTGACGCTCGTCGTGCTCGCGCTGCTGCCGCTGTTCGCCGCACGCGGGCTCCTCGCCCGTCGCAGCTGGAGCCGGGGCCCGGCCGTCATCACCCAGCTCCTGGCGCTGCCGGTCGCCTACAACCTGCTGCAGGCCGACAGCGTGGCCATTCCCGCGGGGATCGCGCTGGCCGTCGTCGCCGTGGCCGCGCTGGTGCTGCTCGTCAACCCCGAGACGACCCGCGCCCTGGGCATCCGGGGGCCCGGCAACGCCGGGCAGTAGTCCTCCGGGCCCCGGGCCCGCTCACTCCTCGACGAGCAGCTTCTCCCGCAGCTGGGCCAGCGTGCGCGCCAGCAGCCGGGAGACGTGCATCTGCGAGATCCCGACCTCCTGCGCGATCTGCGACTGGGTCATGTTCCCGAAGAAGCGCAGCAGCAGGATCCGCTTCTCGCGCGGCGGCAGGTCCTCCAGCAGCGGCTTCAGCGACTCCCGGTACTCCACGCCCTCCAGCGCCTCGTCCTCGGCGCCCAGGGTGTCGGCGACCGCGGGGGACTCGTCGTCGGTGTCGGGGACGTCCAGGGACAGCGTGGAGTAGGCGTTGGCGGACTCCAGGCCCTCCAGCACCTCCTCCTCCGAGATCGCCAGCTTCTCGGCCAGTTCGTGCACGGTGGGGGAGCGGCCGTGCTGCTGCGACAGCTCGGCGGTGGCCGTCGTCAGCGCCAGGCGCAGCTCCTGCAGCCGGCGCGGCACCCGCACCGCCCAGCCCTTGTCGCGGAAGTGCCGCTTGATCTCGCCGACGACCGTCGGGGTCGCGTAGGTGGAGAACTCCACCCCGCGGTCCGGGTCGAAGCGGTCGACCGACTTGATCAGACCGATGGTGGCGACCTGGGTCAGGTCGTCCAGCGGCTCGCCGCGGTTGCGGAAGCGGCGCGCGAGGTGCTCGACGAGCGGCAGGTGCATCCGCACCAGCCGGTTGCGCAGTTCCGCGTACTCGGGACTGCCGTCCGGGAGCTCGCGCAGTTCGAGGAACAGCGCGCGCGCCCCGCTGCGGTCCAGCGGGTGGTGCTGGGCGCCGCGCGCGCTCTGGGCGCGCGGCGCCCCGTGCGCGGCCGGTGCG
>NZ_JAAGMD010000231.1 GCF_010548465.1 Streptomyces sp. SID14436 | reverse complement strand
CGGCCCGCGCTGACCGACCTGGTCGCGGGCCCGGACGCGGAGGCCCACGCCCGCGCGCTGCTGGCGCCGCTCGCCGCCGTGCCCGCGCTCCCGGAGACCCTGCGCACCTGGCTGTCGCTGCACGGCAGTTGGGACCGCACGGCGGTGGCCCTGTCGGTGCACCGCAACACGGTCCGCCAGCGCATCGCCCGCTGCGCGGCCCTGCTGGACGCGGACCTGGACGACCCGGACGTGCGCATGGAACTGTGGTTCGCGCTGCGCCGGGGCTGAGTACCGGCCTGAGTACCTGTACGCAGTCGCCCGAGTACGTGACGCACATCCCAGCGCGCGATACGGCCGAGACGCCCACCGGCCACTGCTCCACAATGGGGGGCATGCCGATACCCGGGACCCCCAGCCGCGCCGAACTGCTCGGCCACCTCACCGCCACCCGCATCGCGGGCGATGTCGCCACCCCGCGCGAGAACAACCTCTCCCACTACCGCAAGCTGGCGAACGGTGACCGCCACTACTGGCTCGGGCTGGAGCTCGGCGACCGCTGGAGCGACGAGCAGGACGTGCTCGCGGTGATGGCGGAGCGGGTCGGCGTCAACGACGACCCGGAGTACCGGTACGGGCAGGACACCATCGACCCGGAGCTGACGGTGGCCGGGCTGGAGCGGATGGCGGCCCGGCTGCGCAAGGCGGCGGACGGCCGGCAGCGGGTGCTGCTGGCCACCGGCCACCCCGGCGGGCTGCTCGACGTGCACCGGGCGACCGCCGACGCGCTGCGGGCGGCCGGCTGCGAGATCGTGGTGATCCCGGACGGGCTGACCACGGAGGAGGGGTACGTGATGCAGTTCGCCGACGTGGCGATGCTGGAGCACGGCGCCACCCTGTGGCACACGCACTCCGGGGAACCGATGAAGGCCATCCTGACGGCGCTGGAGCGTGCGGGCCGCCCGCTGCCCGACCTGGTCGTCGCCGACCACGGCTGGGCGGGCGCGGCGGGACAGTACGGCGTGGACTCCGTCGGCTACGCCGACTGCAACGACCCGGCGCTGTTCCTGGCGGAGGCGGAGGGCACCGTGCAGGTGACGGTCCCCCTCGACGACCACGTGGTCAGCCCCCGCCACTACGACCCGATGACGGCGTACCTGCTGGCCGAGGCGGGCCTGTCCCGCGACGGCTGAACGGGGCGGGAGGCTAGGGGGCGTCCCGGGGAACCCGGACCACGCCCTCCTGGATGACCGAGACGGCGAGCCGGCCGTCCTGGGTGTAGATGCGGCCCTGGCCCAGTCCCCGGCCGCCGTGGGCCGACGGGGACTGCTGGTCGTACAGGAGCCACTCGTCGGCCCGGAACGGGCGGTGGAACCACATGGCGTGGTCCAGTGACGCCCCGACGACGTCGCCGACGGCCCAGCCGCCGCGCCCGTGGGCGAGCAGGACGGAGTCCAGCAGCGTCATGTCGGAGACGTAGGTGGCGAGCACGACGTGCAGCAGCGGCTCGTCGACGTCGCGGTCCAGCTTGCCGTTGGTGCGGAACCACACCTGGGAGTGCGGCTCGCGGGGCTCACCGAACCGGCCGTAGGGCGGCTCGTCGACGTAGCGCAGGTCGACGGCGGCGCTCGCCGCCAGGGAGCGCTCGACCACCTCGGGGTCGAGGTGGGCGTAGCCGCGCAGCCGCTCCTCGGCGGTGGGCAGGGTGGCCGGGTCCGGGGAGGGCGGCATGGGCGCCTGGTGGTCCAGGCCCTCCTCGTACGTCTGGAAGGACGCCGAGAGGTGGAAGATCGGCTTGCCGTGCTGCACGGCGACCACCCGGCGGGTGGTGAAGGACCGGCCGTCGCGGATCCGGTCGACGTTGTACACGATCGGCGCGCCCGGGTCCCCGGGGCGCAGGAAGTACGCGTGCAGGGAGTGGGCGGGCCGGTCCGCGGGGACGGTCCGGCCGGCGGCGACGAGGGCCTGCGCGGCGACCTGCCCGCCGAAGACGCGGGGGACGACGGCGGAGCGGGACCGGCCGCGGAAGATGTTCTCCTCGATCTGCTCGAGGTCGAGCAGATCGAGGAGGTGCTGGAGTGCCTGACTCATGGGGTTCAGTTGTACAGGTAGGTGTAGGGGCCAGGGGTGTC
Organism: Streptomyces sp. SID14436; assembly: GCF_010548465.1. GTDB lineage: Bacteria > Actinomycetota > Actinomycetes > Streptomycetales > Streptomycetaceae > Streptomyces. The sequence continues at coordinate 33,421 of NZ_JAAGMD010000231.1, read as the reverse complement.
CCGGGTCCGTCCTACAGGCCCATGTCCTTGGCGATGATCGTCTTCATGATCTCGCTGGTGCCGCCGTAGATGCGGTTGACGCGGTTGTCCGCGTACAGGCGGGCGATCGGGTACTCGTTCATGTACCCGTAGCCGCCGTGCAGCTGGAGGCAGCGGTCGATGACGCGGTGGGCGACCTCGGTGCAGAACAGCTTCGCGGAGGCGGCCTCGGCGGGGGTCAGCTCACCGGCGTCCAGGGCCTCGGTCGCGCGGTCGGCGACGGCCTCGGCGGCGTCCACCTCGGCCTGGCAGGCGGCCAGCTCGAACTTGGTGTTCTGGAAGTGGGCGACCGGCTTGCCGAAGACGGTGCGCTCCTGCACGTACTGCTTGGCGAAGCGGACGGCGGCCTTGGCCTGGGCGTAGGCGCCGAAGGCGATGCCCCAGCGCTCGGAGGCCAGGTTGTGGCCGAGGTAGTAGAAGCCCTTGTTCTCCTCGCCGAGCAGGTCCTCGACGGGCACCTTGACGTCGACGAAGGCCAGCTCCGCCGTGTCGGAGGTGCGCAGGCCCAGCTTGTCCAGCTTGCGGCCCACGGAGTAGCCCTCGGACTGGGTGTCCACGGCGAACAGCGAGATGCCGTGGCGGCGGTCCTCGGCGGTCGGCGCCGCGGTCCGGGCGCAGACGATGACCTTGTCGGCGTGCACACCGCCGGTGATGAAGGTCTTCGCGCCGTTGAGGACGTAGTGGGTGCCGTCCTCGGACAGCTTGGCGGTGGTCTTCATGCCCGCGAGGTCGGAGCCGGTGCCCGGCTCGGTCATCGCGATGGCCCACATCTCCTCGCCGGTGGCGAACTTCGGGAGGTAGCGCTTCTTCTGCTCGTCGGTGGCGAGCATCTTGATGTAGGGCAGGGCCAGCAGGACGTGCACGCCGGAGCCGCCGAACTGGACGCCCGCGCGGGCGGTCTCCTCGTAGAGGACCGCCTCGAACTTGTAGGACTCGATGCCCGCGCCGCCGAACTCCTCGGGCACGGTGATGCCGAAGACGCCCAGCTCGCCCAGCTTGTAGTAGAAGTCACGGGGGGCCTGGCCGGCCGCGAACCAGTCGTCGTAGACGGGGACGACCTCGGCCTCGATGAAGGCCCGGATGGTCTCCCGGAACGCCTCGTGGTCCTCGTTGAACAGCGTACGGCGCACGAACGCCCACCGCCCTTCCTCGCGCCCTGCCGGCGCCGCTCTCGCGTACGGGGTTGCTCGCCGCGGGTTCCCCGGCCGGGGAGACCGCATGGCTAAGCGCTTGCTCAGACTCAAAGATACCGGCGAGTATCCACCGTCGTCCAGAGCGGGGCGGACGTAACGCTCGTCACGCGCGCGGGCTCAGCGCGCCGCGGCCTCGAAGGCGCCGCGGGCCATGCGGTGCAGCAGTCCGGCGGTCACCGCCCGGCCGGGCAGGGCGCCGGGGCGGCCGAGGTGCGGGGTGGAGTTGAGCAGCCCGAACACCGAGTGCACGGCGGACCGGGCGGCGGGCTCGGCCAGGTCCGGGTAGAGGGCGCGGACCACGCCCACCCACAGCTCCACGTACCGCCGCTGCAGCCGGCGGACCAGCTTGCGGTCGGAGTCCCGCAGGCGGTCCAGCTCGCGGTCGTGCAGGGTGATGAGGGGGCGGTCGTCGAGCGCGAAGTCGATGTGCCCCTCGATGAGGGAGTCGAGGACCTCCTCCGGGGGCACCCCGTCGGCCTCCGCGAGACGCCGCTCGGCGCCGGTGAGCAGCGAGCCGCTGATCCCCACCAGCAGCTCGGCGAGCATCGCGTCCTTGCCCGCGAAGTGCCGGTACAGCCCCGGTCCGCTGATGCCGACCGCGGCGCCTATCTCGTCGACCCCGACGCCGTGGAAACCGCGCTCGGCGAACAGCCGCGCGGCCTCCTTGAGGATCTGCTCGCGGCGGGTCGGGGCGTCGGTTCTGGTGGCCATGAGGACGATTCTAGACAGCGACGTTAGCGGTCGTTAACCTGAGGGAAATGCGTTAACGCTCATTAACAAGGTGAGGGGACCCGCAGGATGCATGAGGCACCGGAGCTTCACAGCGCGGCCGATCCCGCGTCCGAGGCCTTTCGGGCCAACGAGGAGGCGCACCGCGCCCTCGTGGCGGAGCTGCGCGCCAAGCTGGCCGCCGCCGAGCTGGGCGGCGGCGAGCGGGCGCGGGCGCGGCACACCGCGCGCGGGAAGCTGCTCCCGCGTGAGCGCGTGGACACGCTCCTCGACCCCGGCTCGCCCTTCCTGGAGCTGGCCCCGCTGGCCGCCGACGGGATGTACGACGGGCAGGCCCCGGCGGCCGGCGTGATCGCCGGCATCGGCAGGATCAGCGGCCGCGAGTGCGTGGTGGTGGCCAACGACGCCACCGTCAAGGGCGGCACCTACTACCCGATGACGGTGAAGAAGCACCTGCGCGCGCAGGAGGTGGCGCTCGACAACCGGCTGCCCTGCGTCTACCTGGTCGACTCCGGCGGCGCGTTCCTGCCGATGCAGGACGAGGTGTTCCCCGACCGGGACCACTTCGGGCGGATCTTCTACAACCAGGCCCGCATGTCCGGCGCCGGCATCCCGCAGATCGCGGCGGTCCTCGGCTCGTGCACGGCGGGCGGGGCGTACGTCCCGGCGATGAGCGACGAGGCGGTGATCGTGCGCAACCAGGGCACGATCTTCCTCGGCGGCCCGCCGCTGGTGAAGGCGGCCACCGGCGAGGTCGTCACGGCGGAGGAGCTGGGCGGCGGCGAGGTGCACTCCCGGGTGTCGGGCGTCACCGACCACCTCGCGGAGGACGACGCGCACGCGCTGCGCACGGTGCGCACCATCGTCTCCACGCTGCCCGCGCGCGGCCCGCTGCCCTGGAGCGTCGAGGCCCCGGTCGAGCCCAAGGCGGACCCGGCGGGCCTGTACGGCGCGGTGCCGGTGGACTCCCGCACCCCCTACGACGTGCGGGAGATCATCGCCCGGGTGGTCGACGGCTCCCGGTTCGCGGAGTTCAAGGCGGAGTTCGGGCAGACCCTGGTCACCGGCTTCGCCCGGATCCACGGCCACCCGGTGGGGATCGTCGCCAACAACGGCATCCTGTTCTCCGAGTCGGCCCAGAAGGGCGCCCACTTCATCGAGCTGTGCGACCAGCGCGGGATCCCGCTGGTGTTCCTGCAGAACATCTCGGGCTTCATGGTCGGCCGGGACTACGAGGCGGGCGGCATCGCCAAGCACGGCGCCAAGATGGTCACGGCGGTCGCGTGCACCCGCGTGCCGAAGCTGACGGTGGTCGTCGGCGGTTCCTACGGCGCGGGCAACTACTCGATGTGCGGCAGGGCGTACTCGCCCCGCTTCCTGTGGATGTGGCCCAACGCCAAGATCTCGGTCATGGGCGGCGAGCAGGCCGCCTCGGTGCTGGCCACCGTCAAGCGGGACCAGCTGGAGGGCCGCGGCGAGGAGTGGTCCGCCGAGGAGGAGGACGCCTTCAAGGCCCCGATCCGCGCCCAGTACGAGGAGCAGGGCAACGCCTACTACGCGACGGCCCGGCTGTGGGACGACGGTGTGATCGACCCGATGGAGACCCGGCAGGTCCTGGGCCTGGCCCTGACCGCGTGCGCCAACGCGCCACTGAGTGACCCTCAGTTCGGCGTCTTCCGGATGTGAGGGGACCCCTGACGATGACAGCTCAGACGACACCACAGGCGGCGGACCGGGCGGCCGGGACGACGGGCCGGCCGGCCGGGGCGCCGCGGATGTTCGACACGGTCCTGGTGGCCAACCGGGGCGAGATCGCGGTCCGCGTGATCCGCACCCTGCGGTCGATGGGCGTGCGCGCGGTGGCGGTGTACTCCGACGCGGACGCCGACGCCCGGCACGTGCGGGAGGCCGACACGGCCGTGCGGATCGGACCGGCGCCCGCCGCGGAGAGCTACCTGTCCGTGGAGCGGCTGCTGGACGCCGCCGCCCGCACCGGCGCGCAGGCGGTGCACCCGGGATACGGCTTCCTCGCCGAGAACGCCGCCTTCGCGCGGGCCTGCGCCGAGGCCGGGCTGGTGTTCATCGGCCCGCCGGCCGAGGCCATCTCCCTGATGGGCGACAAGATCCGCGCCAAGGAGACGGTCAAGGCGGCCGGGGTGCCGGTCGTCCCCGGGTCCAGCGGCAGCGGTCTGACCGACGAGCAGCTCGTCGGGGCGGCCCGCGGGATCGGCATGCCGGTGCTGCTGAAGCCGTCGGCGGGCGGCGGCGGCAAGGGCATGCGCCTGGTGCGGGACGAGGAGCGGCTGGCCGAGGAGATCGCCGCCGCCCGCCGCGAGGCCCGCGCCTCCTTCGGTGACGACACGCTGCTGGTGGAGCGGTGGATCGACCGCCCCCGGCACATCGAGATCCAGGTCCTGGCCGACGGCCACGGGGGCGTGGTGCACCTGGGCGAGCGCGAGTGCTCGCTCCAGCGCCGGCACCAGAAGATCATCGAGGAGGCGCCCAGTGTGCTCCTCGACGAGGAGACCCGGGCCGCGATGGGCGAGGCGGCCGTGCAGGCGGCCCGTTCCTGCGGCTACCGGGGCGCGGGCACGGTGGAGTTCATCGTCCCGGGCGACGACCCCGCGTCCTACTACTTCATGGAGATGAACACCCGCCTGCAGGTGGAGCACCCGGTCACCGAGCTGGTCACCGGGCTGGACCTGGTCGAATGGCAGCTGCGGGTGGCGGCGGGCGAACCGCTGGCGTTCGGGCAGGACGACATCCGCCTCACCGGTCACGCGGTGGAGGCCCGGATCTGCGCCGAGGACCCGGCCCGCGGCTTCCTCCCCTCCGGCGGCACGGTGCTCTCGCTGCACGAGCCGCAGGGCGACGGCGTCCGCACCGACTCCGGGCTCAGCGCGGGCACCGAGGTCGGCAGCCTGTACGACCCGATGCTGTCCAAGGTGATCGCCTACGGCCCGGACCGGGCGAGCGCGCTGCGCCGGCTGCGGGCGGCGCTGGCGCAGACGGTCACGCTGGGCGTGCAGACCAACGCCGGGTTCCTGCGGCGGCTGCTCGCCCACCCGGCGGTGGTCTCCGGCGACATGGACACCGGACTGGTGGAGCGGGAGGCGGGAGCGCTGGCACCGGACGAGGTGCCGGCCGAGACGTACGCGGCGGCGGCGCTGCTGCGCCGGCGTGCCCTCACCGCCCCGGCGGACGGCTCCGGCTGGGCCGATCCGTTCGCCGCCGGGGACGGCTGGCGGCTGGGCGGCCGACGGGCGTGGACCACGCATCACCTGCGGGTCCCGGGCCACGACCCGGTGGCCGTGCGGGTGCGCGGCACGGCGGACGGCGGGACGGAACTGCTGCTGCCGGGCGCCGAGGCCCCCGTGCGGGTGTCGGCGGGCACCGCGCAGGGCGGCAGGTTCACCTTCGCCCTCGACGGTGTCACCCACACCGTCGCCGCGCTGCCGGACGGCACCTGGCTGGGCCGGGACGGCGACGCCTGGCAGGTGCGGGACCACGACCCGGTCGAGGAGTCCCTCAGCCGGGCGGGCCGGGGCGGCGCCGACTCGCTGACCGCGCCGATGCCGGGCACGGTGACGGTGGTGAAGGTCGCCGTCGGCGACACCGTGGACGCCGGCCAGAGCCTGCTGGTGGTGGAGGCGATGAAGATGGAGCACGTCATCTCCGCCCCGCACGCCGGCACGGTCACCGGGCTGGACGTGGCCCCGGGCACCACGGTCGCCATGGACCAGGTGCTGGCGGTCATCGCCCCCGTGGAGGAGGAGACGGCATGAACGCACACGAGCTGGGGCTGCCCATGGCCGTACCGGCCGGGGGTCTGCCCGCCCGGGTCCGCATCCACGAGGTGGGGGCGCGCGACGGCCTGCAGAACGAGCAGGGTGTCGTCCCAGTGGAGGTGAAGGCGGAGTTCGTCCGCCGTCTCGCCGGGGCCGGCCTGACCACGATCGAGGCGACCAGCTTCGTGCACCCCAAGTGGGTGCCCCAACTGGCGGACGCCGAGGAGCTGTTCCCGCGGGTCGCCGGCCTTCCCGTGGACCTGCCGGTGCTGGTGCCCAACGAGCGCGGGCTGGACCGCGCGCTGGCGCTCGGCGCCCGCCGGGTGGCGGTGTTCGCCAGCGCCACGGAGTCCTTCGCCCGGGCCAACCTCAACCGCTCGCTGGACGAGGCGCTCGCCATGTTCGAGCCGGTGGTGCGCCGGGCCAAGGCGGACGACGTGCACGTGCGGGGCTATCTGTCGATGTGCTTCGGCGACCCCTGGGAGGGCGCGGTCCCCGTCGGGCAGGTGGTCCGGGTCTGCCGGGCCCTGCTGGACATGGGCTGCGACGAACTCAGCCTCGGCGACACCATCGGGGTGGCGACACCGGGCCACGTGAGCGCGCTGCTGGACGCCCTCGTCGCCGAGGGCGTGCCGGTCGGCGTGGTGGGCGTGCACTTCCACGACACCTACGGCCAGGCCCTGTCCAACACCCTGACCGCGCTGCGGCACGGCGTCACCACCGTCGACGCCTCGGCCGGCGGGCTCGGCGGCTGCCCGTACGCGAAGTCCGCCACCGGAAACCTCGCCACCGAAGACCTGGTGTGGATGCTGCGCGGTCTCGGCATCGACACCGGAGTCGACCTCGGCCGCCTCGTCGCCACCAGCGCGTGGATGGCCGGACACCTGGGCCGACCCAGCCCGTCCCGCACCGTACGAGCCCTCTCCCACCAGGAGCAGTGACGACCATGGACCACAAGCTCTCCCCCGAACTGGAAGAACTCCGCCGCACCGTGGAGGAGTTCGCGCACGACGTGGTGGCGCCGAAGATCGGCGACTTCTACGAGCGGCACGAGTTCCCGTACGAGATCGTGCGGGAGATGGGCCGCATGGGCCTGTTCGGCCTGCCGTTCCCGGAGGAGTACGGCGGCATGGGCGGCGACTACTTCGCGCTCGGGGTGGCCCTGGAGGAACTGGCCCGGGTGGACTCGTCGGTGGCCATCACGCTGGAGGCGGGGGTGTCGCTGGGCGCGATGCCGCTGCACCTGTTCGGCACCGAGGAGCAGAAGCGCGAGTGGCTGCCCCGGCTGTGCTCGGGCGAGATCCTGGGCGCGTTCGGGCTGACGGAGCCGGACGGCGGCAGCGACGCGGGCGCCACCCGCACCACGGCCCGGCTGGACGAGTCGACGGACGAGTGGGTGATCAACGGCACGAAGTGCTTCATCACCAACTCGGGCACGGACATCACGGGTCTGGTGACGGTCACCGCGGTCACCGGCCGCAAGCCGGACGGCAAGCCGCTGATCTCGGCGATCATCGTCCCGTCGGGCACTCCGGGGTTCACGGTGGCCGCCCCGTACTCGAAGGTCGGCTGGAACGCCTCGGACACGCGGGAGTTGTCGTTCCAGGACGTGCGGGTCCCGGCGGCGAACCTGCTGGGCGAGGAGGGGCGCGGCTACGCGCAGTTCCTGCGGATCCTCGACGAGGGCCGGATCGCGATCGCGGCGCTGGGCACGGGCCTGGCGCAGGGCTGTGTGGACGAGTCGGTGAAGTACGCCAAGGAGCGGCACGCCTTCGGCCGGCCGATCGGCGCCAACCAGGCGATCCAGTTCAAGATCGCGGACATGGAGATGAAGGCCCACACGGCCCGGCTGGCGTGGCGGGACGCGGCGAGCCGGCTGGTCGCCGGGGAGCCGTTCAAGAAGGAGGCGGCGCTGGCGAAGCTGTACTCCTCGACGGTCGCGGTGGACAACGCGCGCGAGGCCACGCAGATCCACGGCGGGTACGGCTTCATGAACGAGTACCCGGTGGCGCGGATGTGGCGCGACTCGAAGATCCTGGAGATCGGCGAGGGCACGAGCGAGGTGCAGCGGATGCTGATCGCGCGGGAGTTGGGCCTGACGGGCTGATCCCCGGGATTCCGCCGGTCCGGCGGGCGGGCCGCCACGGCCCGCCCGCCGGACCCTCTGCGTTCAGCCCTCGACGACGTAGAACAGCGCCGTCAGGAACACCATGGGGGCGAGCACCAGGGCCGCGCCGACGGTCCAGTAGCGGGCCCGGGAGACCCCCGTGGCGGTCCGGCGGGCGAGGGAGCCGAGGGGCAGCCAGAGGGCCAGGAAGACGGCCCACATCGGCACGAGGAGCACCAGCCAGGGCAACATGCCGTCGTTGTCGGTGGGTTCGGGGGACGTGAGGCCCCATGCGGCGAGCGGGTGGCTCAGCACGAACATCATCGACAGCCAGAGCGGGACGAGCGCCACCATGCCGAGGATCAGGTGCACGGCCACGGGCGGGCCCCATCGGCGTATCGCGTCCATCGTCTCCCCCTCGGCGTGACCGGGATCACGGTACCGGGACGGCATGTCCGCGCTTCCGCGGGGGGATGCATCCGACGGCCCTCTGGACAAGCCCTGAGGTTAGGCTAACCTAAGGCTGTTTCCGGCCCGGGGGCCCGCGACCGCGCACCCTCCGGCTCCCGTACGCACGAAAGCAGACCGACCCATGTCGAATGCCAGAACCGCCCGCCTCTCCCGTCGCGGACTGCTCGCCGCAGGCGGCGTCCTCGGACTCGGCGCCGCGCTCGCGGCCTGCGGGGACGACGACGCGAAAAGCGGCGGCTCGGGGTCGAAGAAGGGCGCCGGGTCCGGTCCCTGGAGCTTCAAGGACGACCGCGGCACCACCGTGAAGCTGGACAAGGTGCCCGCGAACATCGTCGCGTTCACCGGTGTCGCCGCGGCCCTCTACGACTACGGCATCCAGGTCAAGGGCGTGTTCGGCCCGACCGAGACCAAGGACGGCAAGGCCGACGTCCAGGCCGGCGACATGGACATCAGCAAGGTGACCATCCTCGGCAACGTCTGGGACCAGTTCAACGTCGAGAAGTACGCGACCCTCGCACCGGACGTCCTCATCTCCACGATGTTCGACGACACGGGCACGCTCTGGTACGTCCCCGAGGCGTCCAAGGACAAGATCGCCAAGCTGGCCCCGAGCGTCGGCATCTCCGTCTACGACCGCCAGCTGACCGGCCCGCTGCAGCGCATGTGGGAGCTCGCGGAGTCGCTGGGCGGCGACATGAAGGCCGCGAAGGCCACCGACGCCAAGAAGCGCTTCGAGGCGGCCTCCGAGCGGCTGCGCAAGGCCGTCAAGGCGAACCCCGGCATCAAGGTGATGGCGGGCTCCGCGAGCCAGGAGATCTTCTACGTCTCCGGCACCAACCTGTCCATCGACCTGGAGTACTTCAAGGCCCTCGGCGTGGACTTCGTCGAGCCCCCGGAGAAGGCCAAGGCCGAGGGCGGCGGCTGGTTCGAGAGCCTGAGCTGGGAGAACGTCGACAAGTACCCGGCCGACATCATCATGATGGACGACCGCACCTCGGCCATCCAGCCCGCCGACATCAGCGAGGCGACCTGGAAGAAGCTGCCCGCCGTCAAGGCCGGCCAGGTCATCCCGCGCTCCTCCGAGCCGATCCTCTCCTACGACAAGTGCGTGCCGGTCGTCGAGCGCCTCGCCGAGGCCATCGAGAAGGCCAAGAAGGTCAGCTGACCCGGCGTCCGTCCGTACCCGCCCCGACCCGCGGAGACGTCCCGTGACCACTGCCGTAGCCGCCCCGTTCCGTTTCTTCGCCCTCCAGGTCGTACGGACGTGGCGGCTCGGCCCGTCCACGGTCCGGGTCCGCTTCGCGGGGCCGGACCTCGCGGAGTTCCGCTCCGACGGACGTGACCAGTCCCTGTCGCTGTTCCTGCCGGCCCCGGGCCGGAGCGAACCGGTGGTGCCGCTCGACCGGGGCAACGACTGGTGGCAGGCCTGGCGCGAACTCCCCGACGACGTCCGGGCGGTGATGCGCTCCTACACCCTGCGGGAGCGGCACACGGACGCCTTCGGGGTCACCACCGGCATCGACATCGACTTCGTGCTGCACGGCATCGGCCCCGGGGGCCGGGACGGCCTGCCGGACGGGTCCGCCGTCGCGGGTGCGGGCCAGGAGGCGGGTCCGGCCTCGCGCTGGGCCGCGCGGGCCGCGCCCGGGGACCGGGTCCTGCTGCTCGGGCCCGCCGTCGCCGACAACCGTGCGATCCGGTTCCGCCCGCCGCACGACACCGGCCTGGTGCTGATGTGGGCCGACGCGACCGCGCTGCCCGCGACGGCGGCCGTCCTGGAGTCCCTGCCGGCCGGCACCCGGGCCCGCGTCTGGCTGGAGGTGCCGCACCCCGGGGACGTCACGGACCTCGCCCACCGGGCCGACGCCGAGATCACCTGGTTCGTGCGCGAGGGCCACGGCGCGGACCGGGACGGCTCCCACGGCACCCCGCTCGCGCTGGACAGCATCCGTGACGCCGAACTCCCGTACGCCGAACGGCCGTACGTGTGGCTCGCCGGTGAATCCGGCTGTGTGAAGCAGCTGCGGCGGCACTTCGTCGGCGAACGCGGCGTCGACCGGCGCCGGGTGACCTTCGTCGGCTACTGGCGGCACGGCGTGTCCGAGGAGCAGTTGCGCGAACAGGGCTGATTCCAGCCGTAGTTGACGCACGAACCGCAGGAACCGGCCGTGATCGCGGTCACGATGGGTGCCGCACGGCCATCCGGGCAATGAGGTTAGGCTAACCTAAGTCGCGCTTCGGCCCCGCGCCGCTCAGCGCCCGGCCCGCTCTCCGACCCGCACCGGACCGTCCCCACCGGAGGACCCCCACATGCGCTCGCACCTGCTCAACGACACCACCGCGGAGCAGTACCGCCGGTCCGTCACCCAAGGAGTCGAGCGGGTGGCAGCCAGACTCGCCACCACCGAACGGCCGTTCACCGGCGTCACGGCCGACGACCTCTCCCCCCGCATCGACCGGATCGACCTCGACCGGCCCCTGCTGGACACCACGGCCGCCCTGGACGAGCTGGAGGACGTCTACCTCCGGGACGCCGTCTACTTCCACCACCCCCGCTACCTCGCCCACCTCAACTGCCCGGTCGTCATCCCGGCCGTGCTCGGCGAGGCCGTGCTGTCCGCCGTCAACTCCTCCCTGGACACCTGGGACCAGTCGGCCGGCGGCACGCTGATCGAGCGCAAGCTCATCGACTGGACGACCGGCCGCATCGGCCTCGGGCCCGCCGCCGACGGGGTGTTCACCTCCGGCGGCACCCAGTCCAACCTCCAGGCGCTGCTGCTGGCCCGCGAGGAGGCCAAGACCGACGACACGGCGAAGCTGCGCGTGTTCGCCTCCGAGGTCAGCCACTTCAGCGTGCAGAAGTCCGCGAAGCTGCTGGGGCTGGGACCGGACGCCGTGGTGCCGCTCCCCGTCGACCAGGACAAGCGCCTGCTAACCGTCGCCCTCGCCCGCGCACTGGAGCGCTGCGCCGCCGAGGGCCTCGTCCCCATGGCCGTCGTCGCCACCGCGGGCACCACCGACTTCGGCTCCATCGACCCGCTGCCCGAGATCGCCGAACTGTGCGAACGGCACGGCGCCTGGATGCACGTGGACGCCGCCTACGGCTGCGGACTGCTCACCTCGCTGAAGCGCCGGGACCGCCTCACGGGCATCGAGCGCGCCGACTCGGTGACCGTCGACTACCACAAGTCCTTCTTCCAGCCCGTGAGTTCGTCCGCCGTGCTGGTGCGCGACGCCACCACCCTGCGGCACGCCACCTACCACGCCGAGTACCTCAACCCGCGCCGCACGGTGACCGAGCGGATCCCCAACCAGGTCGACAAGTCCCTGCAGACCACCCGCCGATTCGACGCGCTCAAGCTGTGGATGACGCTGCGGGTGATGGGCGCCGACGGCATCGGTGCCCTCTTCGACGAGGTCTGCGACCTGGCCGCCGAGGGCTGGAGGCTGCTCGACGCCGACCCGCGCTACGACGTGGTCGTCGAACCCACGCTGTCCACCCTCGTCTTCCGCTACGTCCCGGCCGCCGTCACCGACCCGGCCGAGATCGACCGGGCCAACCTCTACGCCCGCAAAGCGCTGTTCGCCTCCGGGGACGCCGTCGTCGCGGGCACCAAGGTCGCCGGGCGGCACTACCTGAAGTTCACCCTGCTGAACCCCGAGACCACGACGGCCGACATCACTGCCGTCCTCGACCTGATCGCCGGCCACGCCGAGCAGTACCTGGGAGAGTCCCTTGACCGCGCTTCCTGAAGCCGAAGCCACCACCGGCACCGTCCACGACTTCGTGGGGATCGGGCTGGGCCCCTTCAACCTCGGTCTGGCCTGCCTCACCGAGCCGATCGCCGAACTGGACGGGGTCTTCCTGGAGTCCAAGCCGGACTTCGAGTGGCACGCCGGGATGTTCCTCGACGGCGCGCACCTGCAGACGCCGTTCATGTCGGACCTGGTCACGCTCGCCGACCCGACGTCCCCCTACTCCTTCCTCAACTACCTGAAGGAGAAGGGCCGGCTGTACTCGTTCTACATCCGCGAGAGCTTCTACCCGCTGCGCGTGGAGTACGACGACTACTGCCGCTGGGCCGCGGCACAGCTGACCAGCATCCGCTTCGGCACGACGGTCACCGCGGTGGACTACGACGAGGCGGACGGGCTGTACGCCGTGCGCACCCGGGGCGGGGACACCTACCGCGCCCGCCACCTGGTCCTGGGCACCGGCACCGTCCCCTACGTCCCCGAGCCCTGCCGCGGGCTGGAGGGCGGCCTGTTCCACAACGCGCAGTACGTGCACCGCCGGGACGAACTGCGCGGCAAGGAGTCGGTCACGATCGTCGGCAGCGGGCAGAGCGCCGCCGAGATCTACCACGAGCTGCTGTCGGAGATCGACGTCCACGGCTACCGGCTCAACTGGGTCACCCGCTCCCCGCGGTTCTTCCCGCTGGAGTACACCAAGCTGACCCTGGAGATGACCTCCCCGGACTACATCGACTACTTCCGCGCCCTGCCGGAGGAGACCCGCTACCGGCTGGAGAAGCAGCAGAAGGGCCTGTTCAAGGGCATCAACTCGGACCTCATCGACGCGATCTTCGACCTGCTGTACCAGAAGAACGTGGAGAGCGGCGGCCGGGGCGTCGCCACCCGGCTGCTCACCAACTCCACGCTCACCACGGCTTGTTGGGAGGACGGCGGCTACACGCTGGGCTTCCACCAGGACGAGCAGGACAAGGACTTCGAGATCCGCACCGAGGGCCTCGTGCTGGCCACCGGCTACCACTACGAGCCGCCCGCCTTCCTGGAACCGGTCCGCGACCGGCTCCGGCTGGACGGCCACGGCCGCTTCGACGTGGCCCGCAACTACGCCATCGACGTGACCGGCCGCGGCGTCTTCCTGCAGAACGCCGGAGTGCACACGCACAGCATCACCAGCCCCGACCTGGGGATGGGCCCGTACCGCAACAGCTCCATCATCCGCGAGCTGCTGGGCCGCGAGGTCTACCCGGTCGAGAAGTCCATCGCGTTCCAGGAGTTCTCCGTATGACCATCGGCACGTTCACCTTCCGCCCGCTGGACCCGCTGCGGGACGCGGAGCTGCTGCACCGCTGGGTCACCCACCCCAAGGCGGCGTTCTGGATGATGCAGGACGCGAGGCTGCAGGACGTCGAGCGCGAGTACATGCGCATCGCCGCCCACGAGCACCACCACGCCCACCTGGGCCTGCACGACGGCGAACCGGCCTTCCTGATGGAGCGGTACGACCCCCGGTACGTCGACCTCGTCGGCCTGTACGACCCGGAGCCGGGCGACGTCGGCATGCACTTCCTGGTCGCCCCCACGGACCGGCCGGTGCACGGCTTCACGAAGGCCGTCATCACCGCCGTGATGGAGGAGCTGTTCGCCGACCCCGACACCCGGCGGGTGGTGGTGGAACCGGACGTCGGCAACAAGGCCGTGCACGCGCTGAACGAGGCCGTCGGCTTCGTCCCGGCGCGTGAGATCGACAAGCCGGAGAAGCGGGCCCTGCTGAGCTTCTGCACCCGCGAGCAGTTCGAGGCCGCCCGAGGAGTGAGCGCATGACCCCGTCCGACGCCGTGGCGCACCTGTCCCCCGAGCTGTGGGCGCGGGCCAACCGGCTGCTGATCCGCAAGGCGCTCGCCGAGTTCGCGCACGAACGGCTCATCACCCCCGAGGCCACCGGCGACGGCGGCTACGCCGTGCGCTCCGACGACGGGCTGACCGAGTACCGCTTCACCGCCGTCCGCCGGGCCCTGGACCACTGGCAGGTGGACGCCGAGTCCATATCCCGGCACCGGGGCGACACGGAACTGCCCCTGGAGGCGCTGGACTTCGTCATCGAGCTGCAGAAGTCGCTGGGCCTGGGCGACGAGGTGCTGCCGGTGTACCTGGAGGAGATCTCCTCCACCCTCTCCGGCACCTGCTACAAGCTGACCAAGCCGCCCGTCACCTCCGCCGAGCTGGCCCGCGCCGGCTTCCAGGCCATCGAGACCGGCATGACCGAGGGCCACCCCTGTTTCGTCGCCAACAACGGGCGCCTCGGCTTCGGCATCCACGAGTACGCGGCGTACGCCCCCGAGGCGGCGGCCCCGGTGAAGCTGGTGTGGCTGGCCGCGCACCGCTCGCGGGCCGCGTTCACGGCGGGCGTCGGCATCGACTACGCGTCGTTCGTCCGCCAGGAGCTGGGCGCGGACACCGTCACCCGCTTCGAGGGCGTGCTGCGCGGGCAGGGCCTGGACCCGGCGGACTACCTGCTCATCCCGGTGCACCCCTGGCAGTGGTGGAACAAGCTCACCGTCACCTTCGCCGCCGAGGTCGCCCGCCGCCACCTCGTGTGCCTCGGCGAGGGCGACGACGAGTACCTGGCCCAGCAGTCCATCCGGACCTTCTTCAACACCTCGCACCCCGAGAAGCACTACGTGAAGACGGCCCTGTCGGTGCTGAACATGGGCTTCATGCGGGGCCTGTCCGCCGCCTACATGGAGGCCACCCCGGCCATCAACGACTGGCTGGCCCAGCTGATCGAGGGCGACGCGGTGCTGCGGGCGACGGGCCTGTCGATCATCCGGGAGCGGGCCGCGGCCGGCTACCGGCACCTGGAGTACGAGCGCGCCACGGACCGCTACTCGCCGTACCGCAAGATGCTGGCCGCGCTGTGGCGGGAGAGCCCGGTGTCCTCGCTGGCCGAGGGCGAGTCGCTGGCCACCATGGCCTCCCTGGTCCACGTGGACCACGAGGGCTCCTCCTTCGCGGGCGCCCTCATCGAGCAGTCGGGACTCGCCCCGGCCGAGTGGCTGCGGCACTACCTGCACGCCTACTACACCCCGCTGCTGCACTGCTTCTACGCCTACGACCTGGCCTTCATGCCGCACGGCGAGAACGTGATCCTGGTGCTGCGCGACGGGGTCGTGCAGCGGGCGGTCTACAAGGACATCGCCGAGGAGATCGTGGTCATGGACCCGGACGCGGTGCTGCCGCCGGAGGTGACCCGGATCCGCGTGGAGGTCCCCGAGGACCAGAAGCTGCTGTCCGTCTTCACGGACGTCTTCGACTGCTTCTTCCGGTTCCTGGCCTCCGACCTGGCCGCCGAGGGCATCCTGAGCGAGGACGACTTCTGGCGGACGGTCGCCGAGGTCACCCGCGCCTACCAGGCGTCGGTGCCCGAACTCGCCGACAGGTTCGCCCAGTACGACCTGTTCGCGCCCGAGTTCGCGCTGTCCTGCCTCAACCGGCTCCAACTGCGCGACAACCGGCAGATGGTGGACCTCGCGGACCCGTCCGCCGCGCTGCAGCTCGTCGGCACCCTGCAGAACCCGCTCGCGGGACGCTGACCCCAAGGCCCGGCGGGCACCCGCGAGTACGGTCCTCGCGGGTGCCCGCCGCGCGTGCGGGACCACCGCCCGCCGCGGCGGTGGAACAATCGCACCATGGCGGAAATCATCCAGAAGGACGGGACCTGGACCTTCGACGGGGAGACCCTGCGGCTGACTCCCGGCCGGGACAAGAACGTCGGGCTGCTGCGCCGGACGCTGGGTGAACTCCCGGTCCCGCTGCGCGCGGTGGCGGGCATCTCGCTGGAGCAGGGCAGGAAGGCGGGGCGCCTGAGGCTGCGGCTGCGGGACGGCGCCGACCCGCTGCTCCAGGTGACCGGCGGCCGCCTGAGCGAGCCGCACGACCCGTACCAGCTGCTCGTCGAACCGGGCCGGTACGGCGTCGCCGAGTACTTCGCCGAGGAGGTCCGCACCGCCCTGCTGCTGGACCAGGTGCCCGCCGACCCGGTCGACGCGTATCTGCTGCCCGGCCCGTCGCTGCCGCTGTCCGTCTCCGCGGGGGACGGGACGGTGAGCTTCGACGGCGAACGGGTCCGCCTGGAGTGGAACTGGAAGACCGAGGACGCCAAGGCCGCCGCCGGTGCCCGCACGCTCGCCCTGGGGGACATATCCGCCGTGGAGTGGCTGCCGGCCGCCGGGCTGGAGAACGGCCACCTCCGTTTCCTGGTGCACCACTCCCCCACCAAGGCGCCGGCGAAGTACGACCCGCACGCGGTGGAGCTGTGGGGCTTCAAGAAGGACCCCCTGATGGCGCTGGTCGCCGCCGCCGTGCAGGCCCGGCTGCCGCATCCGGCGGCCCGCGCCGACGGCGGCGGGACGGACCGGGGCGAGGTGCCGGCCCCGGCCGGCCCGGCGACGGCCGCTGCCGCCCTCCCGGCGCCCGCGGCCCCGGCCGAGGACGATCACGACGCCCTGCTGCGCCGGCTGCGCGAGCTGGGCGACCTGCACCGGTCCGGGGTGCTGACCGAGGAGGAGTTCACCCTGGCGAAGCAGGCGATCCTCAAGCGCATGTAGGCCGCCCGTTCCCGCGCATGTAGGCCATCCGTGCCCCTCGACAGGCATTCCTGCCCGATATCGGGCAGAATTCTTGCGCAGAGGGCCCCCGTACTTCAGGATCGTCGGGTGCACGACGAACTTGTTGATCATCTGGCGCGGTCCACGCCCCTCAGCCGGGGCGAGGCGCTGCGTGTGGTCCAGGACGTGCTCGCCTACTTCGACGAGACGACCGAGGAGTTCGTCCGTCGCCGCCACCGGGAGCTCCAGGCCCAGGGCCTGGTCAACGCGACGATCTTCGAACGGATCGCCACGGACCTCGGATACCGGGCGGTGTCCCCGCCGGAGCTCTCGCTCCGGCAGCTGCGCCGCATCGTCTACGGCTGACCTCTACGACTAGGAATAACCCATATGTGCGGAATCGTCGGATACATCGGCAGGCGTGAGGTCGCGCCGCTGCTGCTGGAGGGCCTCCAGCGCCTGGAGTACCGGGGCTACGACTCGGCGGGCATCGTCGTCACCTCCCCCAAGACCTCCGGCCTGAAGATGGTCAAAGCCAAGGGCCGGGTGCGCGACCTGGAGGCGAAGGTGCCGGCCCGCTTCAAGGGCACCACCGGCATCGCCCACACCCGCTGGGCCACCCACGGCGCCCCGTCCGACGTCAACGCCCACCCCCACCTGGACGCCGAGGGCAAGGTCGCCGTCGTCCACAACGGCATCATCGACAACGCCGCCGACCTGCGCCGCAAGCTGGAGGCGGACGGGGTCGAGTTCCTCTCGGAGACCGACACCGAGGTCCTCACCCACCTGATCGCCCGCTCGCAGGCCGAGAAGCTGGAGGACAGGGTCCGCGAGACGCTGCGCGTCGTCGAGGGCACCTACGGCATCGCCGTGCTGCACGCCGACTTCCCCGACCGCATCGTGGTGGCCCGCAACGGCTCGCCCGTCGTGCTCGGCATCGGCGAGAAGGAGATGTTCGTCGCCTCCGACATCGCCGCCCTGGTCACCCACACCCGGCAGGTCGTCACCCTCAACGACGGCGAGATGGCCACCCTCACCGCGGACGACTTCCGCACGTACACCACCGAGGGCACCAGCACCACCGCCGAGCCGACCACCGTGGAGTGGGAGGCCGCCTCCTACGACATGGGCGGCCACGACACCTACATGCACAAGGAGATCCACGAGCAGGCCGAGGCCGTGGACCGGGTGCTGCGCGGCCGGATCGAGGACCGCTTCGCCACCGTGCGCCTGGGCGGCCTGAACCTGGACGCCCGCGAGGCCCGCCTGATCCGCCGGGTGAAGATCCTCGGCTGCGGCACCTCGTACCACGCCGGCATGATCGGCGCGCAGATGATCGAGGAGCTGGCCCGCATCCCGGCCGACGCCGAGCCGGCCTCCGAGTTCCGCTACCGCGACGCGGTCGTCGACCCGGACACCCTGTACATCGCCGTCTCCCAGTCCGGTGAGACCTACGACGTGCTGGCGGCGGTGCAGGAGCTGAAGCGCAAGGGCGCGCGGGTGCTCGGCGTGGTCAACGTCGTGGGTTCCGCGATCGCCCGGGAGGCCGACGGCGGCGTGTACGTGCACGCCGGTCCCGAGGTGTGCGTGGTGTCCACCAAGTGCTTCACCAACACCACCGTCGCCTTCGCCCTGCTCGCCCTGCACCTGGGCCGCACCCGTGACCTGTCGGTCCGCGACGGCAAGCGGATCATCGAGGGTCTGCGCAGGCTGCCGGAGCAGATCGACGCGATCATGCGGCAGGAGGGCGAGATCGAGAAGCTGGCCCAGCAGTACGCCGAGGCCCGCTCGATGCTCTTCATCGGCCGGGTGCGGGGCTACCCGGTGGCCCGCGAGGCGTCCCTGAAGCTGAAGGAGGTCTCGTACATCCACGCCGAGGCCTACCCCGCCTCCGAGCTCAAGCACGGCCCGCTCGCCCTGATCGAGCCGGCGCTGCCCACGGTCGCGATCGTGCCGGACGACGACCTGCTGGAGAAGAACCGCGCCGCCATGGAGGAGATCAAGGCCCGCAGCGGCCAGATCCTCGCGGTGGCCCACCAGGAGCAGGAGAAGGCCGACCACACGATCGTGGTGCCGAAGAACGAGGACGAGCTGGACCCCATCCTCATGGGCATCCCGCTGCAACTCCTCGCCTACCACACGGCGCTGGCCCTCGGCCGCGACATCGACAAGCCCCGCAACCTGGCCAAGTCGGTCACGGTCGAGTAGGCCGCCGGGACACGGTCCCCTCGGACACCGGCCCCTGCCCTCAGGGGCGCGGGGTTCTGCGCGGCCGGCCCCCACCCACCCTCAGGGGCCGACGCACGGGAACGGGCCCCCGCGTGGTGCCACACCACGCGGGGGCCCGTCCCTCGGCTCAGGGGATCACGACAACGGGCCGCTGCGCCCGCTTCGCCAGCCTCCCCGCGACAGACCCGAACAACCGCCCCACGAGCCCGTGGGTGGAACCGACGACGATCGCGTCGGCCTCGTACTCCCGCCCCACTTCCTCGAGTTCGTGGCAGATGTCCCCGCCGCGCTCGACCAGGATCCACGGCACCTCGGCGAGATACTCCGCGCAGGCGAGTTCGAGGCCGAGCACCTCGGTGCGGTGGTCCGGGACGTCCACGAAGACCGGCGGCTCGCAGCCCGCCCACACCGTGGTGGGCAGCCGGTTGGCGACGTGGACAATGATCAGGCCGGAGCCCAGCCGCCGGGCCATGCCGATCGCGTAGGCGAGGGCGCGCTCACTGGACGTGGAACCGTCGAAGCCGACGACCACACCGTGCCGGAAGGCGGGGTCGCAGGACTCGCGCGCCTCTTCCGCCGCCAGGGAGTCGGCCGCCGTCGGGTCGGCGACCGGTCGCTTGCGGTCCGCGGGTTCGAAGAATTCGTGACCGGCCATGGCTGTCTCGGCGTTGTGATCCTTTTGAGGGGGACGACAGTGTGCGGCGGAGCTGTGTCCGGGAATCATCTTCCCAACCCCATACCCCCAAGGGTACGGCGGCACGCCTCCTAGGCCCAGATCCCGCCCCCGCCCGGCTGGCGGGTTTCCCGGAGCATGCACGAGGGGGCGCCCGCAACGCAACGGTTGCTGCGTTGTACAGCTGGTTTGCGCAGCATTCAACCAACTGCGTTCGGCCAACCGGTCCGGCCCGCCGCCCGGGCCCCGTCGGGCGGCTCCGAGTGACCGACCGCCCCCTGGTGCGTTGAACCCCGTGAGCCGCACCCCAGGGAGCACACCATGTCCGGACCCGCAGCCCACGGCGCCGTCGAGCACGGGACCGCGGCCGCCCCCGGCGCGGCCGGGGAGCTGGCCCGCTTCTCGGCCCTCGGCTGCGCCCTGACCTCGGCCGTCCTGCTGGTGTGCGGCTTCTCCCCGGCGGGTGCGGTGGGCGCCGGGGCCGGCCTGGCGGCCGTCGCGGCCGCCGGGATCCTGCTGATCCGCCGCTCCGAGCGGGTGGCCACCGGGGGCGCGTCCGGACACCGCGGCCGGCGTCACCGCCACGGGAGCGGCGCGCACCGGGGCTGACGTCCGCGCGGCGTGGAATCACCGGTCGGCTGACCGGTTTCCGCGCACGCACCCGTATCTTTTCAGCCAACTTCCGGTTCCCGTGCATCTCCTGTCCTGACCACCCCCCAACCCCCGTTCGACCTGCACGGAAAGGGTCTCGGGGGGAGCGCGCACCCTACGGGGATTGGCCACTGCGACGAGGCGCACTTCCCGACACCCTCCCCGAGTGCAACGCTTCGTGATCGAATGCTTCACGCCAAGTTGCCAAGTCGACAATGTGCCGGGTGCCGAACTGGCCACCGGTGCACGACGGGACACAGTAGATTCGATCTTGACTGTCTACGGCGGGGGACTCGTGCAGGACCGAGGGGAAACGTGCAGGAGCGACACAACCGAGGAGCCGCGACCACCGAGGGGGGCTTAGCAGTATGAGCCACGACTCCACTGCCACGCCGGACACGGCCCGGAAACTGGCCGGGCGCCGCCGCAAGGAGATCGTCGCGGTGCTGCTGTTCAGCGGCGGCCCCATCTTCGAGAGTTCCATACCGCTGTCGGTGTTCGGGGTTGACCGCCAGGACGCCGGCGTACCGCGCTACCGCCTGTTGGTGTGCGGGGGCGAGGACGGCCCGCTGCGGACCACAGGGGGCCTGGAACTCACCGCGCCACATGGCCTGGAGGCGATCTCCCGGGCGGGCACCGTCGTGGTGCCGGCCTGGCGTTCGATCACCTCACCACCGCCCGACGCGGCGCTCGACGCGCTGCGCCGGGCCCACGAGGAGGGCGCCCGGATCGTCGGGCTGTGCACCGGCGCCTTCGTCCTCGCGGCGGCGGGCCTGCTGGACAGCAGGCCCGCGACCACCCACTGGATGTACGCGCCGACGCTCGCGAAACGCTATCCGTCGGTGCACGTCGATCCGCGGGAACTCTTCGTCGACGACGGCGACGTGCTGACGTCGGCGGGCACCGCGGCCGGCATCGACCTGTGCCTGCACATCGTGCGCACGGACCACGGCAACGAGGCGGCCGGGGCCCTGGCCCGCCGCCTGGTGGTCCCGCCGCGCAGGACCGGCGGTCAGGAGCGCTACCTCGACAGGTCTTTACCCGAGGAGATCGGCGCCGACCCACTCGCCGAGGTCGTCGCCTGGGCGCTGGAGCACCTCCACGAGCAGTTCGACGTGGAGACGCTGGCGGCCCGCGCGTACATGAGCCGTCGTACGTTCGACCGCCGTTTCCGCTCCCTGACCGGGAGCGCGCCGCTGCAGTGGCTGATCACCCAGCGGGTGCTGCAGGCGCAGCGCCTGCTGGAGACGTCGGACTACTCGGTGGACGAGGTCGCCGGCCGCTGCGGCTTCCGCTCGCCGGTGGCGCTGCGCGGTCACTTCCGGCGCCAGCTGGGTTCCTCCCCGGCGGCCTACAGGGCCGCCTACCGGGCCCGGCGGCCGCAGGCCGAGCGGAACCAGGTCGTCGACGACGGCCCGCACACCCAGGGCGGATACCCGCCCGGGCAGGCGGGCCACCCGGGCCACCATCCGGGCCAGCCGGCACCCGCCGGCCTGCACCCGGACGGCTCGGTCCCGCACCAGTCCCGGCGCGCGGCGGCCGCCGGCGCTCTGGGCCTGGCGGCCTCGGCGGAGGGCGGCCGGGAGGCGTACGTCCCCACCCGGGCGAGCGTCCCCGGGCAGCGGAGCGCGACGTGACGTAAGGGGTCGGCACCCCGACGCGGAAGGGGCCGGAGGCATCGCCTCCGGCCCCTTCCGCCGTCCGGCGCGGGCTGCCCGGCCGAGCGGTGATCACCACGGGTGAGGGGGACGCGCCGGTGCGCCACCGGGCCGCGCCGACGGCGCCCGCTCCCGACGGGCGAGGCCGAACCGCACGGTTCCCGGAGCCACCGCTGCCCGTAGGGTTGGGCACATGAACGATCGCATGGTGTGGATCGACTGCGAGATGACCGGCCTCTCGCTGTCGGACGACGCGCTCATCGAGGTGGCCGCCCTCGTCACCGACTCCGAACTGAACGTCCTCGGTGAGGGCGTCGACATCGTCATCCGCCCGCCGGACCGGGCCCTGGAGACGATGCCGGAGGTGGTGCGCGCGATGCACACCGCGTCCGGCCTGCTCGAGGAGCTGCCGGGCGGCACGACCCTGGAGGACGCCGAGGAGCAGGTCCTCGCGTACATCCGGGAACACGTCAAGGAACCCGGCAAGGCACCGCTGTGCGGCAACTCCGTGGGCACCGACCGGGGGTTCCTGCTGCGCGACATGCCGACGCTGGAGGACTACCTGCACTACCGCATCGTCGACGTGTCCAGCATCAAGGAGCTGGCCCGCCGCTGGTACCCGAGGGCGTACTTCAACAGCCCCGAGAAGAACGGCAACCACCGCGCCCTCGCCGACATCCGCGAGTCCATCGCGGAACTGCGCTACTACCGCGAGGCCGTGTTCGTCCCCCAGCCCGGCCCCGACTCGGAGACCGCGCGGAAGATCGCGGCGAAGCACGTCCTGGCTGCTCAGTAGCGTGTGAGGGGCGTTACCCGCCCCCGGCGCAAACCCTGGCGCGAGCACCCCTGAAGACCCTGTAGACTCTTTCTCGGCCGGTCGGGAAGGACACCACTTCCGACCGACAGCCGTGGTGGGTGTAGCTCAGCTGGTAGAGCACCTGGTTGTGGTCCAGGATGTCGCGGGTTCAAGTCCCGTCACTCACCCTGAGTCTTCAGCCGGTGACTTCGACGAAGTCACCGGCTGAAGCCGTTTCAGGAGGACGCCCGCGGCACCAGTTCCGTGGCGAGCACCACATGGCGCGGCTCCATCCGGCGGGAGACGGCCGGACGCCGGTCGGCGATCTCGGCCAGCAGAAGATCGATCATGGCCCGCCCCATCTCCTCGATGGGCTGGCGCACACTGGTGAGCGGCGGGTGCAGATGGCGGGCGATGGCGGAGTCGTCGTAGCCGACCAGGGCCACGTCGTCCGGGATCCGGCGGCCCGCCTCGCGCAGGGTCTGGCTGGCGCCCGCCGCGGTCACGTCCGAGGCCGCGAACACCGCGTCCAGATCGGGGCGGCGCTCCAGCAGGGCCGCCATCGCGCGCCGGCCGCCGTCCTCGGAGAAGTCGCCCGGCTCCACCAGCAGATCGTCCAGCGGATGGCCCGCCTCGCGCAGCGCGTCGCGGTAGCCGTCGATGCGGCGCTGGGCGCCGTACACGTCGAGGCGGCCGGTGATGTGGGCTATGGTCCGCCGGCCCCGGCCGATCAGGTGCTCCACGGCCTGCCGGGCGCCGCCGTAGTTGTCCGAGTCCACCGAGGTCAGCGTCTCGGTGGCGGAGCGCGGGCCGCTGATCACCGCCGGGATCTCCAGCTGGGCCAGCATGTCCGGCAGCGGGTCGTCGGCGTGCACCGACACCAGCAGCACCCCGTCGACCCGGTGGGCGGCCAGGTACTGGGCGAGGCGCTGCCGCTCCCGGTCACTGCCCGCGAAGATCAGCAGCAGCTGCATCTCGGTGTCCGCGAGGGCCGCGCCCACCCCGCGCAGCATGTCGGAGAAGTACGGCTCGGCGAAGAAACGCGTCTCCGGCTCGGGCACCACCAGCGCGATCGCGTCGGTGCGGTTGGCGGCCAGCGCCCGGGCCGCGGTGTTCGGCACGTACCCCAGCTCGGCGACGGCCGCCTCGACGGCGGCGCGGGTGGCGTCGCTGACCCGGGGCGAGCCGTTGATCACCCGGGACACCGTGCCCCGGCCGACACCGGCGCGCGCCGCCACCTCTTCGAGGGTGGGCCGGCCGCCGCTACGGCCCCGCGCTCCGTGGCTTGCCATCGGGCCCCGCCTTCCGTCGAATGTCTCCCCGGCCTGGAATCTAACAGCCCCGTAGGCGGCCGCAGCCGCACCGTGACCGCCGCGGGAAGGGCCCCCGCCGGGCCTCGGGTTGGCCGACAGCGCCCCGGACCGCTTCAGTTAACAGCCCGATAACTGAACGCTTTTTGCCGTGTCTGCTCCCTTGACACCCCCGTCCCGAGCCGGGACTCTTCAACACATCACTTGTGGGAGCGCTCCCACAGTACCTGACACATACACAACCCGCACGTTCCCCGCCCGAGCCGCAGCACGCAACAACGGGACCGACAACGCCGTTGGCCGGGGGGTCGGCACGTCAGGGCAACAGGAGGACGCAATGCGAGCACGTACCCTCCCCCACACTCGGCTGCGCTCGAGCGGGGGCAGGCCCATGGTCCGCCGGGCCGTGGCCGTCGCGGCCGTGGTGTCGCTCGGCACCGGGCTGCTGGCCGGCTGTGCCGACGACGGCGGAGACGACGACTCCGGCTCCTCGTCGGGCAAGGGCAAGACCACGATCACCCTGGGCCTGTTCGGCACCATGGGCTTCAAGGAAGCCGGTCTCTACGCCGAGTACGAGAAGCAGAACCCCGGCATCAAGATCGCGGAGAACGTGATCGAGCGGAACGAGAACTACTACCCCGCCCTGCTCAACCACCTCACCACCAACAGCGGTCTGCAGGACGTCCAGGCCGTCGAGGTCGGCAACATCGCGGAGATCGTCGCCACCCAGGCCGACAAGCTGGAGGACCTCTCCAAGGCGCCCGGCGTGAAGAAGGCCGACTGGCTCGAGTGGAAGTGGGAGCAGGCCACCACCAAGGACGGCGCGACCATCGGCCTCGGCACCGACATCGGCCCGATGGCGATCTGCTACCGCAAGGACCTCTTCGAGAAGGCCGGCCTGCCCACCGACCGCGAGGAGGTCGGCAAGCTGTGGGCCGGCGACTGGGCGAAGCTGGTCGAGGTCGGCGAGGACTACAAGAAGAAGGCGCCCAAGGGCACCACCTTCATGGACTCCCCCGGCGGCCTGCTCAACGCCATCCTCAGCAGTGAGGAGGAGCGCTTCTACGACAAGTCCGGCGAGATCGTCTACAAGACCAACCCGGCCGTGAAGAACGCCTTCGACCTGACCGCGAAGGCCGCCGAGGACGGACTGGTCGGCGCGCAGACGCAGTTCCAGCCCGCCTGGGACCAGACGATCGCCAACAACAAGTTCGCCGCGATCTCCTGCCCGCCCTGGATGCTCGGCTACATCAAGGGCAAGTCGCAGCCCGACGCCGCCGGCAAGTGGGACGTCGCCGTGGCGCCCAAGTCCGGCAACTGGGGCGGCTCCTTCCTGACCGTGCCCAAGAGCGGCAAGAACGTCGACGAGGCCAAGAAGCTGGTCGCCTGGCTGACCGCCCCCGAGCAGCAGGCCAAGCTGTTCGAGGTGCAGGGCAGCTTCCCGAGCGCGCAGAGCGCCTACGACAGCCCCGCGGTCACCGGCGCCAAGAACGACATGACCGGCGACGCCCCCATCGGTGAGATCTTCGCCGAGGCCGCGAAGCAGATCCCGGTCCAGGTCATCGGCCCGAAGGACCAGATCATCGGCCAGGGTCTGGGCGACAACGGCGTCATCCTGGTCACCAAGGGCAAGTCCGCCGAGGAGGCCTGGGAGACGGCCACCAAGACCATCGACAACAACCTGGACAAGTGACCCGCATGGCCACCCGCTCCGACACCGCCGCGTCCCCCGTCAAGGGGGGCGCGGCCCCGGGCCGTCCCCGCAAGGGCCCCGCCCCGGCGGACAAGGAACAGCGGCGCCGCGACCGGCTCTCGCGGCGCTGGCAGCGCGACCGGCGCTGGAGCCCGTACGCGTTCGTCGCGCCGTTCTTCCTGCTGTTCGCCGCCTTCGGCCTGTTCCCGCTGATCTACACCGGCTGGGCCTCGCTGCACCAGGTGGAGCTGACCGCCCCCACCGACATGAACTGGGTGGGGCTGCGCAACTACACCCGGATCTTCGACGACGACTTCTTCTGGAACGCGGCGCGGAACACGCTGACCATCGGCATCATCTCCACCGTTCCGCAGCTGATGATGGCCATGGGCATCGCCCACATCCTCAACTACAAGCTGCGCGCCTCGACCTTCTACCGGGTCGCGATGCTCGCGCCGTACGCCACCTCGATCGCCGCCGCCTCCCTGGTGTTCGTGCTGCTCTTCGGGCGCGACTACGGCATGATCAACTGGGGGCTCGACCTCGTCGGGATCGACCCGGTCGACTGGCAGGGCGACAAGTGGCCCTCCCAGTTCGCCGTCTCCACGATCATCATCTGGCGCTGGACCGGCTACAACGCGCTGATCTACCTGGCCGCGATGCAGGCCATCCCGCAGGACCTGTACGAGTCGGCGGCCCTGGACGGCGCCAACCGCTGGCAGCAGTTCCTCCACGTCACGCTGCCCTCGCTGCGCCCGACGATCCTCTTCACCGTCGTGGTCTCCACGATCGGTGCCAGCCAGGTCTTCGGCGAGCCGCTGCTGTTCGACGCCAACAAGGGCGCGTCCGGCGGCGCGGAGCACCAGTTCCAGACGCTCGGCCTGTACCTGTACGAGCAGGGCTGGGTGAACCAGCACCTGGGCCGGGCCTCGGCGATCGCCTGGACGATGTTCGCGATCCTGATCGTCGTCGGCATCATCAACTACGTCATCTCGCGCCGGCTGCGCGCCAGCAGTTAAGGAGGTGTGGCCGTGACGACGACTGTGACGCCCCCCGAGACCTCACCCGCCAAGGAGCAGAAGCGCTCGCGCCTGCCGAAGTCCGCCCGCGCGGGCGGCACGCTGCACGGCGGTCCGATCGCCTACGCGATCCTGGTCGTGTTCACCCTGGTGTCGCTGTTCCCGCTGGTGTGGACCGCGATCGCCGCCTCCCGGGACAACCAGCGGCTGGCGCAGACCCCGCCGCCGTTCTGGTTCGGCTCCAACCTGTTCAAGAACCTGGAGATCGCCTGGACCGAGGCCAACCTGGGTGAGGCCTTCCTCAACACCACGATCGTGGCGGGCATCTCGGCGGTGACCATCGTCGTGCTGTCGACGATCGCCGGGTTCGCCTTCGCCAAGCTGCGCTTCCGGGGCCGGGGCGCGCTGATGCTGGTCGTCATCGGCACCATGATGGTGCCGCCGCAGCTCAGCATCATCCCGCTGTACATGATGGTGGCGAAGCTGGACTGGACCGACCAGTTGCAGGCGGTCATCTTCCCGTCGATGGTGAGCGCCTTCGGGGTGTTCTTCATGCGGCAGTACCTGATCCAGGCACTGCCCGACGAGATCATCGAGGCGGCCCGGGTGGACGGCGCGAGCAGCTGGCGCGTGGTGTGGCACGTGGTCTTCCCGGCCGCGCGGCCCGCGATGGCGGTGCTCGGCATGCTGATGTTCGTGCAGACGTGGAACGACTTCCTGTGGCCGTTCCTGGTGCTGACCCAGCACGGCAACCCGACCGTGCAGGTCGCGGTGGCGGCACTCGGCCGCGGCTACACCCCGGACCAGTCCCTGATCATGGCCGGTGCGCTGCTGGGCACGCTGCCGCTGCTGATCGTGTTCGCCATCTTCGGCAAGCAGATCGTGGGCGGCATCATGCAGGGTGCCGTGAAGGGCTGACGCCCCCGGCCGCCCGGCCGGCCCGTCCCCGTCCCGGGCAGCCCGTCGCCGGCCGACGCCCCTTCTTCCGTCCTCCCGTCCGACGCCCGTCCTGTACGGCCCTGCCCGTCCTTCCTCCTCCTCGTCCGCTGACTCGTCGGTCCTCAACGACCACAATGGGAGCGCTTCCATGCCTGACTCCGCAACGCCGGTGACCCCGGTTGCCTTTCCTTCCGTCTTCCTCTGGGGCGCGGCGACCTCCGCGTACCAGATCGAGGGTGCGGTGCGGGAGGACGGACGGACCCCGTCCATCTGGGACACCTTCAGCCACACCCCGGGCCGGACGGCCGGCGGGGACACCGGTGACATAGCCGTCGACCACTACCACCGCTACCGCGAGGACGTCGCGCTGATGGCGGAGCTGGGGCTGACCGCCTACCGCTTCTCCGTCTCCTGGCCCCGGGTGCAGCCGACCGGGCGCGGCCCCGCCGTGCAGCGCGGCCTGGACTTCTACCGCCGGCTGGTCGACGAACTGCTCGAGCACGACATCGCCCCGGCCGTCACCCTCTACCACTGGGACCTCCCGCAGGAGCTGGAGGACGCGGGCGGCTGGCCCGAGCGCGACACCGCCTACCGGTTCGCCGAGTACGCGCAGATCGTCGGCGAGGCGCTCGGTGACCGGGTGGAGCAGTGGATCACCCTCAACGAGCCGTGGTGCAGCGCCTTCCTCGGCTACGCCTCCGGGGTGCACGCGCCCGGCCGCACGGACCCCGCGGCCTCGCTGCGGGCCGCCCACCACCTCAACCTCGCGCACGGCCTGGGCACCAAGGCCCTGCGCGAGGTGATGCCGGCCCGCAACTCGATCGCGATCAGCCTCAACTCCGCCGCCGTCCGGCCGCTGACCCAGCGGCCCGCGGACCTGGCGGCGGCCCGGAAGATCGACGACCTGGCCAGCGGTATCTTCCACGGCCCGATCCTGCACGGCGCCTACCCGGAGACGCTGCTGGAGGCGACGTCGTCCCTCACCGACTGGTCGTGCATCGAGGACGGCGACCTGGACACGATCCACCAGCCGCTGGACGCCCTGTGCCTCAACTACTACACGCCGACCCTGGTGTCGGCGGCGGACCCGTCCGCGCCCGCCCCGCGCGCCGACGGGCACGGCGAGAGCGAGCACTCGCCCTGGCCGGGCACCGACGACGTGACGTTCCACCAGCCGCCGGGCGAGCGCACGGAGATGGGCTGGTCCGTCGACCCGACCGGGCTGCACGAGCTGATCATGCGGTACACGCGTGAGGCCCCCGGCCTGCCGCTGTACATCAGCGAGAACGGCGCCGCCTACGACGACAAGCCCGAGGCGGACGGCACGGTGCACGACCCGGAGCGGGTGGCGTATCTGCACGGCCACCTGACCGCGGTCCACCGGGCCCTCGCGGACGGCGCGGATGTGCGGGGCTACTACCTGTGGTCGCTGCTGGACAACTTCGAGTGGGCGTACGGCTACGAGAAGCGCTTCGGCGCGGTGTACGTCGACTACGCGACCCAGCAGCGCACCCCGAAGTCCAGCGCGCTCTGGTACGGGCGCGCGGCCCGGACGGGTGTGCTGCCGGACCCGGAGCAGTTCTGACCCTTCCGGGACGGGGGGCGTGGGGGTGCGGTGCCCTAGGGGAGTGCCGCACCCCCGTGTGCTGTCCACGGCCCCCGGCGTGTGCTGTCCACGGCCCCCGGCGTGCTCTCCGCGGTCCGTCTTCCTGCCGGGCGGGCCGGCGACGACGGCGGGCCGGGAGCGATATCCAGGAACGGGCCGCATTCGTGGCCCCCTGACGGCCTCGGGTGAACGGTCCCTGCCCCTCAGACCGGGGTTCGGGCGCGCTTGAGGGAGGGCAGCAGCCGGCCGGGGCCGCGGCGGCGCACGCCGCCCCGGTGGCCGCGCCGCCGGGGTGCCGCCTCGCGTCCGTCGAGCTGGATCCAGATGCGCACCTCGGTCCCGCCGAGCACCGAGGAACCGATGCGGACGTCCCCGCCGGTCGACTCCGCGAGGCGGCGCACGATGTCCAGGCCGAGCCCCGTGGAGCCGTCGCTGCCCGAGCCGCGGCCCCGGGCGATCGCCGCCTCGGGGTCGGGTATGCCGGGGCCCGCGTCGGAGACCAGTACGATCACGGCGTCCTCCCCGTTGTGCAGGTCGACGGCGAAGGCGGTGCCCTCCGCGGTGTGCCGGAAGACGTTGCCGAGCAGGGCGTCGAGGGCGGCGGCGAGGTCGGCGCGGGCGACGGGGATGCGGACCGGCCGGTCGGCGCCGGCGACCCGCCACTTGCGGCCCTCGTCCTCGGCGAGGGCGGACCAGAAGGCCATCCGTTCCCGGACCACCTCGGCGGCGTCGCAGCCCGCGCCCGGTCCGGCCGCCGCGGTCTGCGGTTTGGCGTCGCGGGCCGTGCGGATGATGGTGTCCACCTCGCGCTCCAGCTGCTCGACCGCGGCACGGGTCTGCTCGGCGGCGGGGCCCTCGCCCAGGGAGGCGGCGTTGAGCCGCAGCACGGTCAGCGGGGTGCGCAGCCGGTGGGACAGATCGGCCGCCAGCTCCCTCTCGTTGGCGAGGAGCTGGACGACCTGGTCGGCCATGGAGTTGAACGCGACGGCGGCCAGCCGCAGTTCGGTCGGCCCCTCCTCGGGGACCCGCGCACCCAGCTTGCCCTCCCCCAGTTCGTGCGCGCCCTCCACCAGCCGCTGGGCGGGCCGCACCATCCGGACGCCGAGCCGGTCGGCGACGGCCACCGAGCCCAGGATCAGGGCGACGCCGACGCCCGCCAGCACGGCCCAGGCGGTGGCCACCCCGTTGGTGACCTCGGACTCGGCCACGTACACCTCGACCACGGCGATCTCGCCGGAGCTGAGGGCGACCGGCTGGAGCAGCGCGGACCCGCCGGTCACCGTGGTGGTGGAGGCCCGGCCCAGTTTCCGCACGGCGGCTATGTCCTCGGCGGCGGCGCGCTGCCGCCCGATGTGGAGGGCCTCCTCGTCGCCGCCGAGGGGCACGTGGACGGCCATCGCGGCGTCCGAACCGGCGGAGGCGACGACCCGTTCGAGCTGGTCGCGGTCGGTGGTGATGGACAGGGCCGGGGCGACGGCGGCGGCCTCCCGCTCGGCCCGGGAGAAGGCACGGTCGCTGGCCAGTTCCCGGATGACCAGGCCGAGGGGTACGGCGAAGGCGAGGACGACCATCGTGGTCACCGCCAGCGACACCTTCACCAGGGCCCATCTCATCGCGGTGGCTCCGCTCCGGGGGTGCCGTCCGACGGCCGTGCGGCGGCGGGCGGTTCCAGCTTCACGCCGACCCCGCGCAGGGTGTGCAGGTAGCGCGGCCGGGCCGCGGTCTCCCCCAGCTTCCGTCGCAGCCAGGACAGGTGGACGTCGATCGTCTGGTCGTCGCCGTAGGACTGCTGCCACACCTCCGCGAGCAGCTCTTTGCGGGGGACGACGACGCCGGGCCGGCCGGCGAGGAAGGCGAGCAGGTCGAACTCACGCCGCGTCAGGTCCAGGGGTGCGCCGTCCAGTTCGGCCTGGCGGCGCAGCGGGTCGACGGTCAGCCCGCCGACGCTGATCACCGTGGACGACGGGGCCTGGCCGCCGGTGGCGCGGGCCCGGCGCAGTACCGCCGCCATCCGGGCGGAGAGGTGTTCCACGGAGAAGGGTTTGGTGAGGTAGTCGTCCGCCCCGGCGTTCAACAGCCGCACGATCTCCGACTCGTCGTCCCGGGCGGTGGCGACGATGACCGGCACGTCCGTGATCCCGCGCAGCATCTTCAGGGCCTCGGAGCCGTCCAGATCGGGCAGCCCGAGGTCCAGGACGACCACGTCGAAGCGGAAATGGGCGACCTCGCGCAGCGCCTCCAGCGCCGTCCCGACACTGCGCACGAGGTGTGCGGCGTCGGTCAGGTGCCGGATCAGCGCCGAGCGTACGAACTGGTCGTCCTCGACCACGAGAACACTTGCCATGGGCGGCACCGTACGCCATGCGGGTGGGCCCGGTGGGGGCCTGTGGACAACTCCGGAACCGTCCACAGGCGGGACACCCGTGGGGCGGGTGAGGCAGTATGGGCCGACGATGCGCAGAGGACTCGTACACGTACTGGCCTGGCTGCTCGCCACGGGCGCGGCGGTCACGCTGTCGTGGTGGGGTGTCCACACGGTGATGGCGGGCACGGTCTACGACCCGCCGCGCGCGCTGCCCGTGGCGGCGGCGGACGACGCCACCGAGGAGTCGAAGCCGGTGTCGTCCTCCACCCGTCGGCCGTCCGACGCGAAGAGCCCCGAGCGGCCCGACGAGAGTGAACCGGACGGCGGGAAGCCGTCGTCGGCGCCCGGCCCGTCGTCCCCGCCGCCCTCGCGGCGCCCCGGCCCCACCACCGCGCCGTCCGGCGGCGACCCGGCGCCGGCCACGTCCGGCCGGGTCAGGAGCTACGACACCGAGGGCGGCCGGGCGGTGTTCGACCTGGGCCCCGCCTCGGCGTCCCTGGTGTCGGCGACGCCCGGGTCGGGCTGGTCGATGCAGGTGTGGAAGACGGAGTCGTGGATCCGGGTGGAGTTCAGCTCGGGCGCGGACCGGGTGTCGGTGTTCTGCACCTGGCACGACGGTCCGCCGCGCGTGGAGATCGGCACCTACTGACCGCCGGCCCGCGCCCGCCGCTCAGCGGAACACGGACGCGGGCGGGGCGGGCGAGGCGACGGCCGCCAGATCGGTCACGGCGCGCGCCCCGCCGGTGAGGTCGGTGAGTTCCCTGCCGTGCAGGACCCGGGCGGGGTGCGGGTCTGAGGCGGCACGGCGGGTGAGTTCGGCGATCGGCAGCGGCGCGTCGGAGGCGACGAGGACGGCGTTGCCGAAGCGTTTGCCGCGCAGCACGGCGGGGTCCGCGATGAGGGCGAGTTCGGCGAACCGGGCGGCGGCGGTGGCGATCTGGCCGCGCAGATGGGTCAGCGGCGGCCCGTCGGCGAGGTTCACGGCGTAGGTCCCGCCGGGGGCGAGGGCGCGGCGGACGTCGTCGAGGAACTCGGTCGAGGTGAGGTGGGCGGGTGTGCGGGTCCCGCTGAAGACGTCGGTGACGACGAGCCCGGCCCAGCCGTCGGGCACCTTGGCGAGCCCTTCCCGGGCGTCCACCGACCGCACCCGGATGCGGGCCTTGGGGTCCAGCGGCAGCTCCCTGCGCACCAGCCGCACCAGGGCGGCGTCCCGTTCGACGACCTGCTGGGTGGACCGCGGCCGGGTCGCGGCGACGTACCGGGCGAGGGTGAAGGCGCCGCCCCCGAGGTGCACGGCGTGCAGGGGCTTGCCGGGCGGGGCCACGAGGTCGACGACGTGGCCGAAGCGGCGCTGGTACTCGAAGGAGAGGTGCCGCGGGTCGTCCGGGTCGACGTGCGACTGCGGGGCGCCGTCGATCAGCAGCGTCCGGGCCCGGGGCCGCTCCCGGTCGGGCAGGAGCTGGGCGAGCCCGCCGTCGACGCTCTCGGTGACGGCCTCGGCCGCCGCCTGCCGCCGCCCGGGGTTCCTGGACTTTCCCATTCCCGCATTGTCCCAAGCCGCCCGGCGGCCCGCCCGGCAGGTCCGCCCCGTGGCACCGGGCGGGCCGACCGCGACGGTGGGCCGTCGCCACCCGGCCCGTATACGGAACCCACCCGGCCCGCATACGGAAGCCACCCGGGCCGCGCGTGGGCCGGCCGCGTGACCGGTTGCCGGCGGGGTTCGACGGGACGGGTTCGTCGGCTGTGCCGGGCCGGCGTTCTCGCTGCCGGCGGCTCGGTGGGGGCCGGTGCGGGCCGG
>NZ_JAAGMD010000208.1 GCF_010548465.1 Streptomyces sp. SID14436 | reverse complement strand
CGGGGCGGGCGCGGCGGCCATGGCCCCGCCGTACCCCCCGCCGAGCGTCACCGACCGGCGCCGCTCGGCCTCCCGCCAGCGGGCCAGTTCCGCGTCGTTGAGCGGGAACGACTGCAACTGCACGCCGCCCCAGACCTCCTCGCCGGTGACCTGCCCCTCCACCGTGGCGCCCAGCCCGAGGGGCACCGCGACGAACTGACGGACCGTGCCCTTGCCCGAGTTGATGCCGTCCAGCCAGGGCTGGCGGGGGAGAACCACGTAGTTCTGCGGCTCGCGGGCCAGGCGGTTGCTCCACGGCGCGCCGGAGACCGCGCACACCTTGCCCACCCCGACCTGGAGGGCGGCCGGCTCGCTGCTGCCCGCGAAGCTCAGCCACATCGCCTCCCGCAGGTAGACCGGGAGCATCACCCCGCCGCGGGCCCGCCACTCCTCGGGCACCGAGTCCGCGTGGTCCGCGACCCGCCGCACCGGGAACTCGCCCAGGCCGGGCGGCAGCGGATGCGTGCCCGTCTCCGGCAGGCGCAGCGTACGGATGAACCGCACCGCCACACCGCCCGGCAGCCGCAAGGTGTTCCCGTCGATCCGCACGGTGCCGTCGGTCATCCGCACGCCCCCTTCGTCGTCCGTCGGCCCGGGCGTCCGCCCGTGGCCGGTTCCATCATGGAGAACGACGGGCACCACCGTCGTGGTTCCGGCGCAGCCGGTCCCGCAGCCGCGCCAGCCGGGGGGCGCGCTCGCGCATCTCGCGGCTGTGCCGGTCCAGTTCCTCCAGCAGCCGGCGCGAACGGTGCTCGGTGTCCATCTCGTCGAGGATGCGGTTCACCTCGGTCAGCACCGCGCCGTGCAGCTGCCACTGGCGGGGGTTGCGCTGCACCCCCTCCAGCAGCAGGTCGGCCAGCTTGTCGCGGGTGACGGCGGCCTGCCGCAGCTCGGCGGCGAGACGTTCCTCCGCGGACTCGGCGCTGGAACTGACGCTGGTCGTCACCAGCACCGCGAAGCTGACCACGGCGTCGGCGATCTCGGACAGCAGCTGCGCCAGCGTGGCGCCGGTCTCCGGTTCGAACAGCGGTTCCGTCTCGCGCTCCTTGGCGAGGTCGGTCAGGGTGCGCGCCAGCACCCGCAGCACCACCGTGCAGATCTCCAGCGTGTCCAGCCCGGTGCGCAGCACCACCCGGTGCAGCAGGCCCTCACGGACCCGGGGGTTCAGTTTGAGGCTGTCCTCCGCCTGCCGCAGCGCCGCGTCCACCTCGATGATGTCGTGGTCCAGGCGGCGGGCCTCGTGCAGCCGGGCCACCGCCCGGTCCACCGGCGTGCGGCCGGCGGCCTCCTCGCCGATGCGCAGCATCAGCTGCCGCACCTGCCGCGCCAGTCCCACGATGGAGTCCCCGGCCTCCTCCACCCAGACGGGCGGGGCCAGCAGCAGGTTGAAGGCCATGCCGACGACCGCGCCGATGAGTGTCTCCACGATCCGCGCCCAGGCCGTGTCGCCGTGGTGCGTCACGCCGAGCACCAGCATCGCGCTGATCGCCACCTCGGGCACGAACTCGTTGACCCGGACCAGATGCCCCACCAGCAGCGACGCCAGGATCAGCAGGCCCAGGCTCCACCAGGTCAGGCCCACCAGCAGACTGAAGAGGATCGCGACGACCACACCGGCCACCACGGCGTTCACCCGGCGCACACCCGTGGTGAGGGTGGAGAACAGGGTCACCTGCACCACGAGCAGCGCGGTCAGCGGCGCGGTGAGCGGCGCGGCCTCCGGACTCAGCCGTACGGCGATGACGTAGGCGACGGTCGCGGCGGCCGTCGAGCGCAGCGTCTGCACGGCCACCGGGTCCCGGCGCCGCTTGACGAACTGCACGGCGGGCGCCGCCAACTCACGTACCTCTCGCATCCTCGGACGGTTCCCCTTACCCACCCGTCTCGAACGTTTCCGCCGGTGACGGCAGCCGGGCGGGGGACGGAGCCGGGGCGTCCGGCTCAGGCGCGCAGCGCGTCCAGGAAGGCGAACAGACGGCCCCTGGTGCGGGCGATCTGCTCCTCCAGGGTGAGGCTCTCCTCGAACCGTCCCCCGGACTCCGGCACCTTCAGGCCCCGCAGGTACAGCGAGCAGGCCAGGTCGGTGCACATGTAGGCGCCCACCGAGTTGCCCTCGCGGCCGGCCGCGCCCGCCTTGCGGGCGGTCATCAGGGACACCCCGCCGCGGGGGTGGGTGGTCAGGCACAGGGAGCACATGCTGCGGTGCAGGAATCCGCGCCGCGCCGGCTGGAAGCGCAGCGCCACCCCGACCAGCCGGCCGTCGCGCTCGGTGACGAGATGGCTGCGGTCGGGCGCCCCGGGGTCCCGCCAGCCCAGGAAGTCGAGGTCCGCCCAGGGACGTTCGCCCAGGTCCCTGGGCACCGCCAGGCGCTTGGCCTCGCCCTTGGAGCAGTTGATGAACGAGCTGCGGATGTCCTGCTCGGTGAGCGGTCTCATGGGTCCTTCTCCGTGATCGTGGCACCTGAACTCTCCAGGCCCCGCGCCAGCGTAGGGACGCGGCGAAGGGGCCGCGAACGGTTTTCCGGCGTGCCGGCGGGGCGCCGCCGGAACGCCCCCGCCGGCCGGTTAACGGCGTGGGACAGGTGTCGGAGGACGTCGCGCTCCGTCACACCGTGACGGTATGTTGCAGGCCGGACGGGGGCGGGCCCGGGCGGCCCCGGAGCCGCCGGGCTGTGGGAGGGGACCGTATGACGGGGCGGAGCGGACGCACGGTGCGGGACCTCAGGCGGGCCAACCGCACGGCCGTCCTCCAGCGGCTGTACTTCGACGGCCCCCTCAGCCGCTTCGAACTCGGCCCGGCGACCGGGCTCAGCTCCGGCTCGGTGAGCAACGTGGTGGCCGACCTGGTCGCCGACGGCCTGGTCGAGGAGGCGGGCAGTGTGGACTCCGACGGCGGCCGGCCCCGCACCCTGCTGCGGGTGGCGCCGCTCAGCGGGCACCTGATCGGCGTGGACGTGGGGGAGACCCGCGTCCGCGTCGAACTGTTCGACCTCGCCCTGGCCGAGGTGGCCCGCGCCGAGCGCCCGCTGGAGCAGCGGCGCTACGACGTCGAGGTCATCGTCGACCACATCCGCACCGGCGTCGCCGACGTGCTCGACGCGTCCGGCCTCGCCCCCGCACGCCTGCTCGGCGTCGGCATCGGTGTCCCCGGCATCGTCGAGCACACCCCGGACCGGGGCGCCGTCGTGCACGGCCAGACCATCGGCTGGGACGCGATCGCCCTCGAATCCCTGCTGCGCGCCGGGTCGCTGCTGCCCGGCACCGTCCCCTGCTTCATCGACAACGGCGCCAGGACCCTCGGACAGGCCGAGATGTGGTTCGGGGCCGGGCGGGGCGCCCGCAGCGCCCTCGTGGTCCTCTTCGGCTCCGGGGTCGGCGCCTGCCTCGCCACCCCCGAGGTGGAACACGGCCGGGCCGTCGAATGGGGGCACCTGACGGTACGCGTCCGGGGCCGCCGCTGCCGCTGCGGC
The DNA here is from genome assembly GCF_010548465.1 of Streptomyces sp. SID14436. Lineage (GTDB taxonomy): Bacteria > Actinomycetota > Actinomycetes > Streptomycetales > Streptomycetaceae > Streptomyces. The sequence goes on along the minus strand of NZ_JAAGMD010000208.1, from coordinate 14,499 downwards.
GCGCTCGGCTGCCTGGAGGCGTACGCCGGCGCCGAGTCGCTGCTCGCCCGGTGGCGCGAGGAGGGCGGCCGGGTGCCCGGGGACACCGACGAGGAGACCGCGCTCGAAGCGATGCTCGCCGCCGCCCACCCGCCCGACGGCGGCGTGGCCGACCCGGTCGCGCTGGCGGTGCTGGAGGAGACCGCCGAGTACCTGGGCGCCGGGCTGTCCGACCTGATCAACCTGTTCCAGCCCGAGCGCATCCTCATCGGCGGCTGGGCCGGGCTCCGGCTCGGCCCCCGCTTCCTGCCGGCCGTCCGCCGGCACGCCCTGTCGTACGCGCTGCGCCACCCGGCCCAGAAGGTGACGATCGAGCTGGGGAGCCTCGGCCCGGACGCGGTCACCGTCGGTGCCGCGATCCTGCCGCTCGCGGACTTCTTCGCCCGCGGCGGACGCCGCCCCGAACCGGACTCCGGTCCCCGCCCGCCCGCCCGGCAGGCCGCGCTGCGCGAGCGGGCCACGCGCTGAGGTTTCGCAGGTCGGCGCGGAGGTACTCGCACGGGCGCTCGTCCGCGTACGGACCGGACCGTGGACGCAGCGACGAGCCCGTACGGAGGGAGAGCCCTGTGACCGACCATCGCCTCGAAGGACCGGGTGAGAACGGCGCGGCCGTCCCGCGCGATCTGCCCGACCAGCAGGCCGGCGCGGGCGAGGACCCCTGGGAGGTCGCACCCGGCGCCGCACAGCAGGCCGCCGACGACGAGCGCACCGACAGCGAGCGGGGCGCCGCGGAGCGGGACGCCCGCACGCACAGCGCCGACGACGGGGCGGAGGGCGAGGCGTCCGGCGACGGCGACGACACGGGCGGGGCGGACACCGACGTCCCCGACACCGACGAGGCCGGGACGGGCCGCCGGGGTGCTCCGCACGCCGGTTCCCCGAACCCGGAGCACCCGGTGCCGGAGGAGCCCTCCGGCTGACCGGCCCCGCCACGCCGTCAGCCGGCCTTGCGCCCCCGCATCGGCTCGGTCGGCGCGCCCGCGCCCTGCCGCATGCCCTCCAGGAACTCCTCCAGAACCTCGGTGGCCTCGCGGGTCGACCGCCAGCCCAGCTCCGTGCGGGCGCGCGCGCAGTCCATCAGAGGCAGCCGCAGCACGGCGTCGAACAGGTGAGGTGAGGCGGGCAGCAGATGCAGCCCCCAGGCGGCGGCGATCGCCGAGCGGGCCGCGGACCGCGGCAGCCGGACCCGGCGGGTGCCCAGCATCCCGCCGAGCAGCTCCGCGTCGACCGGCGGGTCCGCGGCCAGGTTGAACGCGCCGCGGGCCTCCGCGGACAGCAGCGCCAGCCGGTAGGCGTCCGCCGCGTCGTCGGTGTGCAGCAGCTGCACGCGCAGCCCCGGGACGTCCGGCAGGAACGGCAGCAGGTCGGGCCGGGCCAGCGGGCCGGGCAGATAACGGCCGCCGAAGATGCGCCGCTGCTCGCTCGCCGACGACCGCTGGAACAGGAACGCGGGCCGCATGCGCACCACGCGCGTGGCCGGGTGGTCGCGTTCGAAGGTGTCCAGGGCCCGCTCCAGGTACGCCTTCTCCCGGCAGTACGCGGCGTCCGGCCAGCCGTGGGTCGGCCAGGACTCGTCCACCGCGTGGTCCTTCGGACCGGGGGAGTAGGCGCCGACCGAGGAGGCGTGCAGCAGCGCGGGCACGCCCGCGGCGGCCACGGCGTCGAACACCCGCATGCTGCCGAGCACGTTGGTCCGCCAGGTCGTCGCCGGATCGTGCGTCGGCTGGAAGGCCCACGCCAGATGGACGACCGCGTCCGCGCCGGCGAACGCCTCGCCGAGCGGGGCCCGCTCGGAGGACAGGTCGACCGCCGTCCACCGCGTCTTCGGCGGTGACCAGTCGGGGATCCGCCGGGCCAGCCCGACGACGGACGCCACCTCCGGTTCCGCCGCCAGGGCCCGCACCACCGCCGTGCCCACGTTGCCGGTGGCGCCCGTGACGACCACCCTCAAGCCCGTTGCGCTGCTCACCTGTGTACTCCCTCCGGCTGCGGTTCACGCGGACCGGCCGAGTACCCGGGCGGGGAAAGGACGAAGCCCCGACCGCGACGGGGGAATCACGGTCGGGGCGGCTTTGGGGGGCACGGAGGGCGGTCGCCTCTCGGCGAGTGGCTCCACAGGGCTTCAGCCGAACGATCGTCCCTGTGGGCGAATGGTGAGGCCCGGGGACACTGTCCCCTCCGCACCCACGCCCGGTTCAACGGTGAACCACCCCCCGGTGTTCCGCCGAATGTCTCCCTTTGGGGTGATGTGTATCACTCTCTCACTCCGCCGGGCCCGTGTCATCGGCCCGCACCCCCGGAACGAGCTCCGCCCACAGGTTCTCGGCCTGCAGCACCAGGGTGCCCAGCACCGCCGTGCGCGCGGGACCCTGCCCGGCGTCCTCGTGCAGCGCCCGCTGCAACCGCTCGTGCAGCTCCCGCATCCGTGCCAGGGTCCGCTCGTCCGGTTCCGCCTCCGCCGGCGCCCCGGCCTCCTCCAGCCGGCCGGCCTCGGAGAGGCAGTGGTCACCGATCAGTTCCAGCAGTTCCCCGTACCGGCACAGGACGGTGTGGTCCGGCGCGGCGGGCGTCCGGTTCTCGTCGGCGGCCACGGACAGTGTCCGGGTCAGCGCCGTCACGTGGCCGGTGACCCGGCCGAACCGCTCATCCTCCTGTTCCGGCGGCAGGGCCACCGTCGGCGCCCGGTACAGGGCGCGCAACAGTCCCGAGGTCAGCCGCAGGCTCTCCCTGCTCCAGCCGCGCGCCGAGTCGAGCGCGTCCAGCCGGCGCTGCAGCCGGGCCGTCGCGGCCAGCCAGTCCGCCGCGGTCTGGCCGTCCCACTCGCCCTGCCGCAGATCCGCGGCCAGCGTGTGCAGCAGCTCGCCCGTGTCCCGCACCAGCGCGGCCAGGTTCTCCCGCACGTCCCGCAGGTGGACCGGCGGCAGCACCAGCGCGTTCACCGCGACGCCGATCGCCGCGCCGAGCGCCGCCTGCCCCAGCCGGTGCCCCACGGCGGTCGCGCTCACCGTGCCGGTCGCGATGGTGAACACCGCCGTGGTGGCCGCGTAGATGCCCTGGTCGCCGAAGCGCGGCCAGTTCGACAGCAGCACCAGGACCGGGATCGACAGGGCGAGCGCGCCCGTGGTGTCCCCGGTGATCGCCTGCGCCCCCGACGCCACCAGGGCGCCCACGCAGATCGCGGCGAACTGCCGTCCCGCCTGGAGCAGCGAGCTGTACACGGTCGCCTGTACCAGCACGAGCGCCACCCACGGCGCCATCAGCGCCATCGGGTCGCCGAGCCAGACCCGCGCCACCAGCCACGCCAGCAGCGCCGCCCCGGCCGCCTTCAGCGACTGGACGACCAGGTCCCGTTCCCGCCCCGGCCCCCGCCAGGCGGCCCGTGCCGCCTGCCACACCGCCAGCGCCTCCCGCTGGACGGCGTCTGCCGTCCGGCGCACCCGTCCCGGCCCTCCGGCGCTGCTCACCGGCGCCCCCGTCTCCTGCGTGCTCGTCATGTGCGTGCGGGTATCCCGGCAGGCCCGGGGATCACGCGAAGGGACCGCCCGGCAGCGACGCCAGGAGGCCGGCCGGATCGTCGTACACCGCCTGTGCGCCCGCCTCCTCCAGGTCGGCGCGCGGGATGCCGCCGCACAGCACCGCGACAGTGCGCACACCGGCCCGGCTCGCCGCCCGCATGTCCCACACGGTGTCTCCGACGAACACCGCCCGCTCGGCCGGCACCCCGGCCAGCTCCAGCGCGTGCTCGACCGGCTCCGGAGCCGGCTTGCCCTCCGACACGTCGTCGGCGCTCGCGGTGGCGGTGATCGCCTCGTCCGCGTCGATGGCCCGGCGCAGCGCCCCGAGTTCGGCGCCGCCCGCCGACGTGGCCAGCACCACCCGCCAGCCCTCCGCGTGCAGCCGCTTCAGCAGCCGGCCCGCGTCCGGCAGGGCGGGCAGCCGGTCGAAGTACTGCCCGTACAGCGCCTTGTGCGCGGCACTGAGCGCGTCGTCCTGGTCCGGGTCCCGGTCGTCGCCCAGCACGTGTGCGACCAGGCCGGCGGAGGGCAGGCCCACCGCCCGGTGCAGGGTGTGCATCGGCACCTGGTGCCCCGCCTGCCGCAGGGCCTCCCACCAGGCCGTCACATGCAGGTGGTTGGTGTCCACCAGGGTGCCGTCGACGTCGAACACCGCGGCCCGTTCCATACGCGCTCCTCTCCTTCCGGCGGCCGGACCGGGTACCACCTCAGGCGTCCGTCACTCCGGACGGCACCTTCCGCTCCCGGGTCCAGGCCAGCAGATCCTCCAGCGACCAGGTCGTCACCACCCGTTCGGCGGGCACCCCGCACTCCTCCGCGCGGGCGCACCCGAGGATCTGCCAGTCCAGCTGGCCGGGCGCGTGCGCGTCGGTGTCGACCGAGAACAGCGTGCCCGCCGCCACCGCCCGGCGCAGCAGCCGGCGCGGCGGGTCGAGCCGCTCGGGCCGGCTGTTGATCTCCACGGCCGTGCCGGTCTCGGCGCAGGCCGCGAACACCTCGTCCGCATCGAACTCCGACTCCGGCCGCCCCCGCCCGGACAGCAGCCGGCCGGTGCAGTGGCCGAGCACGTCGGAGTGCGGATTGCGCACGGCGGCCACCATGCGGCGGGTCATCGCCCGCGCCTCCATCCGCAGTTTGGAGTGCACCGACACCACCACCACGTCGAGCCGCTCCAGCAGTTCCGGCTCCTGGTCGAGGGAGCCGTCCTCGAGGATGTCGCACTCGATGCCGGTGAGCAGGCGGAACGGCGCCCAGGCCGAGTTGAGCCGCTCCACCACGTCCAGCTGCTCCCGCAGCCGCTGGGGGGACAGGCCGCGCGCCACGGTCAGCCGCGGCGAGTGGTCGGTGAGGGCCGCCCACTCGTGGCCCAGCGCGGCGGCCGTGCGGCCCATCTCCTCGATGGGGCTGCCGCCGTCCGACCAGTCGGAGTGCAGATGGCAGTCCCCGCGCAGCAGCGCGCGCAGCCGCCGGCCCTGTTCCCCGGTGGGCCCGGGTGGCTCGTCCTCCTCGAGTGCGCGCAGGTAGCCGGGCACCTCGCCGTCCAGCGCCTCCCGGGCCACCCGGGCGGTCTTCGGGCCGACCCCCTTGAGGGACTCCAGCGACCCGGCCGCGGCGCGCTCGCGCACCTCGTCCGGGCCCAGGTCCGCGAGCACCCGGGCGGCGGTGCGGAAGGCCCGCACGCGGTACGTCGGCGCCAGGGACCTCTCGAGCAGGAACGCGATCCGCTCCAGCGCCTCGACGGGATCCATCGCCACCTCCTCGCTCCAGGGTTCCCCAGGGCGCCCCGGGCCGCACGGCGGACCGGCGGTTTGTCCGGTACCCGGCCGGGTACTGCGATGCGTCGTTCCGTCCGCGCAGCCGAGGAGGCCACCGTGTCCGCACCCACCGCCCCGCACCGCCGGGTCGCCGTGATCACCGGCGCCGACTCCGGCATCGGCCGGGCCACCGCCGTACGGCTGGCCGCGTCCGGGCTGGACGTCGGCATCACCTGGCACACCGACCGGCGGGGCGCCGAGGAGACGGCCGAGGAGGTGCGCGCGCACGGCCGGCGGGCCGAGACGGCCCCGATGGACCTCACCCGGCTGCCCGCCGCCGCGGACGCCGTCGACGATCTCGCCGCCCGCCTGGGCCGGATCGACGTGCTGGTCAACAACGCCGGTACGGGCACCATGACGCCGTTCCTGGACCTCGACCTGGACACGGTCCGCGGCGTGCTCGACGTGGATCTGGTGGGCCCGTTCCTGTGCGGGCAGAAGGCGGCGCGGCACATGATCCGGCAGGGCGACGGCGGGCGCGTCGTCAACATCACCTCCGTCCACGAGCACCAGCCCCGGGTCGGCGCGGCGCCGTACTGCGCGGCCAAGGGCGGGCTCGGACTCCTCACCCAGGTGATGGCGCTGGAGCTGGCCGAGCACGGCATCACCGTCAACGCGGTCGCCCCCGGCGAGATCGCCACCCCGATGACCGGTCAGGAGGACACCGACCCGCGCACCGGGAGCCGCCCCGGCATCCCCCTCGGCCGTCCCGGTGACGCGCGTGAGGTCGCCGCGGTCGTCGCCTTCCTCGCCGGACCGGACGCCTCCTACGTCACCGGCGCCTCCTGGAGCGTCGACGGCGGGATGCTGCGGATGGGGCCGCAGGCCGGGTCGCACCTGACGGGCGACGACTGGCGGCGCCCCTGAGCCGGCGGCCACGCGGGGGACACCGCGGCAGCCGCGGCACGGCCCCCGGGCGGTCCCGCACGGGGCGGCCGGCGGCCCACGCGGACCCGCGTTCCCGGGCTTTGGGCTCTACCCTCGAAGCATGACCGAAAGTGCGAGCCCGTACATCTCCCACCCGCGGATCATGGTGCTCGGGGTGCAGCCCGGCACCCCACCGTTCCGGATCGTGGAGATCGACGGAGAGGTGATCGGTGAGGCGAGAACCGTCACCGATGTGCTTCAGGCGGCGGCCGCCTTCGGGATCACGGTCCACGACCTGGACGACCCGGACGTGATCCGCTGGGTGGGCGGCGACAAGTTCACCTGGACGGTGCGCGGGGGATGACACCGGGCCGCCCCGCGCCGACGGCCCGTCACGCCTTCCCCGCGGGCATGCGACGGGCGTGCACCGCGCGGCCCAGCCTGCGCCCCAGCAGCAGGTGACCGAGCAGGGCGCCCGAGGTGTTGAGGATGACGTCGTCGACGTCGAAGGCCCGGCCGGTGACCAGGGCGCCCTGGGCGAACTCCACCAGCAGCATCACCACGGCCGTCAGCAGCAGCACCCGCAGGAACGTCCGGGACCGCGGCGCCACGACCGGCACCAGCACCCCGAACGGCACGCCCAGCAGGATGTTGCCGCCGATCTGGCGGACGGCGTCGCGCAGCCCGGGCTGGTCCAGATAGGCCCGCAGCGAGCGCCCCGGGTGCAGGTTGGTGTGGATGAGCGCCTCCGAGGCGGGGGACGGCTGGAGCGTCAGCCGGGCCAGCACCACCGCGAAGACGACCATGACCGTGAAGGCGCACAGCATCGCCAGCAGACGCACCGGCCAGGGCAGCGGGCGCGCCCCTTTCCCGCCGCCGTCGGTGCCGTGCCCGGCCGGCGCCGGGCGCCGCCGCGACCCGGCACGCACGCGTGGAGCGACACGGGCCATGAGGTCCTCCAAGTCGTCAACCTGCCTGTGGGTAGGCCCGGTTACCCGCGCCCCGGCGGTCCACGCCGGCGCCGGTACGGAACCGGTCACCCGGCGGGCGGCCCGGGCGCGGAGTCATCTGCCGTACGTCACGCGCACCTTCTCGAACCCCAGGGAGCGCAGCAGCCCTTCGAGCATGTCGGTGGTGTTCGTCTCCGCGCGGGCCGTCAGCCCGCTCTCCTTCGCCGCGGTGCCGATGTGCCGCACCGCCAGCTTCTGCACGGCCTGTTCGCTGTTGGGGTTGTCCGAGAACAGGTCACCGAGCCGGTCCAGCAGTCCCCGCTGCTTGGACACGGCGTAGGAACGCTCCGGGTCGAGCGCCGGGGTGCCCAGGCGGGCGTGCGGCAGCCGCAGCGTGGCGGACGTCCGTTCCTCGTTCACCCGTACGTCGTCCGGGCCGAGCGCGCCCAGGTCGACGTAGGCGTCGACGGTGCCCGCGCCCACGTAGAGCGTGCGGCTGCCGCGCACCGCGTCGGGCAGGAACTTGGCGTCCTTCTCCAGGTCCACCACGACCTGGAAGGTGCCGGAGGCGGCGTCGTAGCGGCTGATGTCCTGGATGGACTCCAGCAGCGCCGGGCCGGACCGGTCCCGGGTCTCGGTGCCGAACAGGTCCTTGAGCCCCGGCAGCAGGCTCAGCCGGAGGCCGGCGAAGAGTACGGCGAGGAGCAGGACGACGGCCCCCAGCACCTTGGCCCAGGCCGGGACCCGCCGGTGGAGGCGTCCGATCGGAGTCGTCATGGTGACGGCCCTCCTTCCTCCTGTCCGCATGCCCCTCATGTGCCGTGGCAGACAAGCGCGTTGAGGGCCGGGCGGACCGGTGGGAGCACGCGGGGGCGCACAGGCCGGGCGCCCGGCACGGGGCCGGTGCGCGGGCGGGGCGGGGACCTCTGGGAGGAGGCGGCGGCCGTCACAGCGGGCCGGTCGCGGTCTCCGGCCGTTCCAGGGCGGCGTCCAGGGTGGGACGCGGCGGCAGCAGGCGGGACAGTCCGGTGATCCGCAGCATGCGCAGGGTCAGCGGGTGCGCGCAGACCAGTCGCAGGTCACCCTGCCCGTCCAGCACTCGACGGCGGGCCCGGTACAGCAGGCGCAGCCCGGAGCAGTCGAAGAACTCGACCCGGGTCAGGTCGATCACGACCCGGGTGTGCGGGGCCGTCGTCGCCGCGTCCAGGTGGGGGAGGATCTCGGCGGCCGCGGCGATGTCGATCTCCCCGCGGAACTCCAGCACCGTGTGTCCCCGGTCCTGGTGGACGCGTAAGTGCCGGGTCAGCCGTGCCGGTTCCTGCCGCACTGTGCCATCGCCTCCAGCCTGGTCCGGGCGGCTGCCGCCCCAACGTCCGTCCCCACTCCGCAAGTTAACCCCGAGCGAGCGAATTTGAGCATGTTCGATTGACATATGTCTTCGAATTGCGACCGAGTTCACCGGAGTTGGCCGTCGTGTCGACTGAAACCGCCCACCCGGGACAGGTGTCCCGTACCGGCCGGGGCAGGACCGCTCCGTGCCGCCGCACCCTCCCGGAGGAGACATGGCACTGGTGAACGCGGGCGTCGTGGTGCTCGACTGCGCCGAGCCCGAGAAACTGGCCGAATTCTACAAGGAGTTGCTTCAGGCCGAGGAGGTCGACGCGAACGCCAACCGGGTCGAGGTGCGGGCCGCCGACGGCTTCCGGCTGGCCCTGCGCCGCGACGTCAACGCGACCGCCCCGAGCTGGCCGCGCCCGGAGAACTCCCTCCAGGCGCACCTGGAGTTCGTGGTCGACGACCTCGACGCCGTGGAGCGCCGGATCGTGAGCCTCGGCGGCCGGCCCATGGAGGCCGGCGCCGCTTCGGGCCCGCTGGAGGAGCGGGGCTACGCCGACCCCGCCGGGCACTCCTTCACCCTGCGCCGCGGCGCGCCCACGGCCCCCAAGCAGGGCTGAGCCCTCCGCCCCCGCCCCGGGACCGTCGTGCCCGCCGGGGAGGGCCCCTCGGGCGGCAGTACGGTCCCGCCGCGGGTCAGTCGCGGCCGCCCTTGTCCGGGGCCGGCCAAGCGCCCGTGGAGCGTTCGATGGCCTTGGCGCCCGCCCGGTCCACCGCGCTGCGCACCACCGCGAAGATGGCGCCCTGGATGGCGGCGGCCAGCAGGATCTCGCCCCAGCGGCGGTCCCGGTCCAGGGCGTCCGGCGCGTTGTCCTCGTGCCGGATCAGTTTCCAGGTCTTCTGGAAGGCGAGCCCCGCCACGGTGCCGCTCGTCCAGCCCAGGGCGAAGCCGATCGGCTTGTAGGCCATGGGCAGTTTCTTCTTGCTCTTCTTCTTCGCCACGTCGCTCTCCTGCGTCGGTCTCGTCCGGTCCGGGCGGGTCGGCCCGGACCGCGGGGGGTGAGTCGTTCCGCGTGTGCGGAGGGGGTCAGGGGAGGCCCCGGGCGGGCACCTCCTCGTCCGCGGGCACCGGCCCCGGCGGGGTGCCGTCGCCGAACGGCCTCCCGCCCAGCTCCGCACGGTGGTGCGGGGCCAGCCAGCCCCTCGTGTCGGGGCCCACGGGCACGATGCCGGACGGGTTGATCCCGGTGTGCACCTGGTAGTAGTGCCGCTTGATGTGGTCGAAGTCGACGGTGTCCCCGAAGCCGGGCGTCTGGTAAAGGTCGCGGGCGTAGGCCCACAGCACCCGGTTCTCCGCGAGTTTGTAGCGGTTGCACTTGAAGTGGCCGTGGTACACCGCGTCGAACCGCACCAGCGTGGTGAACAGCCGGATGTCGGCCTCCGTGAGGGTGTCGCCGACCAGGTACCGCTGACGCTCCAGCCGCTGGGCGAGCTGCTCCAGACGGCGGAACACGTCCGCGTACGCGGCCTCGTACTCCTGTTGCCCGGTGGCGAAGCCCGCACGGTACACGCCGTTGTTGACGTCGCGGAAGACGCCGTCCATGACCTCGTCGATCTCGTCCCGCCGGTCCGCCGGATACAGATCGGGCGCCCCCTCGCGGTGCAGCGCCGTCCACTCCGTCGCGAGGTCCAGGGTGATCTGCTGGTAGTCGTTGGTGACCAGCTGCCCGCTGGGCACGTCCACGACCGCCGGCACGCTCACCCCGCCGGGGTAGTCCGACTCCCGCCGGTCGTAGGCCTCGCTCAGGTACCGGATGCCGAGCACCGGGTCCCGGCCGTCCGGGTCCAGGGTGAAACGCCAGCTGCGGTCGTCCTGGACCGGGTCGGTCACCGCCAGCGACAGCGCGTCCTCCAGCCCGAGCAGCCGCCGGGACACCAGCGCCCGGCTGGCCCACGGGCAGGCGCGGCTGACCACGAGCCGGTAGCGGCCCGCCTCCACCGGCCAGCCGTCGCGGCCGTCGGCGGTGATCCGGTCCGCGAAGTGCGCCCTCGACCGCTTGAACGCCTTCCTGCCGTAGGCGCTGTTGCCGTCGCCCGGGTCGTCGCGGCTCATGTGCCTCCTCCTCGCGGTCGGGCATGCCGGAATGCATGTCCCCTCCACACCGCGTTCCCCGTTTTCCGCCGTCGGCACGGTGTGCCGTGGGCCGACCGGGGCAATCGCCCTCCGTGACTACACGATCGGATCGCAGGACCCGCATCACCGTGCTCGTGGCGCTCGCCGCCAACCTGGTGATCGCGGTGGCCAAGGCCGTCGGCGGCGTCGTCGCCGCGTCCCCCGCGCTGCTCTCGGAGGCGGCCCACTCGGTGGCCGACAGCCTCAACGAGGTGTTCCTCCTGGCGGCGCTGCGCCGCAGCAGCCGGCCCCCGGACCGGCGCCACCCGTTCGGCTACGGCAAGGAACGCTACTTCTGGTCGCTGCTCGCGGCGGTCGGCATCTTCGTGATGGGCGGCTGCTTCTCCTTCTACCAGGGCGTCACCGCCTTCGGCGACACCGGCGCCGAGGACCACAAGGGGTACGTGGCCGGTCTGATCGTCCTCGGGATCGCCCTGCTGGCCGAGGGCGGCTCGCTGCTGCGGGCCCTCCACCAGGTGCGCCGTCAGGGCGGGACGGGCGACGGCCTGCGCGACCCGGCGCTGCGCACGGTCGTCGCCGAGGACGGCACCGCCGTCGTCGGGGTGACCCTCGCGATCGTCGGCATGGCCCTGCACATGGCGACCGGGCAGGTGGTCTGGGAGGCGGGCGCCTCGGTCGCGATCGGCCTGCTGCTGGTCTACGTGGCCTACCGGCTCGGCCGCGAGGCCCGCGACCGGCTCATCGGTGAGGCGGTCGACCCGGAGGCGAGCGAGCGGATCCGGGAACTGCTGCGGGCGCAGCCCGAGATCGACAGCGTGGAGGCGCTGCTGACGATGCAGACGGGTCTCGACAGCGTCCTGGTGGCCGCCAGGGTGGACCTCGTCCCGGGCATGGACAGCGAGCGGGTGGAGGAGGTCGCCGTCCGCATCAAGCGGACCGTCGCCGAGGCCGTCCCGGCGGCGGAGCAGATCTTCCTCGACGTGACCGACCGGGGCGCCCCGGAGGCGCGGGAGGCATGGGAGAGCCCCGCCGCGACGGGGGAGCGCGGCGGGGCCTGAGACTCGGGTGCCCGGTCGCCGGGCGCTTCATGCACGCCGCGCCGGTCTTTCCTCCGGGGCAACGCGGATCCGGCCGCGGACGGCCCCCGGGCAGGGGCAGGGGCAGGGACACGGGCCGGGGTGCGGGGCGGGGTCCGGGGTGCGCGACCCGGGTCCCGGCCCGCGCGGACCGGCCGGGGCCGCGCCCTTCGGTCCCCGGGCCGCGCCCGTCAGTCCCGGCCGTCGGGCTCCAGCACGAAGACCGGGATCTCCCGGTCCGTCTTCTGCTGGTACTCGGCGTACGGCGGAAACGCCTCGACGGCGCGCTTCCACCACTCGGCCTTCTCCTCCCCGGTGATCTCACGGGCCGTCATGTCGCGGCGGACCGGGCCGTCCTGGAGCTCCACCCGGGGGTGCTCCTTGATGTTGTGGTACCAGACCGGGTGCTTCGGAGCCCCGCCCAGCGAGGCGACCGCCGCGTAGCGTCCCTCGTGCTCGACCCGCATCACCGGGGTCTTGCGCAGCTTGCCGCTGCGGGCGCCGAGCGTGGTGAGCACGACCACGGGCAGGCCCGTGTCGCGGAGCGTCGTGCCCTTCGTCCCGCCTGAGCTCTCGTACAACTCGACTTGTTCGCGCACCCACTGTGTCGGGCTGGGTTCGTACTCACCCTCGAGAGGCATGACCTTGGTCCCATCGTCGTGTCGTCGTGTCGTCGTGTCGTCGTGCGGTGATGCCGGTGCCATGCGCAACACCGGTGTCCGCCGCCATCATTCCTCGCCCGACAGTGTCGTCCCGACGGCATCCCCCTCGCGCGTCCCCCGCTCCGTCGGCGTGTCAGGCCGGCCCGGGCGAGAACGCCATGCGCAGGGCCAGGACCGTCATCACGGCGCTCGCCACCAGCGCGGTCACCAGCCGTCCGCGGCGCCCGGTCAGCGGCCGGCCCAGCAGGGCGCGCCGGCGTTCGGGTGCCCCTTAGGCTTTCCGGGTGAACGATCAGGGCGAGACGCGCGGACGACCCTTCCTGTACGTCGTGGTCTGCGCCGCGGGCGTCGCGGCGGGCGTCGGTGAGCTGATCACCGCCGCGCGCGAGCGCGGCTGGGAGACCGGCGTGTTCGCGACGCCGACCGCGATGAACGGCTTCTTCGACGCCGACGCGGTCCGGGAACGCACCGGGCGCCCCATCCGGTCCGCCTGGCGCACCCCCGGCGACCCCCGCCCCTTCCCGGCGCCCGACGCGGTGGTGGTCGCGCCCGCCACCTTCAACACGATCAACAAGTGGGCGGCCGGCATCGCCGACACCCTCGCCCTGGGCACCCTCTGCGAGGCCGCCGGCCTCGGTGTGCCCATCGCCGTGCTGCCCTGCGTGGGCGAGGCGCTGGCCGCGCACCCCGCCTACCGGGAGAGCCTGCGCCGGCTGGCCGGGATGGGGGTGCGCTTCGGTGAGCCGTACTCCGGCGAGCCGGCGGCGGACGGTCACCCGGAGTTCGCCTGGGAACGGGCACTGGATCTCCTCGCCTTTCCGGACGCCCGCACCGGGAACGGATGATCCGCGTCAATTCGCCACGCGAAAGTCATTGACGCTCCGTCAAAAAGCAAACAGAGCACGGGAATAGCACGAAGCAGTGGAATCCCTTGTTACCTCCCGGGGCCTGTGCGAAGGTGTGCGGTGCCGACGTGCGGACCATCCCTTTTCCCTGCGCGCGGGCGGCCGATCCCCTGCGCCGGTCGCGCTCCACAAGAGCACTTACGGGCGCATGTTCGAGACAGCGAACTCTGTGCGAGGCATTTCCGCCGCTCTGTCGGCGGGGTCCCATACCCGTTGGTATGGGCCGCGCCGATCCGTCCCCGAGAGGAATGCAGCCGTGAAGGATGCCGGTGTGTGGAATTCCCCGGCCCCGTTCCGCCCGTCCGGCCCGACCGACGAGCAACTGAGCGCCGCGCTCAGGAAATGGACGGGAGGCACGCCCGCGGTGCAGCCGGTCGGTGCACTCCTCGACCGGCACTGGGAGGCAGCCTTCGCCTACGCGCGGCTGTGTGCGGACGGCCCCGTCCCCGCGGGCATGCTCACCACGGCCGCGTTCACCCGGCTGTTCGGCGAGACCCTGCGCCACCACGGCCCGGCCTTCGCCTGGCGGCCGCATCTCCTCGTCACCGTCCGCCGGATCGCCGCCGAGTGGGACGGCGACCACCGGCGCGGGATGCTCCACCCCGACCTCACGGCCGCCTCCCCCGACGGCCGCCGGCCGGCCGCCCTGCTGTTGCCGCCACCCGAACGCCGCCTGCTGTCGGGGGCGTTCCAGCGGCTGCCGCAGTCCGCGCGCTGCCTGCTCTGGCACGCCGAGGCCGAGTCCGAACCGCTCGACGTGCCGGCCCTGCTGCTCGGCCTCGACGTGGAGGGTGCGGGCGTCGAACGGGAGCGCGCACGCGTGCGGCTGCGCGAGGAATGCCTCCAGTTGCACCGCGAACTCGCCCCCGGCACCGAATGCCGCAACTACCAGCGCATGCTGGACGTCACCTTCCGCCGCCCCCACACCGTCCTCGACCCGGATCTCGCCGCCCACCTGGACGGCTGCACCCACTGCCGGCACACCGCGGACCAGCTCGGCCGCTTCACCGACGGCCTCGGCACCGCTCTCGCCGAGGCGGTCCTGGGCTGGGGCGCCCGCGCCTACACCGACGGCCGGGCCCGGGCCGCCGACGGCACCGCCGACCCCGACGCCGAACCGGCGCCCGCCCCCGAACGGATGACCGGCACGGTCCCGGCCGTCCTCCCCGGCCCGCCCGGGACCCCCGCCCTCGTGCCGCCCG
>NZ_JAAGMD010000187.1 GCF_010548465.1 Streptomyces sp. SID14436 | reverse complement strand
CGTCGTGACGCCGTTCTCCTCCGCCCCGGCCCCGTTGCTGCCCCCGTTCCCGCTGCTGGCGGCCGTTCCGGACCCGGGCGCCGGGACGCCGCTGAACTGGGCGGCCGGAGTGGTGCCGCTCGCCGCCGGGGTGGTGACCGGATGGTTCGTCGGCCGGGACGCGGCGGCCCCGGCCCGGTCGCCTGGACGGACGGCCGGCACGGCCCTCCTCGCGGCGGCCCTGTGCGCGGTCCTGGTGGCGTTGCTCGCCGCCCTCGCGGGCGGCCCTCTGGGTGCGGCCCGGCTGTCCCGCTTCGGCCCCGTGTGGTGGCAGGCCGGGGGAGCGGCGCTGGTGTGGACCGGACTGGTGGGCGTCCTGACGGCGCTGACGGTACGGGCCTGGCGGAACCGCGGGCCGCGCGACGCGGGGACGGAGCGACGCGGTGCGGGGGCGGCGGGGGAGCGGCGGAAGCCGAGGATCGGACGCCCGCGGGCCGAGCCCCCGCAGGAGACCCTCACGGGCCGCCGCCGGACGTTCCGGATGCCGTGGGCCTCGGCTCCCTCTGCTTCCTCCGGTACCGGGGCGACTCCGGTGTCGGAGGCTACCGCCTCGGAGAAGGACTGGGAGGCGCGGCTGTGGGAGGACTCCGTCCTCCTGCCGTACGTGGGGGACGCGCCCCGTCCCTCACCCCTGGGCGATGAGGAGGACGCGCCGAGGTCCCCCGCCCCCACCCCCATCCGCGCCCGTGCCGACGACGGACCGGCCGGGACCCGTCGCCCGGACGAGGTGCCCGGGGTGAGCCGGCCGGACGAGACGCCTGTGGGGAACCGGCCGGCGGAAGCGGTCACGCCGGAGCGGTGGGAGGACCCCGGTGCCCAGGACGGGCCGAAGCCGCAGCGTGCCAGGGACGCGGACGAGACCAAGCCGGAACGGGACCTGCCGCTTGTCGGTCCCCCGCCGCCACCGCCGCCACCGTCGCCCCCCTGCCGCCCGGACCCGTCCGCCAAGGAGGACTAGAGGGCCGGGGGAAAGACCGAGCCTGTGCTCGCCCGGTGCTACTCCTCGATGCCCAGCAGGCCGCGCAGCTCGTCCGGCAGGAGGTCGTTGCAGGACTGCTTGGCCTCCTCGGTGAGGGCGTCGTTGGTGCACGTGTAGTAGTCGCTGTAGACCAGCTGGGCCGTGAAGGAGGCGGCCACCAGGGCGAGCGCCAGCGAGGCCGTGACCAGGCCGCTGACCGCGGCGGTGGTCTGCGGGCGCCCCTTCTGCTCGCGGGCCGGGGAGTCCGGGTCGCCGGAGCGGGGCTTGGCGCGCAGGGCGCTGATGCCCCAGTACAGGGCGAGGGAGCCCAGCAGCAGGGCGACGTAGGGCCAGCTGAACAGGGCGAAGAAGAAGGCCCACATGCCGGACAGCAGGGCGTAGCGCGCCCGGCGCTGTGCCGGGTCCGTGGGGTCCCAGCGCATGCCGGACGGGCCCTGCGGTCCGCCGCCCTGCCCCTCGGGGCCGCGCGGGCGGTCGCCGAAGCCGCCGGAGGAACGGCCGGGCTGCCGGTCGCTCCACTGCCGGCCCCACAGGGAGCGGCCGCCCTCGCCCCGGGAGCCGTCGCCGCCCTCGTCGCCGGACGGGTGGCGGGGCTGCCACGGCTGGTCGGGCGTGCCCTCCGGCGGCGGCGCGAAGGGATTGTCCTGCTGGGAGCCCTCGGAGCCCGGCCGGCCCTGGGAGTCGCGGCGCCGGTCGTCGCCGTTGCCCTCGCTCTGGGGCGCGTCGGGCGGTGAGGAGGGGCGCTCCCGCAGCAGCACGGCGCCACGCTCCCCTCCCTGCGGCGACTGCTGGGGGAACGTGAGGAATCGCAGGCTGCGGTCCGGCATCAAGTGAGCGTCTTCCCCTTAATGAAGTACGGCGTGGTGCGGCGCGGGCCGCACACGGCGTATCGACTACGGCTGAGCTGGAGCGTGCCCGTCGGCTCTCCGGCCCGGGTCCGTCTCTCCGTGAACGCTCGGTGCGCGGGCGGCGTTCCCCTGGTGCCCCGTGCGTTCCCGGATCAGCTCTTCCCAGACGCTACCTTCCGGCCACGCCCCCGTCCCGCGGGGGCCGCCCGGTGTGCCGGTATCGTTGCTGACGGTCGGCCGCTTCGTAGGCTTCCCCGTATCCGGGGACCCGAAGCATTCGTATGAATGTACAAAGCGCTGTGCCGTCGACCGTGCAGACGCTCCCCGAGAAAGGGCCCCACCGTGGCTGCCGAGCCCGTGGCCGAACGCCCCAGGCGTCTCGTCGTGCTGGTCTCCGGATCCGGTACCAATCTCCAGGCGCTCCTCGACGAGATCGACGCCACGGGTGCGCGGGCGTACGGGGCCGAGGTCGTGGCCGTGGGCGCCGACCGGCCGGGCATCGAGGGGCTGGCCCGGGCCGAGCGGGCCGGACTGCCGACCTTCGTGTGCCGGGTGAAGGACCACCCGAGCCGGGAGGCGTGGGACACGGCCCTCACCGAGGCCGTCGCCGCCCACGCGCCCGACCTGGTGGTGTCCGCCGGATTCATGAAGATCGTGGGCAAGGAGTTCCTGGCCCGCTTCGGCGGGCGGTTCGTCAACACCCACCCCGCGCTGCTGCCCAGTTTCCCGGGGGCGCACGGGGTGCGGGACGCGCTCGCGTACGGCGTAAGGGTCACCGGCTGCACCGTCCACTTCGTCGACGACGGCGTCGACACCGGTCCGATCATCGCGCAGGGCGTGGTGGAGATCCGGGACGAGGACGACGAGAGCGCTCTGCACGAGCGCATCAAGGACGTCGAGCGAAGGCTGCTCGTCGAGGTCGTGGGGCGGCTCGCCCGCAACGGCTATCGCATTGAGGGACGAAAGGTAGTTATCCAGTGACCGCCGAGAGCAACAAGCGGGCCATCCGACGGGCGCTCGTCTCCGTCTACGACAAGACCGGCCTCGAAGACCTCGCGCGCGGCCTGCACGAGGCCGGGGTGGAGCTCGTCTCCACCGGGTCCACCGCCGCGAAGATCGCCGCCGCGGGCGTCCCCGTCACCAAGGTCGAGGAGCTCACCGGCTTCCCCGAGTGCCTGGACGGCCGGGTCAAGACCCTGCACCCGAAGGTGCACGCCGGCATCCTCGCCGACCTGCGTCTGGACTCCCACCGGGAGCAGCTCGGCGAGCTGGGCGTGGAGCCGTTCGACCTGGTCGTCGTCAACCTCTACCCGTTCCGCGAGACCGTCGCCTCGGGCGCGACGCCCGACGAGTGCGTCGAGCAGATCGACATCGGCGGTCCGTCGATGGTGCGCGCCGCCGCCAAGAACCACCCTTCCGTCGCCGTGGTGACCAGCCCCGGCCGCTACGGCGACGTCCTCGCCGCGGTCCGCGACGGCGGGTTCGACCTCGCCACCCGCAAGCGGCTCGCCGCCGAGGCGTTCCAGCACACGGCCGCCTACGACGTCGCCGTCGCGAGCTGGTTCGCCTCCGACTACGCGCCCGTCGACGACTCGCAGTTCCCCGACTTCCTGGGCGCCACCTGGGAGCGCAAGAACACCCTGCGGTACGGCGAGAACCCGCACCAGCCGGCCGCCCTGTACGTCTCCGGCACGGGCGGACTCGCCGAGGCCGAGCAACTGCACGGCAAGGAGATGTCCTACAACAACTACACGGACACCGACGCCGCCCTGCGCGCCGCCTACGACCACGACGAGCCCGCCGTCGCGATCATCAAGCACGCCAACCCGTGCGGCATCGCGACCGGCGCGGACGTGGCCGAGGCGCACCGCAAGGCGCACGCCTGCGACCCGCTGTCCGCGTTCGGCGGGGTCATCGCCGTGAACCGCCCGGTGTCCCGGGAGATGGCCGAACAGGTCGCGGAGATCTTCACCGAGGTCGTCGTCGCCCCGGACTACGAGGAGGGCGCGCTGGAGGCCCTCACCAAGAAGAAGAACATCCGCGTGCTGCGCGCCCCCGGCGCCCCGGCCGCCCCCGTCGAGGTCAAGCCGGTCGACGGCGGCGTCCTCCTCCAGGTCGCCGACCGGCTCCAGGCCGAGGGCGACGACCCGGCCCGCTGGACGCTGGCCACCGGTGAGGCGCTGAGCCCGTCCGACCTCGCCGACCTCGCCTTCGCCTGGCGGGCCTGCCGCGCGGTGAAGTCCAACGCGATCCTGCTCGCCAAGGACGGCGCCTCCGTCGGCGTCGGCATGGGCCAGGTCAACCGCGTCGACTCGGCGAAGCTGGCCGTCGAACGGGCCGGCGCCGAGCGTGCCGCCGGTTCCTTCGCCGCCTCGGACGCCTTCTTCCCCTTCCCCGACGGCCTGGAGATCCTCACCGAGGCCGGCGTGAAGGCCGTGGTCCAGCCCGGCGGCTCGGTCCGCGACGAACTGGTCGTCGAGGCGGCCCGGAAGGCGGGCGTCACGATGTACTTCACGGGGACGCGTCACTTCTTCCACTGACACGGCGGCCGCGGCCCGGCGCCGGTACCGGGAGACCTCGTACCGGTACTGGGCCGCGGTGCTCGGACCAGTTGGTGGCGCTGCCGCGCGCCTACCACGAGACCGTCATCGCCCCCACGCCGAACGGGTCCAGGCGCGCATCGAGGCCGAGCGGGCGGCACGCTCGCGGGGGCTGCTCGACGGGGGAGTGGAGGGCCTGCCCGCCGGACTCGGCCCCATGCTGCGCCGGCGTCCTCCCGTTCTGGAGGTCGCCTGCCCCCGGCAGGCGGAGGACCGGGACCTCCGTCTGAACGGCCGCGGGCTCACACTGGTCCCGTCGTACTTCAACTGGGGCGAGCCGGTCGCCTAGGCCGACCCGGGGCTCCCGCCCGTCGTCCGGTACTCCTTGCTGCACGAACCCGAGGCCCCGCGCACCCGTGACCCCGGACGGTCACTGACGAACTTCCTCGGGCGCGCCCGTGCGATCGCCCTGTGCGCCGCGTCCGCAGGCGCCACGACCGGCGAGATCGCGCGGGCAGCCGGAATCTCGGCCCCCGCCGCCAGCAGACATGCCTCCGCGCTGCGCGACACGGGTCTGGTCACCTCGGTCCGCAACGGCCGGGCCGTGTTGCACACCCTCACCCCGACGGGCGCCGCCGTGCTGCGCGCAGCCCTGCGGCAGGCGGACGGGGCCGGCGCGGGCCGCGCGGAGGCCCCTTCCTGAACCGGCAATCCCGTCGGGCCCGACGGTCCCCCGTGCCCCCGGCGCTGGTGTCGGGCACCGGCGGCGAAGCGCGGAGTACCCGGAACAGACCCACCGGAAGCACGGCGGGACGGCGAGTGGGGTGGGGTGCCGTCGGGCGTCCTCCGGGCGACGGGCGTCGTACCGCTGTGCGGAGCCGGCCGGGTGGGCAGAGGCCGACGGCGGAAACAAACCCGGACGGAGGGTTGTTGCCGAGGTGACGGCACGGGGGAGCCGCATCGGGCGGCGCGTTCCCCTTGCTCCGCCACCATCACGGAAGGGGACCGCACCCGATGACCGACGGCGCTTCGACGAGGCGCGTGGCGCCTCGTCATCTCAGCGAACTCGGCCGCTTCCTCGTGGCACGGCGGGCCGAGGTGTCCCCGGCCCAGGTGGGACTGCCGGACGCCGGCAGGCGCCGGACGCCGGGGCTGCGGCGCGAGGAGGTCGCGCTGCTCGCCGGGGTGGGCGTCTCCTGGTACACGTGGATCGAACAGGGCCGCGCCGAGAACGTGTCGGGGGAGGTGCTGGACTCCATCGCCCGGGTGCTCCTCCTCAGCGAGAACCAGCGGTTGTACCTGCGCCGGCTCGCCGGGGTACAAGCAGAACCACCACTGCCGCAGGCTTCGCCGGGGGCCGAGGCCATGCGCCCGTTCGTCGACAACTGGTGGCCCAATCCCGCGTACATCGCCGATCACGCGTGGAACGTCGTGGTGGCCAACGCGGCGGCCGAGACGCTTCTCGGTATGGGCGGGGAGCGTGCGGACGGCGCCCTCCTCGGTGCAGGGACCGGTCCCGGTCTCCCTGCGGATCGCCGGCCGTACAACCTGTTGAGGGAGTTCTTCACCAGCGACCACGTGCGGTCCGCCTACCCGCTCTGGGAGGAGACCGCCCCGAGCGTCGTCGCCCGCTTCCGCAGCCAGGCCGCACCGCACGTCGAGGACACGGCCATTCCCGCGCTGGTGGACGAACTTCGCGTCGCGAGCCCCCTGTTCGAAGGGCTGTGGGAGCGGCACGAGGTGCTGGAGGACTCCTGCGGCCCCGAGGTGCTCACCCACCCGGCCGTCGGCGACCTTCACTTCACCCGCGCCACACTGGACTTCACCCGTCGCATCGCCCTGCGGATGACGGTGTTCCTGCCGACCCCGGGCACCGGGACGGAGGCGGCGCTGCGCAGGCTGTCGCACGTCACGCCCTCGCGGCAGGTGGACGGTATCGGCTCCGACGGCCTGGTGGGCGGGGCCCATTGACCGCCTCGGCGGCTCGTGAGGTGACCGCCCCGGCCTGCGCCGGACCTGTGAGCCGCCGGCCGACCCTGCTCTCGGGCGGCCCTCGCGCGGCCGAGGTACGGTCCCGGGCGTGCGGTCGGGCCCACTGGACCCTCCCACCACGCTCGTGGGGTGGTCGGCTCAGCCGGCCCCGTCCCTGGTGAAGTATGCGAACGGCGGCCGAGGACGCCGGGTGCCGCCGTCGGCCGACGTCCGGCTGACCGCCGGGTCCCGGCGTCTCATGTTCCGATGCCCTGCTGGGCCGGATCCTGCCCACCGCCCCGGACCGCCCGGCGTCGAGTTCGCGCGCCCGCCCGGCGCCGTGCCCGGCCCCCCAGGCGCACGGCTGCCTCAAGGCGCGCCTCTGTTCCGGGCCCCGTGGCCACTTCTGACTGTTGGCACCACCACTATGTTCCGCCCGCACTGGTAGGGCACCGGCGTGCGGCCGAGCCTGGAGCCATGTCCTCCACGGTGGTCAGCCCGATGTCCCCCCGGCTCCCGCCGGACCGCGGCGGCGTGCGGGGGCCGGACGGTGCATCACAGGCGTGGTGGCTGCCGTGACAGCGTCGCCGCGGCGGCACTCCGGCACGGCCGACTCCCGGCCCGTCACCCCGTCTCCGACGCCCTGCACATCGGGACGCCGGAGAGGCACCCCGCCGGGTCGAAGCCCTGATTCGCGCCCTCCGTCCCATGATTCCCCGTCCTCCGCTCCCTCCGTCGCTCCCTTCCCTGCTGCCCTTCCTGCTTTCGCCTCCCCGTTCTGACGGGCCACCATGAAAGGAACCGGCGTGTCCGGCATCAACTCGACACGGCCGCGTCATCTGGGAGCGGTGCTCGCACTGCTCGCCTTCGCCCAGATGATCATTGCGATCGACTACAACATCGTCTTCGTCTCCCTGCCGGAGATCGGTGAGGACCTCGGCTTCGGCGCCCAGGACCTCCAGTGGGTGGTCTCCGCCTACGCCGTCGCCTTCGGCGGATTCCTGCTGCTCGGCGGCCGGGCCACCGACCTCTTCGGCCGCAAGCGGATGTTCGTCCTCGGCCTCTTCCTGTACGCGGCGTCCTCCCTGGCGGGCGGCTTCGCCGATGCCCCGTGGCTGCTCATCGCGGCCCGGGCCGTGCAGGGCCTGGGCGGCGCGTTCCTCGCGCCGGCGACCCTCTCCCTGGTCACGTCGCTGTTCGCGGAGGGCGCCGAGCGCAACCGCGCCCTGTCCGTCTGGGGCGGTGCCGGCGGCTCCGGCATGGTGCTCGGCTCGATCCTCGGCGGTCTGCTCACCGACGCCTTCGGCTGGCCCTCGGTCTTCTACGTCAACGTGCTGCTGGCCGGCGCCGCCATGGTCGTCGCGGTGTGGCTGCTGCCCGACGACACCCCGCAGGCCGGCGGTGGCTTCGACCTGCCGGGCGCCGTCACCGGCACCGCCGCCTCCACCCTGTTCGTCTTCGCCCTCGTGCAGGGCCCGGACGCGGGCTGGGGCTCCGGCCAGGTCCTGACCTCGCTGGCGGTCGCCGTCGTCACCTTCGCGGTGTTCCTGGTCATCGAGCGTCGCAGCGCGGCCCCCATGGTGCCGCTGCGGCTGTTCGGCAACCGCAACCTGTCGACCGGTGCCGGCATCACCTTCCTGTTCATGGCCACCTTCGGCGCGCTGGCCTACTTCCTCACCCAGTACTGGCAGATCGTGCAGGGCCACTCCGCCTGGACCACGGGCTTCGCCTTCGTCCTGCCGTCCGGCAGTGTCCTCGTCGGCACCGTCGCGGGCGGCAAGTGGGCCACCAGGTTCGGGGTGCGCAACACCCTGTTCATCGGTCTGACCATGGGCGTCGTCGGCACGGTCGTCCTCGCCCTCACGCTCGGCCAGGACGTCTCCTACGGGGCGATCGCGCCGTCGCTGTTCCTGCTCTCGCTGGGTCAGGGCATCGTCTTCACCACGATGTTCGCCGCCGCCACCACCGGGGTGCTGCCGGCCGACCAGGGCATCGGCTCCGGCATCGCGACGACCGGCCAGCAGATCGGCGGGGCTGTCGGTCTGGCCGTGCTGATCGCGATCGCCGACTCCGCGGGCGGCGGCGACACCAAGGACACCGGGCAGCTCATGGACGGCGTCACCACCGCCACCTGGGCGATCGCCGTCGGCATCGCGCTGACGTTCCTGGTGGTGCTCAACCTCCGGAAGCCGGCCGGGGACGACGGCGCCGCCCCGGCCGACCGCGACGGGACCGAGCCGGTCGCGCCCCCGAAGCCCGTCCGGGCCACGCCGACCGCCTGAGCACCGCTCCGGCGTCCGGACGGCGGCGCTGCCCGGTCCTCGCCGCGGAGGGACCAGGGCAGCGCCGTCCGCCTCGAACGAACCCGCTCCTGCGGTGCGTCGGCCGCCCGCCTAGGAGGCCCGCCACCACCACCCCGCCCCGCCGCCCCGGACTCCCCTCCCCGCCCGCGCGCCGGGTCACTGCTTCCCGGGCGGCGTGTACCGCTCCACGTAGTGCGCGACACGGTCGGCGTAGGAGCGGTACTTCGGCGGGACCCCGCCCGCGTCGTTGACCCTGCGGTACGACGTCCGGTACGCGGCGGCCAGCAGGACCCGGCGGTCGTCCGCGAGGCCCGCGTCCAGCCGGGGCGCGATCCAGCACAGGTAGCGGCCCATCGCCGGGATGGACTCGGCGGGCGGGAACGGCGGCTGGGGGACGGTCTCGCCCGGGGTGCCGTCCGCGTGCATCCACCAGCGCAGCACCCTCGGAGTCCAGCGGGCGATGCCGTACTCGTCGTTGGCGGGGTCGGAGAGGTTCGGGTCGAAGTCGCTCTCGACCTTCAGCATGGCCGCGATCAGCGCCGCGGTGACACCGGGCCGCCCGCAGTCGCGGGCCGTCTGCACGATCAGCAGCCGGTACGCGGGCGGCACGCCCCGGTCGGTGCGCAGCTCGTCAGCCCCGTACGTGGCGGCGGCGACGCCG
>NZ_JAAGMD010000162.1 GCF_010548465.1 Streptomyces sp. SID14436 | reverse complement strand
GGGGAGATCCGGCGGTTCGTCAGCGTGCCGGGAGGCCCGGCCGGGCGCGGCGGTTCGTCAGCGCGCCGTCAGGATCCGGGGGCCGTCCTCGGTGACCGCCACGGTGTGTTCCGCGTGGGCGGCGCGTGAGCCGTCGTCGGTGCGCAGCGTCCAGCCGTCGGCGTCGGCGCGGTACGTGTCGGTGCCGCCGGCGATCACCATCGGCTCGATCGCGAGGACCAGCCCGGCGCGCAGGCGCATGCCCCGGCCGGGCCGCCCCTCGTTCGGCACCGACGGGTCCTCGTGCATGCGGCGGCCGATGCCGTGCCCGCCGAAGTCCTGCGGGATGCCGTAGCCCGCGCCCCGGCACACCGTGCCGATGGCGTGCGCGATGTCGCCGATGCGGTTGCCGACGACGGCCGCCGCGACACCGGCCGCGAGGGCCCGCTCCGCGGTCCCGATCAGCCGCAGGTCCGCCGGGCGCGGGGTGCCCACGACGAAGCTGAGCGCCGAGTCGCCGGCCCAGCCGCCCAGATGGGCGCCGAAGTCGACGGACACCAGGTCGCCGTCGCGCAGCCGGTATGCGGTCGGGATCCCGTGCACGATCGCGTCGTTGACCGACGTGCACAGGACCGCCGGGAACGGGGTCGGGGCGAAGGACGGCCGGTAGCCCAGGAACGGGGAGTCCGCCCCCGCCGCCCGCAGCGCGTCCCGTGCGACCTCGTCCAGCTCCAGCAGCGACACGCCGACGCCTGCCGCCTTCCGCACGGCCGTCAGCGCGCCCGCCACGACCTGGCCCGTCTCGTACATGGCATCGATCGATGCCGGGGTCTTCAACTCCACCATGCCAATTACTATACCGGTATTAGAATGGGTGGCATGGTGCGCACTCCCTTGACCCCGGAAGAACGCCGACGCGGCGAGCGGCTCGGCCGGCTGCTGCGCGAGGCGCGCGGCGACCGCAGCATGACCGAGGTGGCGACGGGTGCCGGCCTCTCGCCGGAGACCCTCCGCAAGATCGAGACCGGCCGGGCCCCGACCCCCGCGTTCTTCACCGTGGCCGCGCTGGCCGGGGAGCTCGGACTGTCGCTGGACGACCTGCTCCGGCAGTGCCCGCCGGAGCTGCCGCTCGCCGCCTGACCGTCCGGCGGTCCGGCACGTCCGGTGACCGCCGGATGACGTCCCATGGCGTGGACGTGAGACGTCTGGTGTCGCCTGACGGACCTGACGGACCTGACGGACCTCACGGAGCCGAGGGGTGTCGTCGTCCGGCCCGCCGAGGCCGTCGCCCGGGAGGTCCTGTGCCTCGCCGCGGCCGCCTGACCGGCGCCGGGACCGGCCGCGCGCTCCCGCCCGCGGGCCCGGCGACTCACCCACCGGAGTGCGAAACCGCGGGGACTCCCCGGCCCGCAGGACGATGGTCTTGGCAAGGGCGCCCGAGAGGCTTACGTTCGTCCCTCTACGACCGTTTCTACGGGCGTAGAGGCGCTGACGCCGCGTCGAAGGAGCAGCTCATGGCCAACGTCGTACGTGCCGCTCTGGTCCAGGCGACCTGGACCGGCGACACCGAGTCCATGCTGGCGAAACACGAGGAGCACGCCCGGGAGGCGGCCCGGCGGGGCGCGCGGATCATCGGGTTCCAGGAAGTCTTCAACGCCCCCTACTTCTGTCAGGTCCAGGACCCGGAGCACTACCGCTGGGCGGAGCCGGTGCCCGACGGGCCGACCACCCGCCGCATGCGCGAGCTGGCCCGGGAGACCGGCATGGTGATCGTCGTGCCGGTGTTCGAGGTGGAGCAGACGGGCTTCTACTACAACACCGCCGCCGTGATCGACGCCGACGGCACCGTCCTCGGCAAGTACCGCAAGCACCACATCCCGCAGGTCAAGGGCTTCTGGGAGAAGTTCTACTTCAAGCCCGGCAACCTCGGCTGGCCCGTCTTCGACACCGCCGTCGGCAAGGTCGGCGTCTACATCTGCTACGACCGGCACTTCCCCGAGGGCTGGCGCCAGCTCGGCCTGAACGGCGCGCAGCTGGTCTACAACCCCTCGGCCACCCACCGCGGCCTGTCGTCCTACCTGTGGCAGCTGGAACAGCCGGCCGCCGCCGTCGCCAACGAGTACTTCGTCGCCGCCATCAACCGCGTCGGCCAGGAGGAGTACGGGGACAACGACTTCTACGGCACCTCGTACTTCGTCGACCCGCGCGGCCGGTTCGTCGGCGGCGTCGCCAGCGACAGCAAGGAGGAACTCGTGGTCCGCGACCTGGACTTCGGCCTCATCGAGGAGGTGCGGCAGCAGTGGGCCTTCTACCGCGACCGCCGCCCCGACGCCTACCAAGGGCTGGTGCGGCCGTGACCGACGACCTGCTGGGACGCCACCGCTCGGTGCTCCCCGACTGGCTCGCCCTGTACTACGAGGAGCCCATCGAGATCACCCACGGCGAGGGACGCCACGTCTGGGACTCCGACGGCAACCGCTACCTCGACTTCTTCGGCGGCATCCTCACCACCATGACCGCGCACGCCCTGCCCGAGGTGACCAAGGCGGTCGCCGACCAGGCCGGGCGGATCGTGCACTCCTCCACCCTCTACCTCAACCGGCCGATGGTCGAACTCGCCGAACGCATCGCCCAGTTGAGCGGCATCCCGGACGCTCGGGTGTTCTTCACGACCTCCGGCACCGAGGCCAACGACGCGGCCCTGCTGCTCGCCACCACCTACCGGCGCAGCAACACCGTCCTCGCCATGCGCAACAGCTACCACGGCCGCTCCTTCAGCGCCGTCGGTATCACCGGCAACCGCGGCTGGTCGCCGACGTCGATGTCCCCGCTGCAGACGCTGTACGTGCACGGCGGCGTCCGCGGCCGGGGGCCGTTCGCGGCGCTGGACGACTACGACTTCGTCGCCGCCTGCGTCGACGACCTCAAGGACCTCCTCGGCCACACCCGCCCGCCCGCCGCCCTGATCGCCGAACCGATCCAGGGCGTCGGCGGCTTCACCTCCCCGCCCGACGGCCTGTACGCCGCCTTCCGCGAGGTGCTGGACCGGCACGGCATCCTGTGGATCTCCGACGAGGTGCAGACCGGCTGGGGCCGTACCGGGGAGCACTTCTGGGGCTGGCAGGCCCACGGCCGCAGCGGCCCGCCCGACATGCTGACCTTCGCCAAGGGCATCGGCAACGGCATGTCCATCGGCGGCGTCGTCGCCCGCGCCGAGATCATGAACTGCCTGGACGCCAACAGCATCTCCACGTTCGGCGGCACCCAGATCACCATGGCCGCCGGCCTCGCCAACCTCACCTACCACCTCGAACACGACCTCCAGGGCAACGCCCGGCGGGTCGGCGGAATGCTCATCGAACGGCTGCGGGCCGCCGCCGCCCACGTGCCGGCCGTACGGGAGGTGCGCGGACGCGGACTGATGATCGGCATCGAGCTGACCCGGCCCGGCACCGACGAGGCCGACCCGCAGGCCGCGTCCGCCGTGCTGGAGGCGGCCCGCGCCGGGGGACTGCTCATCGGCAAGGGCGGCGGCCACGACACGAGCTGCCTGCGCGTCGCCCCGCCGCTGTCCCTCAACGTCGCCGAGGCCGAGGAGGGCGCCGCGATCCTGGAGGAGGCCCTGCGCAGCCTCCTGTAGCCGGCACACCCGTCACGCGGCCACCGACCGAGGGGACACCCGCCATGACCACCGCCTCGCAGTCCTGGGAAGCACCGGCCCCGGCCCTGTCGGTCCGGCAGGTCCTCGCGCTGGAACGGGTGCTCGCCGGGGAACCCGAGGTGGTGGCCGGGGCGGGCCTGCTGGACCGGCCGGTGCGCTGGGTGCACGTCGCCGAGGCGGCCGACGTGGGGGTGATGCTCAGCGGCGGCGAGATGGTGCTCACCACCGGCGTGCTGCTCGCCGGCGACGAGGACAAGCAGGCCGAGTACGTGCGCTCCATGCACCGCGCCGAGGCGTCCGCCGTGGTCCTGGGACTCGGCCGGGCCTTCCCCTCCCCGCCGGACGTGATGCGCCGAGTCGCCGAACGCTGCGGCCTGCCGCTCGTGGTGCTCCACCGGCCCTCCCCGTTCGCCCAGCTGACCGAGGAGGTGCAGTCCCGGCTGGTGCGGCGCAAGTTCGCCGCCGTCAGCCTCTCCGAGGCCGTCCGCACCGAACTCACCGCGCTGATCACCGCCGGCGCGCCCCTGCAACGCCTGCTCGACGAGGTCGCCCGGCACAGCGGCTGCCCCGTCGTCGTCGCCAACCTCGCCCACCGCGTCCTGGGCACCGCGGGCGAACGCCCGGCCGTCGACGACGTGCTGCGCGACTGGGAACGCGTCGCCCGCCAGGCCGGCGGCGGCGAGGGCGACGGCTGGATCCGCGCCGAACTCGGCGGGCGCGGGGAGCGGTGGGGCCGGATCGTGCTGTGCGGCTACCGCGGCGACACCGCCACCGGGCGCCTGCTCGCCGACCGGGCCGCCGAGGCACTCGTCCTGCACCGCATGCTCGGCGGCACCACCGACTGCTCCTGGGAGGAACAGTCCGCGCAGAGCCTGCTCACCGACCTGGTCAGCGGCGTCGTACCGGCCCGGCAGCTGCTGCCCCGGGCCCGCGCGGCCGGGCTGCCGGTCAACCGGCGCACCTTCGTGCCGCTCGTCGTGCGCGGCCTCACCCCCTCCGGGCTCGACCGGGTGCTGCGCCTGCTGGGGCTGTCCGGGATCGTCGCCGAACTGACCGACGGCACCAGCGCGGTGCTGCTCAGTCTCGCCCGCGACCAGGACGCCGACGCGCTCACCGCCCACTTCGCGGCCCGGCTGCGCACCGAGGGCCCGG
The DNA here is from genome assembly GCF_010548465.1 of Streptomyces sp. SID14436. Taxonomy (GTDB): domain Bacteria; phylum Actinomycetota; class Actinomycetes; order Streptomycetales; family Streptomycetaceae; genus Streptomyces. The sequence goes on along the minus strand of NZ_JAAGMD010000162.1, from coordinate 23,653 downwards.
CCCCGGCCGTGGTGGCGGCGGCCGGGGCGCGCACCGCCTTCGACGACGTCCCCGCCGGGCTGCGCGAGGCCCGGCACGTCGCGGACGCCGTCGCCGGGTCCACCGCGGCGCTGGACCTGCCCGCCGTGGTCCGGCTCCGGGACGTGCACCTGCGCGGCCTCGTCCGGCTGCTGCGCGACGACCCGGAGGTGCAGTCGTTCGCGGAGCGGGAGCTGGACGGCCTGCTGGCGGAACCGGACGAGGACCTGCTGTCGGTGCTGCGGACCTACCTCGCCACCGGCCGCAACAAGTCCCGCACCGCCCAGCTGCACCACGTGTCCCGGCCCGCGCTCTACCGGCGCCTGGAGGCGATACAGGCCCGCCTCGGGGTGGACCTCGACGACTTCGAGCAGGCCGCCTCGGTGCACATCGCGCTCCTCGCGCACGACGCGCAACAGCAGTGACCGGCCCGGTCGACGGAGACACGGCGACGACGGCGGCAACGGCAATTACGGCGGCAACGGCGGTGGAACCATGGGCATTCGGGAAGATGACACGGTGACACGCCGCGCCCCCGCAGACGTGACACGGTGCAACTCACCGCGCACCGCCCGCGTTCCTAGGCTCACCGGACACCGAGCGACCGGAGGTCCCGATGAGCCCAGTGATCCGTGCCGCCGTCTTCCAGACCGCCTGGACCGGCGACAAGGAGTCGATGATCCAGGTCCACGAGCAGGCCGCCCGCGACGCCGCCGCCCAGGGCGCGTCCGTGCTGTGCTTCCAGGAGCTGTTCTACGGGCCCTACTTCTGCCAGGTCCAGGACCCCGCGTTCTACGAGTACGCCGAGCGCATCCCCGACGGCCCGATCGTCAAGCGCTTCCAGGCCCTCGCCAGGGAACTCGGCCTCGTCCTCGTCCTGCCCATGTACGAGGAGGAACAGCCGGGCGTGCTGTACAATACCGCGGCGGTCATCGACGCCGACGGCTCCTACCTCGGCAAGTACCGCAAGCACCACATCCCGCAGGTCAAGGGCTTCTGGGAGAAGTTCTACTTCCGCCCGGGCAACGGCGGCTGGCCCGTGTTCGACACCAAGGCGGGCCGCATCGCCGTCTACATCTGCTACGACCGCCACTTCCCCGAGGGCTGGCGGGCGCTCGGACTCGCCGGCGCGGAGATCGTGTTCAACCCCTCCGCCACCTCCCGCGGCCTGTCCGCCTATCTGTGGCAGCTGGAGCAGCCGGCCTCGGCCGTCGCCAACGAGTACTTCGTGGGCGCGATCAACCGGGTCGGGGTGGAGGAACTCGGCGACAACGACTTCTACGGGACGTCGTACTTCGCCGACCCCGAGGGGCAGTTCGTGGGGGAGGTGGCGAGCGACAAGGAGACCGAACTCGTCGTCCGCGACCTGGACATGGCCAAGCTGCGCGAGGTCCGCGACCGCTGGCAGTTCTACCGCGACCGCCGCCCGGACGCCTACCCCCCGCTCACCGCGCCCTGACCGTCCCGGTACCCGGCGCCCGCGCACGCGACGCCACCCGTGCGCGGGCGCCGGGGACCGCGCCGCCGGCCCCCGGCGGCCCGCACCGTCCGACCACGACCCAGCGGAGCGTGCACGCATGAGCCGTACCGTCATCCGGGGTGGACTCGTCATCACCGCCTCGGACGAGATCCACGCCGACGTCCTGATCGAGGACGGCCGCATCGCCGCCCTCGCCGCCACCGGCACCCCGGCCGCCGAGGCGTTCACCGCCGACCACGCCCTCGACGCCACCGGGAAGTACGTGCTCCCGGGCGGGGTGGACGCCCACACCCACATGGAGCTGCCGTTCGGCGGCACCTTCGCCTCCGACACCTTCGAGACCGGCACCCGGGCCGCTGCCTGGGGCGGCACCACCACGATCGTCGACTTCGCGGTGCAGAGCGTCGGCCGCTCCCTGCGCGAGGGCCTCGACGCCTGGCACGCCAAGGCCGAGGGCAACTGCGCCGTCGACTACGGCTTCCACATGATCGTCTCCGACGTGAACGACGACACGCTCAAGGAGATGGATCTCCTGGTGGACGAAGGGGTCACCAGCTTCAAGCAGTTCATGGCCTACCCGGGCGTCTTCTACAGCGACGACGGGCAGATCCTGCGCGCCATGCAGCGCTCCGCCGACAACGGCGGCCTGATCATGATGCACGCCGAGAACGGCATCGCCATCGACGTCCTGGTGCAGCAGGCCCTGGCCCGCGGCGAGACAGACCCCCGCCACCACGGCGAGGTCCGCAAGGCGCTGCTGGAGGCCGAGGCCACCCACCGCGCCATCCGGCTCGCCCAGGTCGCCGGCGCCCCGCTGTACGTGGTGCACGTCTCGGCGGCCGAGGCGGTCGCCGAACTGACCCGGGCCCGCGACGACGGACTGAACGTCTTCGGCGAGACCTGCCCGCAGTACCTGTTCCTGTCCACCGACAACCTCGCCGAACCGGACTTCGAGGGCGCCAAGTACGTGTGCAGCACCCCGCTGCGGCCCAGGGAGCACCAGGCGTCCCTGTGGCGGGGCCTGCGCGGCAACGACCTCCAGGTGGTCTCCACCGACCACTGCCCCTTCTGCTTCGTGGGCCAGAAGGAACTCGGCCGCGGCGACTTCTCCAAGATCCCCAACGGGCTGCCGGGCGTGGAACACCGCATGGACCTGCTGCACCAGGCCGTGGTCGACGGGCACATCTCCCGCCGCCGCTGGATCGAGATCGCCTGCGCCGCCCCGGCCCGGATGTTCGGCCTGTACCCGAAGAAGGGCACCCTCGCCCCGGGCGCCGACGCCGACGTCGTCATCTACGACCCGCACGCCGAGCAGGTGCTGTCCGCCGAGACGCACCACATGAACGTCGACTACTCGGCGTACGAAGGCAAACGCGTCACCGGCCGCGTCGAGACGGTCCTCTCGCGCGGGGTGCCCGTCATCACCGAGCGGGAGTACACCGGGCGCGCCGGGCACGGCGCCTACACCCCGCGTTCCACCTGTCAGTACCTCACCTAGGAGTGGTGCGCATGGACTTCGGACTCGTCCTGCAGACCGACCCGCCGGCCTCGCGGGTCGTCGACCTGATGCAGCGCGCCGAGCGCAACGGCTTCACCCACGGCTGGACCTTCGACTCGGCCGTGCTGTGGCAGGAACCCTTCGTCATCTACAGCCGGATCCTCGCGAACACCACGACCCTGACGGTCGGCCCCATGGTCACCAACCCCGGCACCCGCACCTGGGAGGTGACCGCCTCCACGTTCGCCACCCTCAACGACATGTACGGCAACCGCACCGTCTGCGGCATCGGCCGCGGCGACTCCGCGATGCGCGTCGCCGGACGCACCCCCAACACGCTGGCCCGGATCAGCGACGCCATGAAGGTGATCCGCACCCTCGCGAGCGGCGGCGAGGCCGACCTCGGCGGCGGCACCGTCGTCCGCTTCCCCTGGATCGGCCCGGACGCCCGCCTGCCGGTGTGGATGGCCGCCTACGGACCCAAGGCGCTGCGCATGGCCGGCGAGGAGGCCGACGGGTTCATCCTGCAGCTCGCCGACCTGTACCTCACCGAGTACATGGTCAAGGCGGTCAAGGACGCGGCCGTCGCCGCCGGCCGGGACCCCGCCGAGGTCACCGTCTGCGTTGCCGCCCCGGCCTACGTCACCGCCGACGACTCGCCGGAGGCGCTCGCCCACGCCCGCGAGCAGTGCCGCTGGTTCGGCGGCATGGTCGGCAACCACGTCGCCGACCTGGTCTCGAAGTACGGCGCCGACGGCAGCGTCGTCCCGCACGAACTCACCGACTACATCAAGTCCCGCCAGGGCTACGACTACTCTCACCACGGACGCAGCGACAACCCGGACACGCGGTTCGTGCCCGACGAGATCGTCGACCGGTTCTGCCTGATCGGCCCGGTCGAGAAGCACATCGAGAAGCTGAAGGCCCTGCGCGCGCTCGGCGTCGACCACTTCGCCGTCTACGACATGCACGACGCGCAGGAGGCCGTGATCGACGCCTACGGCAAGCGGATCATCCCGGCCCTCGCCGGCTGACCGGCACCGCCGGCCTCCGGCCACCCCACGCGTCTCCCCCTTCCCGCAGCCCGGGGAAGGGGGCCGCCGGGACGCTCCCGGCCCCACCCCCCATCGGCGCGCACCCGCACGGCCCTGTCCCGTCCCGCCTCATCCGAGGGGCCCGCCCATGACCGACACCGCTCCCATCGCCATACCCGCCCCGTCCCAGGTCACCCTCGCCGACGGGCGGGTGGAGCTCGCCCCGGACGCCACCGCCCCGAGCGGCCGCTACGCCAACGCCGACCTGCTGCCGGTACCGGTCCGGCGCCGCACCTGGACCACGTACAACTTCTCCGCGCTGTGGGTCGGCATGGCCCACAACACCGCCTCCTGGACGCTGGCCTCCGGGCTCATCGCGGTGGGCATGGACTGGAAGCAGGCGGTGTTCACCATCGCCCTGGCCAACGTCATCGTGCTGGTCCCGATGCTGCTCACCGGGCACGCCGGCCCCAAGTACGGCATCCCCTTCCCGGTGTTCGCGCGCGCCTCCTTCGGCATCCGCGGCGCCAACCTCCCCGCCGTCGTACGGGCGTTGGTGGCGTGCGGCTGGTTCGGCATCCAGACCTGGATCGGCGGCGAGGCCATCTACTTCCTCGCCGGCAAACTGATCGGCGACGGCTGGACGAACGCGGCGACGCTCGGCGGCTACGCCTGGACCATGTGGCTGTCCTTCGCGATCTTCTGGGCGATCCAGGTCGCCATCATCTACCGGGGCATGGAGACCATCCGCCGCTTCGAGAACTGGGCGGCGCCCTTCGTGCTCGTCGGCGCCTTCGTGATGCTGTGGTGGATGAGCGACAAGGCGGGCGGCTTCGGCCCGCTGCTCGACCAGCCCTCCCGGCTCGGCTGGGGCGCGGACTTCTGGACCCTGTTCGCCCCGGCCCTCATGGGCATGATCGGCTTCTGGTCCACCCTGTCCCTGAACATCCCCGACTTCACCCGCTACGGCAAGAGCCAGAAGGCGCAGACCTGGGGCCAGGCCCTGGGACTGCCCACCACCATGACGCTGTTCGCGTTCCTGTCCGTCATGGTCACCTCCGGCAGCCAGGCCGTCTACGGCGAGGCCATCTGGGACCCGGTGCAGCTCGCCGCCAAGACCGACAGCACCGTCGGCCTGCTCTTCGCGCTGGTCACCGTGCTGGTGGCGACCCTGTCCGTGAACATCGCGGCGAACCTGGTCTCACCCGCCTTCGACTTCTCCAACGTCGCCCCGCGTAAGGTCAGTTTCCGCGCGGGCGCGCTGATCACCTGCGTGCTGGCGGTGCTGATCTTCCCGTGGAAGCTGTACTCCGACCCGCAGGGCTACATCTTCACCTGGCTCGGCCTGGTCGGCGGCCTGCTCGGCACCGTCGCGGGCATCCTCATCGCCGACTACTGGCTGCTGCGCCGCGCCCGGCTCGACCTCGTCGACCTGTACCGCACGGGCGGCCGCTACTGGTACGAGGGCGGCTGGAACTGGCGGGCGGTGGCCGCCTTCGCGGTGGGCGGGGTCCTCGCCGTCGGCGGCGCCGACTTCGACCCCCTCATCGACGGGCGCCCCCTGCCGGCGCTCGCACCCCTGGCCGACTACGGCTGGGCGGTCGGCCTGGGCACGTCGATGGTGCTGTACCTGGTGCTGATGACGGCCACCGGCCGCGGCCGGGAGGGCGTGCGGCGCGAGGGGTGAACGGCCGGGACGGCGCCCGGGGTCAGCCCTTGGCGCCGTTCTGCAGCGCGGCCACCGCTTCCTTGGCGGCCTTGATGGCACCCTTGTTGATCTCGTCGGTGGACGGGGCCTTCTTCGACTCGAAGTCACTGCCGTTGTACGTGACGACGACCAGTGCGTTGGAGGTGCGGGCCAGCACCACGCCCTCCCGGGTCTGCTGCTTGTCCTCGGTGGTCAGGTTCACCACGGAGTACGCCTCGTCACCGAGCCCGGGAACCTCGCCGCCGCCGCTCTTCTCCTCCACCCGCGACCCGTAACTGCGCTCCGCCGCCTCGTCGGAGGCCAGCACCTCGAACGACACGTCGAGCCACCTGTACTCGTAGCCCTTGAGCGCGTTCCAGGAACAGGTGCGGCGCAGCTTGGAGTCGGTCGACGCGATCTCCTTGCCGGCCGTCTTCGCCCCCGGCACGAGGGACTTGACGCTCTTGGCGGCCAGCGCCCCGCAGGGCGCGGGCGCGGCGGTGTACGTCTTCGACTCCTGCGTCGTCGACGGGCCGGGAGCGGACTGGGTCTCCGTCTTCTCGACCGGCTTGTTCTCGGCAGCCTGCGGCGCCGCCAGGGGACCGGACGACAGCGCCCAGCCGGCCGCGGCGAGGACGACCACCGGCGACAGACGTGCGGTGAGGGCGAGCGGCAGAGGCAAGGAACGCACGGCGCACTTCTCGTGGGGGACGGTGCGGAGCAGGTCCGCACTGCGGACGGGACGGCCAGTCTCACACGAGTCCCGGTGGGGCGGAAGGGCGAACTCGCTCCGTAGGGACACGGTGACAGCAACGCACCGAACAGCGCCCGCATTTGTCCTGCTTAACCCCGTGAACAGCGATTATGTCCGCGCGGTCGTCGAGCCGCAGAGCCGGGCCGCCCTGCGGTCAGGGCACCCGCGCCGTCCACGCGTCGGAGGCGAACTTCTCCCGCGCCAGTTCCGCGGCCCGGGTCAGCTCCTCGTCGGTCACCTTGCCGGCGGTGAGGCCGTAGCGGTCCCCGAAGGAGTCGATCATCCGGTCGATGACGGCCTCGCGGGCCAGCCCGGTCTGCCGGCGCAGCGGATCCACCCGCTTCTTCGCGCTGCCGGTGCCCTTGTCGGACAGCTTCTCCCGCCCGATGCGCAGCACGTCGAGCATCTTGTCCGCGTCGATGTCGTAGGCCATCGTCACGTGGTGCAGCACCGCGCCCGGACCGCCACCGGGCCCCACCAGCCGCTTCTGCGCCGCACCGGCGATCTTGCCCTGGTCGGTGGCGATGTCGTTCAGCGGCTGGTACCACGCCCGGATCCCCATGTCGCCGAGAGCGCCCAGCACCCAGTCGTCGAGGTAGGCGTAGCTGTCCTGGAACGACAGCCCCTGCACCAGTGCCTCCGGCACCGACAGCGAGTAGGTGATCGTGTTGCCGGGCTCCACGAACATCGCCCCGCCGCCGGAGATCCGGCGCACCACCTCGATGCCGTGCCGCCGCGCCCCCTCGGCGTCCACCTCGTTGCGCAGCGACTGGAAGCTGCCGATGATCACCGCGGGCGCGGCCCACTCCCACACCCGCAGCGTCGGCGGACGGCGCCCCGCGGCGACCTCCGCGGTCAGCACCTCGTCCAGCGCCATGTGCAGCGCCGGATTCTGCGGGCCCTCGTGGATCAGCTGCCAGTCGTAGTCCGTCCAGTCGGTGGCGTGCGCGAGCGCCCGGCGCACGGCGATGGCGATGCCCTCCGAGGTCAGCCCGTACATCACGGTCCCCGAGGGCAGGGCCGCCTCGATCCGCGCCGCCAGCCCGGCCGCGTCCGTCCCGGCGGGAGCGCCCTCCAGGGCACCGTTCACGGCGTCGAGGGCCTCGTCCGGCTCCAGGAAGAAGTCGCCCGCCACCCGCACGTGGCGCAGCACCCCGTCCTCCACCTCGACGTCCACCACGACCAGCTTGCCGCCGGGAACCTTGTACTCACCGTGCACGACTGACGCCTTCCACTCCGACCGCGGCCGGCCCGACGGGCCCGGCCGTCCACGTCAACGCGGGATGCGGGCGCGCTGTTCCCGGTGACCCTCACCGCGCCGGGGGCCGGCGTCGCCGTGACGCCGGCCCCGTTGCGCCCGCGGGCCGGTGGGGCAACCCCGGTCCGTCAGGCGTGGAGCAGCAGGTCCAGCTCCGCCGGGAGGTCCGTCACGTCCTCGTGCCGCGGTGCCGCGTCGGGCAGCTCGAAAGCCCACCGATGGGCGGGAGCACAGCCGAACGCACTGTCGAACAGCGTCGGAAGGGAGAGTTCGGCGCTGTGCGCCGAATCCCACACCAGCGCGAGCCCGCACAGGTCGGCGGCGGGGTCCGTGATCCACTGGCCGGCCCGCAGGCCGGGGAAGGGGAACTCCGGGTCGAACGGACCCTGCTCCGCCGACCGGTCTCGGGCGGTCCGGGTGCGGTGCGGTCGTACGGCTTCGGCCGGGGCAGTGCGCCGCTTGTCCCACCAGGCGATGACGACGTGCATGGGGCCTCCAGTGCAACCAGCGTGTAAGGGGTCAGGGTGTCGCCGTTGACACCGTGGCGTGCATGCGGTCCGGCGTGGTCAGAGCTGCGATCCGCCGGTGGCGTCGATGACCTGTCCCGTCACCCAGCGGGCGTCGTCGGAGGCGAGGAAGGTGACCACGTCGGCCACGTCCTCGGGCCGCCCGACCCTGCCGAGCGCCGACAGGTCCGCCGCGGACCTCTGGGCCGCCTCGTTGCCGCGCAGCCAGGTGGCGTTCATGTCGGTGTCGATGATGCCGGGCGCGACCGCGTTGACCGTGATGCCCCGAGGGCCGAGCGTCTTGGCCAGGGTGAGGGTGAAGGCGTCCACGGCGCCCTTCGTCATGGCGTACGCGATGATGTCGGTGAGCGCGATCCGGGTCGCCCCGGAGGAGACGTTGATGATCCGCCCGCCGTCGTGCAGGCGCTTGAGCCCTTGCTGGGTGAGGAAGAACGGCGCGCGCATGTTGACGGCGACGGCCGCGTCGAACGCCTCGGCGGTGGTCTCCTCGATCTCCCCGCGCGGGGTGATGCCGGCGTTGTTGACCAGGATGTCGAGGCCGGCGCCGTCCGCGTGTTCCAGGACCTGCCGGTCGTAGCCCTCCCAGAGGGTCGCCACGCCCTCGGGGCCGCTCAGGTCGGCCCCCACGGCGAACGCCTTCCCGCCCCCGGCGCGGACGCTGCCGACGACCTCGTCGGCGGCTGCCGCGTCGCGGCCGTAGTGCACCGCCACCAGCGCGCCCTCCGCACCGAGGCGCTCGGCGACCGCACGCCCGATTCCCCGGCTGCCGCCCGTGACCAGTGCCGTCCGGCCCGTCAGAGCACCCATGACCTCTCCTCTTCGTGTCACGTCATCAATGTGTAGCGATCGCTACGCAATGAGGTTACACCAATTTCCTAGCGATCGCTGTAAAATTCAGGGATGACCACGACCAAACGCGGCAGACCGCGGAGTTTCGACCGGGAGGCAGCCCTGCGTCAGGCCACGCTCCTGTTCTGGCAGCACGGTTACGAAGGCACGTCCGTCGCGGACCTGACCGCCGCCATGGGCATCTCGCCGCCGAGTCTCTACGCGGCCTTCGGTGACAAGCGCACCCTGTTCAACGAGGTCGTCGAGCGCTACGGCGGCAGCTTCGGCGCCTTCATGGACCAGGCGCTGGACCAGGAGAGCGACCCGCGTACCGGGTTCGCCAGAATGCTGGACGAAGCGGCCGTGTCCTACACCGCACCGGACCATCCCGCGGGCTGCCTGATCATCACCGCGGCGGCCAACTACTCGCCCCAGACGGCCGACGTCGAGCAGGACCTGCGCGCCCGCAGAGTGGCCAACGTCCGCTCCTTCGAGGAGCGGCTGGCACGCGCGAGGGAGGGCGGGGCGCTCGCTGAGGAGGCCGACGTGCGCGCGCTGGCGGTCTACTTCGCGGCAGTGATCCAGGGGATGTCGCAGCAGGCCCGCGACGGGGCGACCACGGAGGAGCTCCGGCGCACGGCCGCGTACGCCATGTCGGCCTGGCCCGAGCCGGAAGCCTGAGGGACGCCCTGCAGGCGGGCCCCCGGCTGCGGGGACCCGCCTGCGGGACGTCCTCCACGCACGGTGGTTGGAGTGCGCGGGGGAGGGCGGTCGGCCTCAGGGCGCCGGAGGTTCGTCCTCCGCCCGGCACAGGCGCGCCGCCACATGCGCGTATCTCTCGTCGAAGCGCAGTGCCCGGAACTCGGCCGACAGCTCGCGGTCGAGCGTGCGACGTGCGTGGGTCCAGAGGCGGGCGCCGGCGGCGGTGGCCGTGAACCGGCCGGCCCGGCGGTCGCAGGGCCAGGCCACCCGCACCGCCCGACCCTGCTCCTCCAGCCGGGCAAGCACCCGGCTCGCGGACGAGACGCTCACTCCCTGCCGTCCGGCGATCCCGCTCACCGACAACGGCGCGGGGGAGCTCTTCACGAGCAGTCCGAGCGCCATCAACGCCCCCAGGCCTATGTCGTGACGATGTGTCAGCACCCGGTCCAGTCTTCCCTCCAGCAGGGAGTACATGGGCACCATCCGCTCCCACAACCGCGAGGTGAAATCGGCGTCCGCGTCGGGAGCGCCCTCGTCGTGCGTCTCGGTCACGTGGACTGTCCTCGGTTCGTCGGGTCCGAGCCCCGGTGGGGCTCTGCTGCACCGGGCATGGCGTCAGGGCAGCAGGACGAGCTTGCCCCGCACGCCCCCGGCCGCCAGCAGCCGGTGGGCCTCGGCCGCGTCCGCGAAGCCGAGCCGGCGTGCCGTGCGCAGCCGCAGCTCTCCGCCGTCCACGAGGGCGCAGAGCGTGGCGAGGTCGGCGCCGCTCTGTTCGACGTAGGAGACCACCACCTCGATACCGCGTTCCGGCGCGGGCACCCGGGTGGGGACGATCGAGACGGCGCGCCCGCCGTCCCGCACGGCGGTGATCGCACGGGGCAGTCCGGCTGTCTCCAGCAGGCCGTCGACTCCGGCGTCGGGGAGGCACCGCTCGTCCACCACCCGATCGGCACCCAGAGCGCGCGCCTGCTCCGCGTCCCGGGCGGACCGGATGTGAGCCACCACCGTCAGGCCACGCCGTCGGGCGAGCTGGACGGCGAGACCGCCGACCGCCCCGAGAGCGCCGGTGATCAGCACCGACGCCCTCTCGGGCAGGGCCAGGATGCCGAGGGCCTGCCAGGCGGTCAGACCTGCCAGGGGCAGTCCGGCCGCGTCGGACAGCGGGACCGAGGAGGGAGCGTGGGCGATCGCGTCCGCCGGCAGGGCCACGCGCTCGGCGTGGGTCCCCCGTCCCGTGGCCAGCTGGGCGGACATGGCCACGACGTGGTCGCCCACGGCGAAACCGGTGACCGCCTCGCCCACGGCGGTGACCGTGCCGGCCAGGTCCCAGCCGAGGATCATGGGCGGGCCGCTCGGGGTGCGCTCGGCGTGGAGGCCGGCCCGGGTCTGGAGGTCGACGGGGTTGACCGCGACGGCGGCGCTGCGGACGAGGACGCCGTCCGGTCCCGGGCCGTCGGGCTCCGGGACCTCGCGGACTGTCAGGACCTCTGGCCCGCCGTACGTGGTCAGGACCACGGCGCGCATGTCTGCTCGCTTTCGTAGGGGGTGCGGCGCGCCGCCGTCGCGGCGCGCCGCCTGTCTTCAGGGGCGGGTGAGTTCGGGCACCCGGGGCGGCAGCCGGCCGGACACGGAGGCGGAGAGCCCCCGGACCGAGACCAGACGCGCCGTGGGGGAGTCCGCGGTGATCCGGGCCCGGCACTCCTGCGGCACCAGGGCCAGTTGTCCCGCGCGTACGGTGTGCCCGCCGGAGGGCGTTGTCAGGCGCAGCACGCCCTCCAGCACGAGCAGCGCCTCCTCCACTCCGTGCCCGGGGTGCGTGGTGAGGACCGAACCGCGGGGGAGCAGCCAGTGCTCCGCGGCCTCGCACTCGCTGTGCAGCATGCCCCTGCGCACCAGGCAGGTCCAGGCCGCCTCGGCCTCACCTCCCGCCTCGGTGCCCACTGCGGTGCGCACCGCCTCGGACGTCGTCGTGAGGATCACGCGACCTCCTCGGCGCGTTCGGGGACGGCCAGCGTCACGATCAGCAGACGCAGCGGAGCGGTTGCCCCGACGGTGGTCGAGGTGCCCGCGCCCAGGGTCAGGCACGTGTCGGCCACCAGCTCGGCCGCGTCGGCTCCCGAGGTGGCCCGGCCCTCGCCGCTGTGCACGAACACGGCGAGTTCCGCGTCGGGCGAGCCCAGCACCGTGCGTTGGCCGGCGTCGAGTTCGACGACCTCCACCCGGCGCAGCGGCCCGCTGAAGACACCGTCGGTGGAGACGGTCCGCTCCTTGAACAGGTCGTGGATGACGACATCGCCCATGGGGGGAACTCCTGGATGGGTGTGGCCGGTCGAGGACAGCACGGCACGGGTGCCGGGCGAGAGGGTTTCGATGACCCACCAGTCGAGGTCGGCCTCGCCGGTGTTGCGCAGCCCGTGCACGTTCCCGGGAGCGGTCAGCGCGAGGGACCCCGGCCCCACCCGATGGGCGGCGCCGTTGAAGAGGAACTCGCCGTGTCCGCGAAGCACGAGGTAGATCTCCTCGGTACGGGTGTGGCGGTGTTCCCCGCTGAGGCCGCCCGGCGGGACGGACGCCCACTCCACGGCCTCGGAGGCGGAGTCGAGTTGGCGGCGGCCGGCGAAGCACTTCCACCGGGTGCGCCCGGCGGCGCCGTGCACTCCGTGGACCGTGGCGGCACCGGTCACGGTACCGATGGAGCGGAAGACGCGGGGCGCTGTGCCGGCCGGGGCGGCGACCGTCCCGGGGCGCGCGAGGGACGCCGACGTCATCGCGCCACCCCGGCGGCGAGCCCCGCGAGCGCCTCGGCCGCCGCCTTGAGTTCGGCTTCGGTGACGTCGTTGACGAACACGGCGCTGCCGATCCCCACCGGCAGTGGCAGCCGCTGCTTGCCGTCGCGGTGGCGCACGGTGTCGCGCAGGGCGTCCATCAGCACGTCGGCCGTGCACAGGGGGTGCCAGGCCGGCAGTCCCAGCCGTTCCATCACGGCGAGCACGCGTTCCCGCTGATAGGCGCTGACCAGCCCGCGCTGCTCGGCCATCACGGTGGTGAGCGCCATGTCGACGGCCACGGCCTCCCCGTGCAGCAGGGCGGGAAGGGCGTGCATCTCGATGGTCGGGCTGAACGTGTGGCCGTAGTCGACGACGCGTTCCAGCACCTTCTCCCAGAGGTTCGGCTGGAGCTCCTCCAGCATCCCGTGGATGGCCCGCTCGGTCACCTCCGTCGCGGGGTCGAGGTGCAGGCCCCGGGCCGCGAGGCGCTGCTCCAGCGGGGCGTCCGCAGGGGTGGGGCCCACACCTCCGGGGCTCTGCAGCTTGGTACGCAAGAGGTCGGCCCCGTGCTGTTCCAGCAGGTCGAACAGTCGCGCGTCCTTGATCAGGGCGATCTTCAGGATCTCGGACAGTCCGTTGCTGATGTGCCGGGTGTCGAGGGTCGCCAGGAACGAGCGGTCCAGCAGGGTGCGGTCCGCGGGGAAGTACGTGCCCAGCCGGTTCTTGTGTCCGTTGTGGTTGACCCCGGTCTTCGCGCCGACGCCGGCGTCCACGAGGCCGATCAGTGTGGTGGGGATGCGGATGAACGGTGTGGAGCGGCGGTAGAGACTGGCGGCGAAACCGACGATGTCCATGAGGACGCCCCCGCCGATGGCGATGACGGGTTCACGGCGGCGGTCGACGCCGAAGTCGTCGAGTGCCTCGGCGACCCGCAGCACGGCGTCCATCGACTTGTGCGTCTCACCGTCGTCCAGCACGAGCAGGCGGTGGTCGACGGCGTGGTGATCGAAGTAGGCGCGGATCCGCTCACCGTACAGGGATGCGACGACCCGGTCGGTGACGACGAAGCGGCGCCGGGGCCCGGTGCCCGAAGTTCCCTCCAGAATCACGGAGTTCGCCGGGTCCAGCAGGTTGTCGCAGGCCTGGATCTCGTACTGCACCGGATTGCTGGTCTGCACCGACCAGTGGGTGACCGGGCTGCCCACGGCGAAGAGGCCGTCGTTGGTCGCGGTGGTCTGGGTTCGCTGCTGCATCAGACTTCTGCCTCCGGCGAAGAGTCTCGATCCGGGTGCTCGGAGCATCCGGTCGGGGCAGTTCTCTCACGTGTCGGCATCGCGGCCCTCCGGGCCGTCCGCACGCACTTCGGTCACCGTGTCGTGACCCGCCCCCGTTGTCGGGAGCGACCCTGACACAGGAGTCATTGCGTACGCAAGGATATCCAGTTTTTCATGCGTGGAGTGCTGGCCGAAACCGATCGCGTTGCACGCATCGGGCCGCGATGATCTGGTGCTTCAGTGTGTGTTCAGTTGCCAGGGATGTCCTGAAGGATGCTGCGATACATGCTTACGCAAGGACGCCTGCCCTGTTTTCCGCAGTGTCCGCCCGCCTGGGCGGCCTGACGGGGCGCGGGAACGACGGCGCCCCCGCCGAGGGGGCGGGGGCGTCGGGGGCGGGGTCAGCGGTTGAGGGTGGGGGCGTACCGCAACCGGGCGACGACCGAACTGGTCCGGCTGTCCATGGAAGCGACCTCCAGTGCCATGCCCACCTCCCGCCGGAAGAGGCCCCCTATGTCCCCGACCAGGTCGCGGCCCGCGTCGGTGACACGCACCACCACGCCCCGGCGGTCCGTCGCGTGTGCCGCCTTCTCGACCAGGCTGCGGCCCTCGAGCCGCTGGACGGCACGGGTGGCGGACGACTGATTGAGACCAAGGAGTTGGGCGAGTTCGCTCATGCGGATGCCGGCCGGGTCACCGTTGCTCAGTGCCCGCAGGGCCAGGAAGTCGGTGAGGCCCAGTTCGAAGTCCTCGGACAGCCGTCTGTCCAGCGCGGTCCCGACCTCCGCGACGAGAACCGATAGTTGGCTCCACAGCTCGACACTGTCTTCCTTGCGCGTTCGCATGATGCCGCCTTCTTCAGGATGCCCCGGGCTCCGCCGACCGTCGGGGGGAACCCTTCCGGGCGCGGTGGGGGGAAACGGGCTCGGCACGCGACAGCCGGCACGGCCGGTCCATGCCCAGAATACGAGACCGCGGAGGCCGGGGAAACCCCCGGTCACCACGTGGTTTGCATGCCTGGGCAAGGAGATCTGCAAGTTCTTGATTCGGTGACTGTTCAAGCAAGGTCTACAAGTGGTCCAAGTGCCAGGTCGAAATCGGTGTGCGGGCCTACCTGTGCGGGCGTGGTCCGGGGGTAGTTCTTGCGTGCGCAATGACATTGTCGTACTGTCCCCTCGGTCGGTCCCGGCTGTCGGCACGTTCCGGCGCCCGGGCACGCATGTGTCGTGGTGTCCCGTCACCCGACGCGCGACAACAGGGGGAAAGATGCTCAACGCCGTCACCGAGTCGCCGGGGCTCTTAGGCCTGCCCACCGCGCGGGCCGTCGATCACTACGCCTTCACGGTGCCGCGCCTGGAGGAGGCCGTCGCCTTCTTCACCGACGTCCTCGGAGGGCAACTCTGCTACCGGGAAGGGCCGGTGGAGGACGCCGCCGGCGACTGGATGCGCCGGAAGCTGGGCGTTCACCCGAGGGCCCGCGCCCACGTCGCCCTCGTCAGGCTCGACGCCTTCACCAACCTCGAGCTGTTCGAGTACGACGCTCCGGACCAGGTGACCTCGCCACCCGGTCCGAACGACGTCGGCGGACACCACCTCGCCCTGACGGTCGCCGATCCGGAGGCGGCCGAGCAGTACCTGCGCCGGGCCGGCGCCGTCCGGCTGGGTCCTGCGGAGCCCTCCGGCAGGACCCGCCGCTGGTTCCTCACCCCCGTCGGCCTGCTGCTCTCCCTGAGCGCCCCCGGACGGCGGGACGAACGGCTCTTCGTTCCGGCTCCCGAGATGCGGGACGGTGCCGCCCGGGGTGGGCTCGGCCTGCTCGGCGTCGAACACGTCAGTTACACGGTTTCCGATCTCGACGCCGCCACGGCGTTCTTCACCACGGTGCTGGGAGCCGAACTCGTGGCGAGCCACGGAGGTGCGTCGGAGCCGGACGACGGCCACTGGCCACCCGGTGCAGAGCAGTGCCGCCGCGTCCTCCTGCGGCTGGGGCCGACGGCCAACTGCCGGCTCACGCAGAGCGGCAGGGGCGCGCTGCGGACCCGTCCCCCGCGCAACAGCGACGTCGGCGGTCATCATCTGGCCTTCTACGTCGACGATGTGGACGCCGCCGCTGCGTACTTGCGCGAGCAGGACGGCGTGACGCTGATGGGTGAACCGGAGACGATCGTCTCCGGCCCCATCGCTGGTGACCGCTGGCTGTACTTCACCACACCGGCCGGCATCCAGATGGAGATCATCAACATGCCGGACGGCGCGCTGCCGTACGAGGCGCGAACCCCTGCCCGGCGTGCCACTCCTGGCGCCCTGCGCTGGCAGGACCGCCCCTGAGCGGGGCCGGCGACGCCTGCTTCTGCCTGAACGTTTCCTCGCAGCTTCCCGAACCCCGGCACCCGGGCCGCTCCGGTCGGGTCCACACCGGCGCCCCGCCGACCGAGAAGGACCGGCGCCCGGGCACGACGCCACGCACCCCTTAGGCAGCCATCATGCATACGCTCGTTCCGTCGGCGGCCCGGCCTCCCGGACAGCCGCCCCGGTCTTCCCTGCCACCGCCTGCCGGACCGCCGCACGGGACGATGTCCCGCGCCGGGCTCTGGCTCGACTGCCGGCACCGCGCCCCGGGTGCGGCGGCCGGTACCCACGACGGGGAGGCGCACGCCGTCGAGGACGTGCTGCCGCCCGTCGGCCGGCCCGCACGCCCCGAGTACCTCTCCAGGGGAGGCGTTGCGATCACGGGGCCCGTGCACGGGCCGGCCGCGGGCCGGCGGCTCCTGCGCGGACTGCTGGCCGCGCACAGTGCCACGGAGGTGGCCCGCCGCTACGTCGTCGAGTATCCCGCTCCCGTCGTCGATGCCCTGGTCAACGCCGCTCTTGACCGGATCGGAGGCTGGGAGGCCAAGGCCATGCGCGACCGTGCCGGAGTAGCCGGCGCCCACCTGCTGTACGACGCGCTGCGCCGCGAGCTGGCCTCGCCGCAGTGGACGCGGGCCCTCGACCGCGGACTGGCCGCTCCCGGTCTGCTGGTGTCCACCCGGCCGATGGCCGGCCCCGACCGGGGCGCCGAGTACGCGCGGCAGTGCCTGCTCCCCGGGGCGGCCGTCGCACTGGCCCCCGGGGCGTTGCGGAGCTTCGCGGACGACGACAGCGCCCCGCGGACGTCCACCGTCGACCTGGCGGAGGCCCGCCGCGTCGTCGGCATTCTTGACTGGTTCGGCATCTCCCTCGACGCGCTGCACGGCCCGGCGACCCCGTCGACACCTGCCCGCTGACACCCCGGGCGCGTCCGAACGGCCCTCCCCAACGAACGCCCGGGACGGTGCCCGCCTCACCTTCCGCGCCCTTCCCCGTTCCCTTTCATCCCGTTTCCCGAGGAATGAACTCATGCCTTCATCAGCTCCGCTGCCTCCTGCCCCCGCTTCCCCCTCTCCCGCCACCACCTCGGGCCGGCGGAGCGGGACCGCCGACGCTCCGCGCGTGCAGCGCAGAACCTTCCTGTCCGGCACGGCCGCCGTGGGGGGCGCCTTCGCGGTCACCGCGGCGGGCGTGAGCCCCGCCCTCGCGGCCGAACCGGTCCGGGCCGGTGGCACCCGGGGCGCTGGCCCCGTCACCGTCCGCCCGAACGACCGGCGCTACGCCGATCTCCGCCGCGGCACCAACCAGCGATGGGTCGGCAGCCCGCAGAAGATCGTCCTCGCCGAGACCACCGCCGATGTCGTCGCGGCCGTGCAACGGGCCGTCGACTCCGGCAGACGTCTGGCCGTGCGCAGTGGCGGACACTGCTACGAGGACTTCACCACCAGCCAGGACATCGAGATCGTCCTCGATCTCTCCCGCATGGACGACGTGTCCTACGACCGGCGCCGCCGGGCCTTCTCCGTCCAGCCCGGCGCGCCCCTCGGCCGGATCTACGACCGCCTCTACAAGGGCTGGGGCGTGTACCTCCCGGCGGGCAACTGCCCCACGGTCGCGGCCGGAGGCCACATCCAGGGCGGCGGCTACGGGTCCATGAGCCGGCGCGACGGCCTCGCCGTCGACCACCTGTACGGCATCGAGATCGTGGTCGTCCGGGCGGACGGCACCGCCCGCACCGTCGTGGCCACACGCGAGCCCGACGACCCCCACCGGGAGCTGTGGTGGGCGCACACCGGAGGGGGCGGCGGGAACTTCGGTGTCGTCACCCGGTACTGGCTGCGCTCCCCAGGGGCGACGGGGACCGATCCGGCCGCACAACTGCCCACCCCGCCGCGGGAGGTGTGGCTGAGCGAGGTGGCCTGGCCGTGGGAACGGCTGTCCGAGGCACGCTTCACGCGGCTGATGCGCAACCACGGCGACTGGCACACCCGTCACAGCGGGCCCGATTCCCCCTACACCGCGCTGTTCAGCCAGCTCAAGACGTTCCACCGGTCCGCCGGCGCGGTCGTGCTCGATTCACTGGTGGACGCCGGCGCCCCGGACGCAGAGGGCATGCTGCGGCGCTACGTCGCCGCGGTCGGGGAAGGGCTCGGGATCCGGCCTCAGGTCCGCCAGTACCGACGGATGCCGTGGCTGCACGCCACGCAGTGGCCCGGGTTCACCGGACCCGACCCCACGATCCGCTTCAAGGGCAAGTCCGTGTACGCGCGGAGGACGTACGCGGACGCGCACATCGCCGCCGCCTACCGCCATCTCACGCGTGACGACTTCGGCAACCCCGGTGCACTTCTCATGATCGCGTCGTACGGGGGAGCGGTGAACCGTGTCGCCCCCGACGCCACCGCGGTGCCCCAGCGGGACTCCGTGCTCAAGTACCAGGTCGTCTCGCTGTGGGACGACGCGGCCGACGACGCGGCCAACGTCGGCTGGGTGCGCGAGTGCTACCGCGACATGTTCGCCGCCACCGGAGGTGTCCCGGTGCCGAACGGGACCACTGACGGCTGCTTCGTCAACTACGCCGACGTCGACCTGGCCGACCCGCGGTGGAACAGCTCGGGAGTGCCCTGGCACGAGCTCTATTACAAGGACGGCTACCGACGGCTGCAGCGGGTCAAGGCCGCCTGGGACCCCACCGGGTTCTTCCGGCACGCCCAGTCCGTCCGTCACGTGTGATCCCCGGCCCGGCATCGCCGGCCGACCTGCCCCTCGGGGCCACGCCGCCCCACCGACTCCCCCGCCGAGGTGATCTTCGTGTCCACTGCTCCGGCCACGCCGGAACGCTCCTCCCGGCTGCCCTCCCTGACGGGACTGCGCTTCTTCGCCGCCTTCCTCGTCTTCCTGTTCCACCTTTCGCTGCTCGACGCCTACTCCACCGACGGGGAGGGGCACGGGCCGTTCGCGTCCGCCCTCCGGAACGGCGGATGGGCCGGTGTCACCTTCTTCTTCATCCTCAGCGGATTCGTCCTGACCTGGTCCGTCCGTGACGGCGACACCACCCGTGCCTTCTGGGGACGCCGCCTGGCCAAGATCCTCCCCAACCACGTCGTGACCTTCTTCCTCGCCCTGGCCTCCTACGCGTACGTGTCGGCCACATGGGGTCAGGGCATCCCCAACTTCCTGCTGCTGCAGGCGTGGATACCTCGCGACTACGTCTTCTTCAGCATCAACAACCCCAGTTGGTCACTCTCCTGCGAACTGGTCTTCTACCTGCTGTTCCCGGCCCTGCACCGGTGGGTGTCCCGCATCCGCGAGGACCGGCTGTGGTGGTGGGCGGCGGGAACGGCGGCGGTCATCGTCCTGCTCCCCCTCGTCGCCCAACTGCTGCCCACAGGTGAGAAGTTCGGCCCGAACCACGCCAACTCCCCGCTGTACGGGCATTCGATCACCCAGATGTGGTTCGTCTACATCTTCCCGCCCATCCGGGTGCTCGACTTCCTGCTCGGCATCCTGATGGCCCGCATCGTCCTGTCCGGCCGGTGGATGGGCCTCGGCGTGCGGCCCGCACTGGCTCTCACGGCCGCCGCCTACGCGGTGAGCCTCGGCGTTCCCTTCCTGTTCTCGCTCAACGCCGTGGTCGTCGTCCCGTTCGCTCTGTTCATCGCCGCCGCGGCGGCCCGGGACGCCGGAGGCCGGCCCACCGCGGTGAGCGGACGGGTGTGCGTGTGGCTCGGCGAGGTGTCGTTCGCCTTCTATCTCGTCCACCAGATCCTGCTGTCCGTCACACAGGAGCGGATCGGTTTCCGGGAAGCGGACTCGTTCGGCGAGGCCCTGGGTGTGGCGATGCTGGTCGCCGCCGCGAGCCTCCTGCTGGCCTGGCTGCTCTACATCGGCGTCGAGCGGCCCGTCATGCGGGCGTGGGGACGCCGGAGCCGGGCGGCACGTGAGACCGAGCCGCCGGAGCCTGCCCGCCCGACGCCGGACGACACCGACCGTCCCGTCACCGTCGGCACGTCCTGAGACATCCGCCGCCACGGCCTCGCCCTCGACGGACCCCGGTGCCCGCGGGCACCGGGGCCGGCGACCCACGACAGGCGCCGTACCCGTGCCCCGCGGGCCCCGGACAGCCCTTCGTCGGGCAGGGGACCGCGGCGACGACGAAGGAGACCTCCATGCCCCTGCCCGTCTTCGCGATGATGGCCTGCACCTTCTGCATCGGCACCGCCGAGAGCGTCATCGCGGGCATCCTCCCGTCCATCGCGCGGGAGGTCGGCGTCTCCCTCTCCTCGGTCGGCCTGCTGATCAGCGCATACGCCCTCGCGGTCGTCCTCGCCGGCCCGCTGGTCACCGCGGCCACGGCAGGGCTCAGCCGTGCCGTCCTCATGCCCGCTCTGATGCTCGTGTTCGTCCTGGGCAACGCGCAGGCGGCACTGGCCCCCGGGTTCGGCTGGCTGATGGCGGGCCGAGTGGTGAGCGCCGTCGTCCACTCCACCCTCATCGCGGTCTTCGTGGCCACGGCGCGCGACATGGCACCCCCGGAGCGCAGATCGGCCTGGGGGGCCAAGGTCACCCTGGGCATCGGACTGTCGAGCGTGGCCGGTGTTCCCGTCGGAAGCCTGGTGGGGGAGGCCTTCGGATGGCGCGCCACGTTCTGGTCGCTCGCCGGGCTGAGCCTGGCCGCCACCGTGCTGCTCACCCGCTGCACCGTGCCCGAGGCCGTACCGCGCGGGCCGGAGGCGTCCGGCGTGGACCGACGGCGCACACCGGCCCTGCCGGGTCCCGTCCTTCTCGTCGCGCTGGTGATCACCCTGGGCACGGCAGGGGTGTTCGCCCTCTACACCTACGCCTCGCCCTACCTCACGCAGGCCGTGGGCATCGACCCGCGGGCCGTCACCGTCCTGCTGCTGCTCTACGGGGCCGGCGGCGTCGTCGGCAACTCGCTCGGCGGCAGGGCGGCGGACCGCTTCCCCCACGCGTCGGTGCCCGTGACCCTGGGCACGGCCACGGCGGGACTCCTCCTGCTCGCGCTGCCGCCCGGCAACGGGTGGGTCGTCGCCGCGCTGTTCTGCCTGCTGGGAGCGGCGTACTTCGCCGGCATTCCGGCACTCAACACGCGCATCGTGGCCGCGGCGGGGTCCTCGTCTCCCACCATGGCGCTGACCGTCAACAACTCGGCCTTCTGCGTCGGCATCGCGCTGGGGAGCTGGCTCGCCGGCCTCCTGCTCTCCCGTGGCCACGGCCTTCCGTCCGTCGCCGCCGCGGGCGCGACGCTGTCCGCAGCCGCCTGGGTGCTCTCCCTCGCGCGTCCCGGTGGCAGGGGCGAACGGAGAACGACGGGGGCGGCGGCCGCCGGCCCGTCCGCGAGCCTCCCGGAGACCTCCCTCGCGGGCGGACTCCGCCCCCGCCCCCACTGGTCGGCAGGAGCACAAGGAACACATACGGACGTCCCCGCCGCAGTGACCCCGGCCACCTCCCCGGGGAGAGGCGGCCGGGGCCGGGCATCGTCAGGGCGTCACGGCTTGCGGGCGAGGCCCCCGTGCTCGCCGATCGGCTCCGGGGCCGGGCCGTCCGGGTCCGGGCGCCACTCGGTCACCGGCACCACGCCGGGCTCGACCAGCTCCAGACCGTCGAAGAACGCGGTGATCTCGTCGACGGAGCGCAGGATGTACGGGGCGGCGCCGCTCTCGTTGTACGCGTCCTGCGCCCGCTCGAACACCGGGTCGATGCCCCGTGAGCCGTCGTTGATCGACAGGTAGCTGCCCGAGGGGAGCTCCGCCATCAGACGGGTGACGATCCCGCGCGCCTGCTCGTAGTCCGGGATGTGCCCCAGGATGTTGCTGAGGATCAGTGCCGTCGGACGGCTGAAGTCCAGCGTGTCGGCCGCGGCGGCCAGCACCCGCTCCGGGTCCCGCACGTCGGAGTCGACGTACGCGGTCGCCCCCTCGGGCGTCGAGTAGAGCAGGGCGCGGGCGTGGGCCAGCACCATCGGGTCGTTGTCGACGTAGACGATCCGGGTCTCGGGGGCGAGACGCTGGGCGACCTCGTGCGTGTTGTCGGCGGTGGGCAGCCCGGTGCCGATGTCCAGGAACTGCCGGATCCCCGCCTCGGTGACCAGGTACGTGATGTTGCGGCGCAGGAAGGCGCGGCTGCTGCGGGCGATGGTGACGATGCCCGGGAAGA
Organism: Streptomyces sp. SID14436; assembly: GCF_010548465.1. Lineage (GTDB taxonomy): Bacteria > Actinomycetota > Actinomycetes > Streptomycetales > Streptomycetaceae > Streptomyces. The sequence goes on along the minus strand of NZ_JAAGMD010000162.1, from coordinate 1,299 downwards.
CGGCGGTGTACGCGTCGCCCGCCTGCTCGTCCACGGGGTAGTTGTCCTTGCCGCCCAGCCAGTAGTTCCAGATACGGGCCGAGTGCGGCACCGAGGTGTCGATGTTCTGCTGCGCCGAGGGTCCGGGCGGGGTCGCGGGGTCGCTCATGGGTACGGTCCATCTCTCAGCCGAGGCACGGGTGATCGAGCACAACCTATGCCCCAACGGGTGGGGTGCGCACTTCAGTTCGCGTTGTCCGCGGGTCGCCCTCCCGGCCGGCCTCCGCCCGGGCCGCCGGGGGTACGCCTCGCGCGCGGTGATCGGTAGCCTGCCCGGCATGTTCACCACCCGCCCCACCCTCCAGGGCACCTTCGGCATGGTGTCCAGCACCCACTGGCTGGCCTCGCAGTCCGCGATGGCCGTGCTGGAGGACGGCGGCAACGCCTACGACGCGGCCGTCGCGGGGGCCTTCGTGCTGCATGTCGTCGAGCCGCACCTCAACGGCCCCGCCGGCGAGGTCCCCATCCTGCTCGCCCCGGCCGGCGGGGACGTACGGGTGCTGTGCGGGCAGGGCGTGGCCCCGGCCGGAGCGACCCCCGCCCACTACCGCGCCCTCGGCCTGGACCTCGTCCCCGGCACCGGACCGCTCGCCGCCGCCGTCCCCGGCGCCTTCGACGCGTGGATGGTGCTGCTGCGCGACCACGGCACCAGGCACCTCGCCGACGTCCTGAAGTACGCCGTCGGCTACGCCGAGCACGGACACCCGCCGGTGGAGAACATCGGCGCGACCGTCGAGACCGTCCGGCACCTGTTCGAGACGGAGTGGACGTCGTCGGCGCAGGTCTACCTGCCCGGCGGCCGCGCCCCCCGCCCCGGCACCCCGCTGCGCAACCCCGCCCTCGCCGCGACCTGGCGGCGGCTGCTCGCCGAGACCGCCGGGGCGGGGGACCGCGAGGCGCAGATCGAGGCCGCCCGGGAGGTCTGGCGCACCGGCTTCATAGCCGAGGCCCTGGCCCGGCAGGCCGCCCGGCCGACCCTGGACACCACCGGCGAACGCCACCGCGGCACCCTCACCGCCGACGACCTCGCCGCCTGGTCCGCCACCTACGAGAGCCCGGCGACGTACGACTTCCGGGACTGGACCGTGTGCAAGGCGGGCCCCTGGAGCCAGGGCCCGGTCCTGCTGCAGCAGCTCGCGCTGCTCCCGCCCGACCTGCCGCCCCCCGGCTCCGCCGCGTACACCCACCTGCTGATCGAGGGCTGCAAGCTGGCCATGGCCGATCGCGAGGCCTGGTACGGCGACGCCGCCGAGGTGCCGC
>NZ_JAAGMD010000138.1 GCF_010548465.1 Streptomyces sp. SID14436 | reverse complement strand
TCCCCGGCGGCACCGAGGTCCGCGTCGGGCGCCGCCCCCTCGGCGTCCAGTTCGGCGCGCACCCGCTCGGCGGCACCGGGGCCGGTGGCGGCGAGCAGGTAGACGACCAGCCGGTGCGGCTCGGCCCGGCGCCCGGCCTCCGCGCGCCCCTCGTCGACGAGACGGCGGGCCCGGCGCACCCCCTCGGCGGAGGTGTTCGCGGTGAGGATGGTGCCGTCGGCGGCCTCCCCGGTGAGCCGGACGGTGCGGGGCCCGGTGCCGCCGGCGAGGACGACGGCGTCCTCGGGCGCCGGCGGCCAGTCCAGGGCAACGTCGTCGAGCCGGACGTACCGCCCGCTGGTCGTCACCCGCTCGCCGCGCAACAGGGCGCGCAGGGCGAGGAGATGCTCGCGGAGCAGCGTCAGCGGCGACTCGGGCCGCGCCCCGACCTGCCCCATCCAGTCCTGCACCCCGTGGCCGACGCCGAGGGTCACCCGCCCGGGGAACATCCGGTGCAGGGTGGCGGCCTCCATCGCGGTGAGCGCCACGTTCCGCAGCGGCACCGGGAGCAGCCCGACACCGACCCGCACCCGCTCCGTCCACGCGAGGACGGCGGCGGCGCTGGTGAGGCCGCCCTCCCGGAAGCAGTCCTCCCACAGCCACAGTTCGCCGAGCCCGGCGTCGTCGGCGGCCCGGGCGACGGACCGGAGGCCTTCGGGGGCCAGCTGGGGGCGGAGCACCGCGCCGAGTGTCGTCATGGGCCGTTCCTACCCGGACCGGGAGACACCGGCAAACGGGTTTCCGCGGCCCGCCCACGCGGGCCGCGCCGTTTCGGCAGAGTGGCAGCCCGGACAGCGACCGCCGGGACGGACGAACGCGGAGAGGGGCGGCAGGGTGGGGCGTTGGAGGGACGGGCGGGGCGAACTGGAGGTCCGGCGGCGGGACGAGGACGGCGGCGGGGTGCTTCGGGTGCCGCTGGAGCTGGCGTGCTCCTACCGGGCGCGCACGCGGGGCCTGCTGGGGCGGGACGCGGTGGACGGCGCAATGCTGCTGTCCCCCGCCGGGAGCGTGCACACCTTCCGGATGCGCATGCCCATCGACGTCGCCTATCTCGACCGGAGGCTGCGCGTCGTCGCCGTGCGCACCATGCCGCCCGGTCGGCTGGGGCGGCCCCGGCTGCGGGCCCGGCACGTACTGGAGGCGGAGGCCGGGGCCATGGAGCGGTGGGGGCTGCGGGTGGGGGCGCGTGTGGCCGTGGTGCTGCCTCCGGCCGGGCCCTGAGGGGGAGGCAAGAGGTGGGGCGGGAGGTGGGGGCGGGAGGTCAGTCCCGCTCCTCCGGCTCCGTCACCGGACGGTCGCTGACCACGCCCACCAGGATCATCGGGGCGTCCGCGTCCGACTGGTTGAGGGAGACCGCGGCCCAGCGGGGGCCGGCCGGCGGCGGCACAGGGACCGGGCCCCAGACCGTCAGGTCGCCGTAGCAGTCCAGGGCGGCCAGGGCCCGCAGCAGCTCCGGGAGGGGCGCGTCCGGCCGGAGCAGCGGGACGCGCATGCTCACTCTCCGGTGCGCGCCCCAGCGGGCGTCCAGGCGCGCGACCAGGGACCGCAGGCGGGCCTCGGCCGCCTCCTCCGCGGCGTTCCACTCCGGCCCGTACACGCCCGTGAGGGAGTCGCCCTCCCAGAGCGGGACGATCAGGAAGCCCTCGCCGCGGGTCGCCGTCCACTCCCCCGTGACCGGCTCGCCCTCCGCGACCGCCGGTCCGGACGCGGGGAGCGGTCCGGTCAGCCGGGTCTCCAGCTCGGCCCGGGCCCGGTCGGGGTCGAAGGGCTCGCCCCGGCGCGCCGTCACAGGGCGGGCCTGTCCATCGGGCGGGGCAGCGGTTCCAGGGCGCCGGCGTCCTTCAACGCCCGGTGGGCCCGGACCACTTCGGCGGTGTCCCCGGGGTCGGCCAGCTCCAGCAGCAGCCCGCCGCCGGGCAGCCGCCTGCCCCGCGCCGCCCACTCCTCGGGCACCAGGGCCGCGCGCCCCGGGGAGAGGTAGGCCACCGGGCCCACGGACGGCGTGCCGGTTCTGAAGCCCGCCTCCTTCTTCAGGGCGGCCGTCACGGCCCGGTCGCCCACGTCCCCGTAGTCCGGGTCCCACGCCTCGGCGACCGCGGCGAGGAGTCCGGCGCCGGGCAGCGGCTCGTCGTCCGGCACCACGAAGGTGGCCACCAGCGACTGGAGCAGGAACTCGGGCGTGCCGCCCGCCAGCCCGGCGACCTCGACCCGCCGGCCGTCGGACGTGTCCGCCAGCAGACGGAGCGAGGTGCCGTCGGCCGCCGACCACCCGTCGTCCTCCTGCGCGGAGCGCACCGCACGGAGCAGGGACTCCCGGAACTCCTCGCCGGGAGCCGCCCGGTCCGGGTGGGGCAGGCGCAGGACGTCGGCGGGGCGGCCGGACGCGGGCACGGTCCGCCAGATGGTCAACGGGCCACCGCCCGCCGGGGCTCCGGGTGCCGTGTCGCTTGCGGGCACTGCTGCTCCCGCGGTGGGGAGGAGCCGGGCGAGGTGTTCCAGGGTCGTGCACCACCGTGCGGCGAGTTCCTCCGCGGACTCCTGCCGTGGGCCCCAGAAGCCCCGCACCACGCGTCGCATACCCTGCCGTCCCCTTCTCCTCCGGACCGGACCGTCCCACCTTAGGTCGCGCGCCGCGCCCCGCCCGGTCAGTCGAACGCCCGGTCAGTCGAACGCCCCGGGTCGCCGCCCGCCGGCCACCGGCTCCGGGGCGCTGTGGACCACCTCGATGTCCAGCCCGGCCTCCTCGAAGGCGTCCCGGGCCGCGTCGGCCACCTCCTCGTTCGAGAAGTGCCACTCGACGTCGTGGCCGCGCGCCGCCTCGGTCTGCCGGCGCGCCTCGGCCAGCAGGCGCTCCCTGCCGGACGGGGTGAGTTCGGTGCGGTCCGCGGTCAGGAAGCTGTCATAACCGTTCTTGGCCTCCAGGAACGTCCGGCGCGAGGAGTCCCAGCCGTCGAACTCCACGTCCGGCACGTCGGGATCGGTGTGCGGGACGACGTACTCGTAGCCGCGCTCGGTGCCGGTGACCTGCTCCTGGTAGCGCAGCCAGGACTCGTTCCGCCAGTTGGGTGCCGGGTTGCGGTCCCGGCTCGCCCAGAAGCCGTCACCGCCGTCGGCGTCACCGTAGGTGCGCGCCCTCAGGTCCGCCGCCCAGTCCGGCGGGTTGTAGTTGCGCGGGTCGGCGGTGTCGCCGTGCCGGGGGCCGGGCCACTGCTTCTTCTGCGCCAGGGCCTGCTCGGCACGGCCGGGTTCCTCGGCCCGCTTGCGCTCCAGGTAGGCCGCCCGCGCGTGCTCGCGGGCCCGGCGCGCCTCTTCCTTCGCCTCCTCGTCGCAGCCGCCCCCGGCGGCCAGGACGACGGGCGGCCCGCCGGCCAGGACGGTGCTGCCCGTGCCGGACCCGCCGAGGAGACCGGGCCCGGACCGCGGGACGCCCCCGTCCCCGCCCCCATAAGGGACCCTGCGGGGCGGTGCGGAGATCGCGCAGCCGGTCCGGCGGGCGGCGTTCTCGGCCTCGTCCGCCGCCTCGTCGGCGCGCCGTGCCGCGTCCTCCAGGGCGTCCAGGTCACCCGCGTCGGCCGCGCGCCGCGCGTCCTGGGCTGCCTCGGCCGCGTTGTCGGTGAGGCGGCTCAGCCTGCCGAGGGTCCCCACCTTCTCGACGATCTTGGCTTCGCCGTAGCCGGGGATGAACAGGGACCCGACGTTCCACAGCACCGTGGTGACGGCGCGGGTGCCGTTGCCGCTGTTCCACTGGTCGGCCACGTCGTCGCCGATGAACGCGTCGTAGAGGACCGTCCCGCCCGTGCTCAGCGAGGCGCCGCCCCAGCCGAGGAGCGCGCCGAGGTGATCGCCGTCGTCCCACTGGTCCCGGGCGCCGGCGGAGTCGCTCCACCAGTCGCTGCCGAGGGAACTGCCGTAGTCCATCAGGCCGTTCCAGGTCTCGACCGGGCTGGTGACGACGTCCCACATCCAGGTGAGGTCGCCCCACACGCCGTCGACGAACAGGCCCCCGCCGAACTGCCCGAGCTGGTCACCGGCGCACCCGAAGAACGCCCCGACGCCGGAGAAACAGCCGTCGCCGTCCCCGTCGGTGTCGGTGCCTTCGGTGTCTTCGGCTGCGGTGGTCGGGTCCTCGTACGGGGGTTCGTCGATCTCGTCCCGGGCGGCGACGGGGTCGGCCGGGTCCAGGGGGGCGGTGGGGTCGGTGGGGTCGGTCGGGGTGGGGGGTTCGCCGGTGGGGGCATCCTCCGTAGCGCCGCCGTCGCCGTCGCCGTCGCCGGGGCCGCCGGGGTTGCCTCCTGTGTCCCCGCCGGTTCCGCCCGCGCCGTCGCCGGTGCCGCCCCCGGCGGTCACGTCGCCCGCGCCCGCGTCGGTGCCGGGTGCCGGGCAGGCCGTGCCGGTGACGCGGCAGACCTCCGCCTGGATGCCGGACAGGATCTGTGCGCCCAGACCGCTGACGACCAGTGCGAGGACGATCGCGGCGACGACCGTGATCAGCCCCGCGTACTCCACCGCCGTCTGGCCCTCGTCCCGCCGGCCCCAGCGGATCATGCGGCGCAGGGAGAACGGGCGACGGACCGCGCGCTCGGAGCCGGCCGACCGGTACCAGTCCCGGCTCTCGCGCCGGGCCAGGAAGCACAGGACCAGGACCGGCAGGAGGAGCTGCACCACGCCCTTGAGCGACCCGCCCGCGAGGTTCGCGACCGCTCCCAGGACGAGCCACACCTGCACCGCCGCCAACGCCGCCAGGACGCGCGGCCCGCCGTCGTGGCGGGTGCGCCGGGCCAGCCACCAGCCGAGGACGCCCGGGGCTGCGGCGTAGGCGGTCAGGGCGAGGACGACCCCGTCGAGGGCGTCGTACGCGCTCGCGGTGAGCAGCAGCCCGAGGCCGCCCACCACGGTGACGGCGAACAGCGCGTGGACAAGGAACAGGGCCACGGCGAGCGGCCTCGGCAGTCCCCGGCGCCCCGCGTCCACCGCCGGTCCCACCGCTCCCCCCGCCGCCGCCATGCCCACTCCCCCTCACCTCCCCGCCGGGAGGACGCGTTCATGTCAGGGGGAGCGTAGGGAGGGGACGGCGGGGCGGCATGGGCCCGAGGGCCCAAAGGGGAGCTCAAAGCGGCGCTGTGGCTACGACCCGTTCTCCGAGCGTGGGAAGGACACCTCGACCCTCCGGTTCTTCTTGCGGCCGGCCTCCGTCGAGTTGTCGGCGATGGGGTACTGCTCGCCGTAACCGCGCACCTCGTAGGTGACGTTGGAGTCGTTCAGCTCCTGCCCGAGGACGCTCTGCACGGCGTTCGCCCGCTTGCGGGACAGCACATCGCCGTGCGCGGACGAACCGAGGTTGTCCGTGAAGCCGAAGACACGGATCTTCGTCGCGTTCTGCGCCTTGATCTCCTGCGCGATCGTGGAGATGCGGGACTTGGCCTGTGCGCTGAGCTTCGCGCTGTCCTTGGGGAACAGGACCTCGGCCTGGAGCGCGAACTTCACGTCGGAGTTGGTGTCCTCACGACGCTCGTCACCGCTCTGGTCTTCGACGACCTGCTTGATGTCGAGGACCTTGGGCTCCGCCAGGGTGGCGCCGTCGGGGAGCTTCAGGTCGGGGTCGTTGGGGTCCAGCTCCACGGGCGCGGAGGCGGTGGCTTCGGTGCCCGGGGGGACGCTGGGGGCGTCGTCGGCCACGGCGGGAGGACCGCCCAGCACGCTGGCCACAACCAGCGTCGCAGCGGCCGTGACCGCAGCGGAGAACCGCGCGCGCGTCACGGTAGGAGTCGTCGTCATGCCGACCTCACCCGGCGATCTCGATGACACCAGCCGAGAACATGGGCAGCTGGAACGTCAACTCGGTCGTCTCTGCGGGGGGCGCCGGGAACTGCATGAAGACGGGCAAGGTCTCACCCGCCTTCAGATTCGGAAAGTTGGTAGTGGTCAGAGGCCGTCCATCCGTGTCCCGCAGCACGTAGTAGCGCTTCTTGCCCTTGGAATCCACCAGAGTGGCACCGCCGAGCGACCTGCCGTTCCGAATGATTTCCGTCTCGTTTCCGCTCAGCTGAGCGGGCACCACGGCGACCTTGCTGCCATCATTCTTCAACTCGCCACTGACGGTGAGAAAGCCGCCCGAGTCAGTCTCCGTACCAGTGATCCGCAGCATGAGCCCGGAAGGGCCCTTCAACTCAGCGAGGGGCTCCGACGACTGCCCCTCTTGCGGGCTCGGGGCGGATCCACCCCCCTTGGAAGCAGAGGCCGAGGATTCCCGCTTACCGTCATCCCCCCCGCCACTGCACGCAGCTGCCCCCAAGGACAGTCCAGCTGCAAGGGCCAGCGCGACCATCCCCCTGCAGGCCCGCCTCGTCAACTGATTGCTCATACCTCTGCTTCCTCTTCGCTCGTCGCTCGTCTGTCAGTCGGCCAGGTGGACATCGAAGAGGTCCTCGGGCTGCGGAAGCAGCTCCCTGGGGTCCTTCGGATCCAATGTCCATGTCGTGCCTTCGCACTTGAGTGACGGCAGAGCGTCGTCCTCAGCGCCCTCAGGCAGGGGATCGAATGTGCAGCGGGAGTCGATCACGGCAGTAGCTGACTCACGGGATCGGTAGTCCTCGGTGCCCGGCACGATGGACTCACCCACGGTCTGGTTCGTCTCTACCTCGACCGTGTAGTCCAGAAGCCCTTCCGATGTGCAACTCAAGACTGTCGCGTCGTTCTGCGCCGCGAGTTGCTCCGCGCGGGCACACGACAGCCCGAATCCTTCGGCTTCACCGTTGAAGATGCCCATCCATGCTGCCGGGTCCTCGAGATGGGTCACCCACGCATCCGTGAGCGCGTCCCGTCGGTCCTGCGCTGCCGCTAATGCTGCAGCGTCTGCCGCGGTCTGCGCATCGTTCCGGTTCGCCGCGGCCTGGCCGACCGCAAAGTACGCGAACGCGAGGAAGAGCAGGCCCCCCACTACAACGATGTAGATGGGGAAAGCCTGCCCTGCGTCGCCGAAACTACGGGGCCTCATCAGCCTCCGGTGACCTCCGCGATTTGCTCGGTGATCGCGGTGTAGATCGACTGCCCGATGTCCGTCCCCGTGATGGCCAGCACGATCGCCACGACCACCGCGATGATGCCCAGGTACTCCACCGCCGTCTGGCCCTTGTCGTTGCGGGCCGTGCGGGACTGGAGGTACCTGACCGTGGTGTTGATCCAGTTGCTCATGGTGTTCCCCTCCGGCTGACGCGATGGCGGCCCCCGGTGCGGGGCCGCGTTCGACATGAGCAACGTACGGCGGATTTCCGGATGCGCCAGAGGGCCCCTGGGCCCAAATGCGGGCCCAATCACGGATGCTGCGCCTCTTCTCCCCTGTCCTCACCGCAGGTCACCCCACCCCTCGGTCCGTGCCGGGTGCCGTGCCGAGCCACTTCGCGGCGGCCTCGGAGCGGCTGGTGCTGTGGAGCTTGGCGAAGATGCGGTTGATGTGGTTCTTGACCGTCTTCTCGCTGATGAAGCAGGCGGCGGCGATCTGCTGGTTGTTCATGCCGGACGCGATGAGGTCCATGATCTCCGCCTCCCTTGCGCTCAGTCGGTACCTCGACCTGTCGGGAGCGGCCGGGCGGCCGCTTGTCCACCCAGACGACGACTGTGCCACATCCGGTTGCAGTTGCGAAAGGTTTTCCGCAGAAGTAGGTGGGGGTGGAGCCGGCGGAAGGCCGAACGGCCGCCACCAACGCTCCCCTTGAGGGTGACCGGCCGATTCGCCCGATGTGCCCTCCCCATGTGCGATCGCACTCGTCGCCCCCAGCCCGTCCGGCAGGGCAACGCTCGCCGTCGCCGTCTCCCGCAGCTGCGCCAGCAGTGCCCCCGCCGCCGTCGGCGTGAAGTGCGGGCGGCCGGCCCTGATGTCCCGGACGGCGGTGACCAGTTGGTCGGCGGTGAACTCGCCGTGGACGAGGTAGCCGCCCGCTCCCCGGCGCAGCGCCTCCTGGACGATCTCCGCCTCTCCGCTGTACGTGAGCATCACGACGGGGGCGATGCCGACCAGGTACGGAAGGGCGGAGATGCCGTCGACTCCGGGCATGCGGACGTCGAGCAGGACGACGTCGGGGCGGTGGGCGTGGGCGGCTTCGCAGGCTTCTCTGCCGTCGGCGGCTTCGGCCACGACGGTGATGTCGTCGCGGCCGGAGAGCAGGGCGGTCAGGCCGGCCCGGACCACCGGGTTGTCGTCGGCGACGACGATCCGGAGGGTGGCGGGCGGCGAAGGGACGGCCTGGAAGGGGCTGGGCGGCGGCTGCACGGTGCGGCCTCCTCTGCGGGGGTGGTGGGGGGTCCGGGGCGGCGCGGGCACGGTCATCGGGTCGTCGCCTCCCGGGGGGTGGCCGTCAGGGCGGCCAGGGGGAGCTCGACGCGGACTTCCGTGCCGTGGGTGCGGGTGCCGCGGCCGATGCGGATGCGGGCGCCGACGGAGGCGGCGCGTTCGACCATGCCGATGAGGCCGAAGTGGCCGGTGCGGCGCAGCTGTTCGAGGTCGGTGCCGGGCGGGAGGCCGCGGCCGTCGTCGTGGACGCTGATGCGGAGCAGGCCGCCGTGGACGCCCGCGAGGACCTCGACCCGGGTCGCGCCGGCGTGGCGGTGGGCGTTCTCCATGGCCTCCGCGGCGATGGTGAGGAGCTGTCGGGCGACGGCCGGGGGGACGGGCGGGGCGGCGGGGCCGCCGGTGGGCCGGCAGGTGGCGGTCAGTCCGGTCCGGGTGTGGAAGTCGTGTGTGCGGGCGGCGAGTTCGGTCAGGACGTCGGTGCCGTGGCCGGGGTCGGACTCGCGGCGCAGGTCGGCGAGGAGTTCGCGGGATTCGGCGGCGGCGCGGCGGGCGGAGCGGGCGACGAGTCCGGACTGCTGCCGGACGCGGGCGGCGTCGATGTGCGGGGCGGCCGCCGAGCGGGTGAGTCCGTCGGCGGCGAGGGCCACGCCGTGCAGGGTCTTGGCGACGGAGTCGTGCATCTCGCGGGCGAGGCGGGCCCGTTCCGCGCTGACCGCTTCGGTGACGGCGAGGCGGGCCCGCATCTCGGTGAGGGCGCGGGTGGCCTGGGTGAAGCGGAGCATGAGCTGGCGCAGGGAGGATCCGGCGGCGCCCGCGACGACGCACAGGCCGGGCAGGAGCAGGGCTTCCGCGGGGCCGGTGTGCGGGTTGTCGAGGGTGGCGTGGACGAGGAGGAGGACGAGGCCCTGGAGGGAGGCGAAGACGGCGGCCGTGCGCCAGCCGTAGATGAGGCCGGCCAGGAACGGGGTGCAGACGCTGACGTAGGCGAGGGTGGAGCCGGGGCCGGCGGAGACCAGGAGCAGGGCGCCGAAGAGGGTGTCCAGGGCGAGCAGGGTGGGGTGGCGCAGCAGGAGGGGGCCGAAGCGTTCCCAGTCGCGGAAGAGGGCGTAGGACGCCATGAAGGTGACGACGACGGCGCCGGCGACCAGGCGGGTGCCCCAGCCGGGGGCGGCGTTGAGGAGGGCGGCGGGGGCGGCGAGGGCGATCATGGCCAGGCGGAAGCCGAAGACCTGGCGGCACAGGGCCTGGAGGGCGTTGACCTGGAGGTCGACGGTCGGGGCCGGCCCGGCGTCGGGCGGCTGCTGGGCGGGTCCGGGCGCGGGCCGGGGCAGTCGCGGGGTCGCCGAGGTGACCGGGACGTCGGGGGCGCCGGTGCGGGCGTGGTCGGGGAGGACCGTGCCCGCGGGCGGGGTGGTGATCTCGGCGGAGCGGGGCCGGCGGCGCAGGCGTGCGGCGCGTTCCCTGGTCGTCGTCATGGCACCGGCCCCTTTTCCTACTCGCCCGTGAGGGAGCCGAAGTCGGTGCCGGAGCCGAGGAGCAGGCCGGCGCCGAGCAGGATCATGGTGGCCGGGACCATGAACGTGGTGATCATCATGGTGGCCTTGGGGACCGCGCGGGCGGCCTTGCGGCGGGCGTTCTGCGCGTCGGTGCGGCGCATGTCCTTGGCGAGGGACACCAGCGTGTCGACGATGGGCGCGCCGAGTTCCTCGCCCTGCTGGAGGGCGGTGACGAACATGGCGACCTGTTCGGAGTCGTTGCGGCGGCGCAGTTCGGCGAAGGCCTCGCGGCGGCTCATGCCGAGGTCCATCTGGCGCAGCGTGATGCGCAGTTCGTCGGCCCAGGGTCCCTCGTAGCGGGAGGAGACGCGGTCGAGGGCCTGGCGGAAGCCGAGACCGGCGCTCACCACGACCGCCAGCACGTCGAGGAAGTCGGGCAGGGTGCGTTCGATGACGTCCTTGCGGATGCGGATCGCGGACCAGATGCCGACCTCGGTCCAGAACGCGCCGAAGGCGAGCAGCAGCAGCGCCACGAAGGGCTGGCCGCGCAGCAGGAAGACGAGGAAGCCGGTGAGGCCGAGGGCGCCGTAGACGGCGCGGCGGGCGGCGTAGCGGTCGATGGTGAGGCCGCCGGGGTTGCCCGCGAGGTCGATCTTCCGGCGGTACTTGGCGACCTGCTTGGGGCCCATGAGGCGCAGCACGGCGGGGGCGTAGCGCATGCCCATGCGGTCGACGAGGGAGTCGACGGCGCCGGTGCGGGTGGCGCCGACCTCCAGGGCGAGGACGAGGTCGCCGGGCAGTTTGGCCTCGGCGCGGTACATGCGGATGCCGGCGAAGACGCCCCAGACGCCGAGGCCCATGAGCAGGGCGAGCAGCAGTGCCACGTCGGTCAGCCTCCTTCGGCGCTCAGACGTCGATGCGGGACAGGCGGCGGATGAGGAGGAAGCCGACGGCGTACAGCCCGAAGGCGACGATCACCGCCGTCTGGCCCACCGGGGAGCCGGTCATGCGTTCCAGGGCGCCGTCCTTCACGCCGTTCATCAGGAACAACGAGCCGATGCCCAGGGCGGGAACGGCGTAGGAGGTCATGCTCACCTGGGACAGCTGGGTGCGGACCTCGCGTCGGGTCTCCTTGCGTTCCTCCAGGGTCTCGGTGAGGTTGCGCAGGGCGCTCACCACCTGGCCGCCGGCCCGGTTGGACAGGACGAGGGTGGTGACGAGGACGACGAGTTCACGGGAGGGGAGCCGGTCGGCGAGTTCACCGAGGGCGTCGTCCATGGAGGCGCCCATGGCGAGCTGGTCGGCGACCTTGGCGAGTTCCTCGCCGGCCGGCGCCTCCAGTTCCTCGGCCGCCATGCCGATGGCGGTGCGCAGGGCGAGGCCGGCCTGGGTGGCGTTGGCGAGGATGCGGGCCAGTTCGGGAAGCTGGTTGATGAACTTCTCGATGCGTTTCTGGCGTTGCCAGGTGAGGAACTGCAGGGCCGCCCAGACGCCGACGAGTCCGGCGAGCGGGCCGAAGAAGGGCGCGAGGGTGGCCTGGCCGACGAGCCAGAGTCCGGCGACGGTGGCGAGCATGGCGGCGGTGAACTCGCCGGGGGTGATGTCCAGGCCGGTGGCGAGCAGGCGCAGTTCCAGTCTGCGGCCGAGCCGGGTGCGGCGCAGGCGCCGGTCGAGGGTGGGGAAGTGGCGCCGGCGGCCGGGCGGGTGGATCTGTCCGGTGGCCGAGAGCCGGTCGACCAGGGCCTGCCGCTGTGCCCTGCCGGTGGCATAGGAGTGCACGCCGACGACCGCGAGGACGCAGGTCAGCAGGGCGACGCCGGTGGTCAGCGTGATCAGGTTCTGCAGATCCATGGGGACGGTTCCTACCTGGCTTCTCGGGTGGCGAGCTGGTCGGCGTGCTGGGCCACGCCGAAGGCCTGCGGGAGGGGCTGGCCGGCCATGTAGAGGCGTTCGGCGGTGCGGCGCGGGAGCGGGTAGTGGCCGTAGGTGCCGTGGATGCGGCCGTCGTTCGTCATCGGCTGGGCGTTGAAGCGGGCGACGGTGGCCAGCCGGTACGGTTCGCCGCCGTGGCTCTCCAGGAGGGCGATCTCGGTGATGCGGCGGGCGCCGTCGGCGAAGCGGGTGAGCTGGACGAGGACGTCGACGGCGCTGTTGATCTGGTCGTGCAGGGCCACGAAGGGGATCTCGACGTCGGACATGGAGGCGAGGGTCTGCAGGCGGGTGAGGGCGTCCTCGGCGCTGTTGGCGTGGACGGTGGCGAGGGAGCCGTCGTGGCCGGTGGACATCGCCTGGAGCATGTCGAGGGACTCGCCGCCGCGGACCTCGCCGACGACGATGCGGTCGGGGCGCATGCGCAGCGAGTTGCGCACCAGGTCGCGGATGGTGACCCGGCCCTTGCCCTCCACGTTGGGCGGGCGGGACTCCAGGCGGATGACGTGGGGCTGCTGGAGCTGGAGTTCGGCGGAGTCCTCGATGGTGATGATGCGTTCGCCCTCGGGGATGAGGCCGGACAGGGCGTTGAGGAGGGTCGTCTTGCCGGTGCCGGTGGCGCCGGACACGATGATGTTGAACCGTGCCTGCACCAGGCCGGCGAGCAGGTACAGCATGTGCTCGTCGAGCGAGCCGAGGCCGATGAGCTCGTGCAGGGTGAAGGAGCGCGGGAAGCGGCGGATGGTGAGGACGGCGCCGGTCAGCGACAGGGGCGGGATGATGACGTTGACGCGTTCGCCGGACGGCAGGCGGGCGTCGACCATCGGGTTGGACTCGTCCACGCGGCGGTTGACGGTGGACACGATGCGTTCGATGGTCTGCATGAGCTGGTCGTGGGAGGCGAAGCGCAGGGGCAGCTGCTCGACCCGGCCGGCCCGCTCGACGAAGACGGCGTCGGGCCCGTTGACCATGATCTCGGTGATGGAGGCGTCCTCCAGGAGGGGTTCCAGGATGCCGAGTCCGAGGGCCTCGTCGACGACCCGGCGGATGAGCTGGGAGCGCTCCACGGTCGACAGCACGGGGCCCTCGCGGCTGATGATGTGCCCGAGGACCCGCTCCAGCCGCGCCCGGCGGTCGGCGGTGGCCAGCGAGCTCATCTCCGCGAGGTCGATCTCCTCCAGGAGCTTGGCCCGGTAGGAGGCGACCAGGTGGCCGTCCTCGCCCCGGTTGCCGCTCTCCTCGGGGGAGTTGATGCGTGCCCGCAGACTCATTGGTCGGGTGCTCCGTCCTGTTCCCGGGGTCAGTGGTCGACCGGCATGGTGGCGGTCCGGCGGGCGGGGCCGAAGTCCCAGCCGGGGACGATCGACGGGATCTCGACCGTGGCGGTGACGGTGACCTCGTCGCCGCCCTCCGCCTCCCCGCAGTCCGTGCCGTCCGCCAGCCAGGAGCTGACGGCGGCCGTGCAGGCCCCCTGGGCACCCCGGTCGAGGGAGGCGCTGCGCGCCCCGGCGCGGGCGGCGGTGCCGGCCTGCTGGGCGGTGTAGGCGACCAGGCCGAGCTGGACGGCGGCCATGGCGACGATGATCAGCACGGGCAGGAAGCCGAGGTACTCGAGGGCCACCTGGCCCCGGTCGCGGCGCGCGCGCCGGGCGTACGGTGTGTCAGTCACCGGTGTCCTCCTCGACCGCGCCCGCGTGTCCCGTCACCTCGAAGGGGAAGGAGGCCGTGCCCGGGAAGAGGATCGGCACGTTCAGCCGCACGTCGGCGGTGACGATGCCGCCGCCCCCGCCGCAGGTCACCGACGCTCCGCCGCGCCACGCGCCGGGCAGCTTGTCCAGTCCGGCCTCCTCGCAGGGGCCGCCGCGGGCGCCCGGTGCGGTGGCGGTCGCCGCGCGGACCGCCTCGTCGGCCGCGTTCCCGGCGAGCGTGAAGGTGTAGCCGACCAGGACGAGCTGCCAGAGCACCACCAGCGTGACCAGGATGGCCGGGAGCATGCCGAGGAACTCGATGGTGACCTGGCCCCGGTCCGCCGTGCGGCGGCCGGTCCGGTGACGTGCTCGCGGTGACGCCCGCATCCTCATCCCCCTTGTCCCGCCTGCTTCCCCGGTGTGCCGTGCTCCTTGCGTCGGCGGAAGCCGACCGCGCCGCGGTCGCCGCGCAGCCGGCCCGCCCGGTGGGCGCCCTCGGTGGGCTTGACCAGGCCGAGTTCGCCGGCCAGCCCCCACAGGGCCTGTTTGACGGTGCTCTTGGCCTCCAGTTCGTGCACGCGTCCGGCGTCCACGACGCCCTGGAGTTCCTTGAAGTGGGCGGGGACGGCGGTGGCGGCGACGGCGGTGCCGGTGATCCGCTGGATGAGCGCCGGCTGGATCTCCGTGCTGCGGGTGTGCCGGTTGACCACCACGGTGGTCTCCTCCGCCTTGCGGATCTGCAGCCGGTCCCACATGCGGACGGCCCGTTTGGCGCCGCGCACGGCGATCACGTCCGGGGTGGTGACGAGCAGCGCGGTGTCGGCCATCTCGACGGCGGCGGCGCCCGCGCCGCCGAGCTGGGCGCCGCAGTCGATGACGACGATCTCGTAGCGGGAGCGCAGGGCGCTGACGATCTGCCGGGTGGCCCGGTCGGTGACGTCCTCGCCGCGTTCGCCCTCGGCGGGGGCGAGCAGCAGGGCGACGCCGGTGTCGTGGCGGAAGACGGCGTCGGCGAGGACGCGGGGCGAGATGTCGGTGATGCCGGCGAGGTCGACGACGGAGCGGCGGAACTGGACGTCCAGGTAGGAGGCGATGTCGCCGGTCTGCAGGTCCATGTCGACCAGGGCGGTGCTGCGGCCGGACGCCTGGGCGGCGAGGGCGAGCTGGACCGCGGTCAGGGTGGTGCCGACGCCTCCTTTCGCGCCGCTGACGGTGACGACCCGCCCGCCGACGCCGGTGAACACGTCGACGCCCGCGCCGAGGTGACGGCGGACGCCGGTGGACCACTGGGCGACGGCCTGGACCCGGCTGGCGAGTTCCTCGTAGCCGAGCGGCAGGGCGACCAGGCCGCGGGCGCCGTAGTCCATGGCGGCCTGGAAGAGGCCGGGGCTCGCGTCGGAGGTGACGAGGATGACGCCCACCGCGGGGAAGCGCAGGGCGACTTCGCGGATCAGCTCCAGCGCGGGGACGGGGCCGATCCGCTCGTGCACGACCACGACCTCGGGCAGTTCGTCGACGGATTCGGCGGCCAGGCGCGCGAGGGTGTCGACGAGCTGGGTGGAGTCGGCCACCGGGGCCACCGGTTCGGCGTCCGGGAGCTGGCTGAGCAGTGTGGTGAGGGAACGAACCGCGTCCGCGTCGCCGACTGCCGGGAGGATCCTCGTGGGCATGCGGCTCTCACTTGTCCTTCGCGAGTTCGTACGTCCGGTCCTTCTCGGGCACGGTGGTGTCGCCGCCGGGGGCGACCAGCGCGAGGCGGACCCGCTGGGCGAACGACTCGGCGTAGGTGATGCGCTGGGCGTCGATGGCGGACAGGGCGAAGGTGATCGGGACGGCGTCGGTGGGACGGCGGCGCCGGTCGTCCCCGTCGGGTTCGAGGGCGGTGATCCGGCCCACGTCGAGGACCTTGGCGTTGGTGACGATGATCTTCGACTGGGCGGGGTCGCCCTCGCGTTCGCCGTCGAAGGTGGCGTAGACGTTCACCGCGGAGCCGGGGGTGATCTTGCCGGCCACGCCGGTCGCCGCGTCGATCATGATGGCGACCTCCTGCTGTCCGGGCTGGAGGGCGGGCTGGTCCACGATCATGTCGGTCTGGAGCAGGGAGCCCTTGCGCAGGGTGGTGACGGCGATCTTGCCGCGGATGTCGCCGAGGTCGGTGACGGCGTTCTCCGACAGCCACCGCTCGGGCATCCGGATCTTCTCGAACTGGCCCGTACTGAGCGCGGTGTAGGGCGGGACGTCGGACGTCAGCCGGTAGGCGGTGACCTCGGGGCCGACCTTCGACTTCACGTCGTTGATGACGGAGAGGACGCCGGCGAAGGCACCGAGGGCGCACAGGACCGACAGGAGCAGGAGTATCACGCCGCGGCGCTGACGGGAGTTCATGAACCGTGCAACCTCATTGGGGGTGAGCGGTCGGGCGGGACCGGATGCGGTGGTCGGTCGGGGGACGGCGGGGCCGGCCGGGCCGGGCCGGGCGCGGGGCCGGTGCGCGGGCCGGGCTCATGGGCGCTGGGCGAGGGCCCGCCCGGCGGCGTGGCTCCCCGGCGGGCCGTCGTGGGCGGGTGGAGTGGCCGAACAGAACACGCAGCGGTCGCCGATGACGTCGATGCCGCACCAGTGGCAGGTGCCGCGCCGCACGGACGTGACCAGCTGGTAGAGGACGGACAGGTCGGGCAGGAAGGTGCAGAACTCGATCAGCCTGCCGGTGCCCCACCAGCCCGGGGAGCCGGCGGGCAGCGCCGTCTCGTGCAGTCCCTGCACCCGCCAGGCGGGGGCGAGGGTGGCGGTGACCCAGTCGGACGGGAGCTGCCCCTTGGCGGTGAGCATCCAGGTGTCGAACTCGGGTCCGTCCAGGGCGGCTTCCGGGCCGATCCGGACGAGCTGCGGCTGGGGGTGGGCGAGGACGGCGAACTGAGTGCCGGGCATCCAGGACCTGGCGTGCTGCTTGAGGTCGACGGGGACGCGGTCCAGGCGGGCGACCGAGCCCAGCAGGGCCCCGGCGTGCAGGTAGTGGACGAGGAGGCGGCCGGCCGAGGCGAGCACCCCGGGGCCGAGGTCGCAGGAGGCGAGCTGGCGCAGCTGCCGGGCCAGGACGGCCACGGCGAGGGGTGGCAGGTCGGGCCGGAAGAGGGCGATGCGGTCGCTCTCCAGCAGGGAGCGCAGGGTGTGCAGCCGTCGCCGGACCCGGGTGGGCGCGGCCTGCGGGCACACGACGATGACGTGTCCGTGGTGCTCGACGAGCAGCTGTAACTCGCCGAGGAGTTCGTCGAGCGGCCGGGTGTCGAGGTCCCGGAGCACCACGGCGGGCAGCGTGCGGTCGTCGTGTGGCGGCAGTGCCAGGTCGGCACTGGTCACGGCAATGGCGGTTGGCACGCGCAGCTCCCCGTTCTCCCCATGCCCGTCGGCCCATCGGGGGTTACTCCGATGCACCCTGGTGACTTCACTGCGTGACTACCTCAGCACTGTAACCACGGCGCTGTGACCGGAGAACAGCGTTTGGTCAGCTGAACGGCAACTTGTGCCGCACAAGCCGCGCCAAACCGGGGCAGGTTGAGCATCTCGCCGGTACGGATTCCGACCGTACGGGGCGCGGTCCGTCGCCGGACCGGGCCGGATGCGACAGGAATTCGGCGCCCGAGTGGCTCCGGACCCATTGACAAGGCGATTGGTCTGGACCAACTTGTAGCTCCAGTACGAACGGTGGCCACCGTCGCTGTCCCTCCCCCCACTCCGTCCTCTCCTCGCTCCTCCTTCTTCCCCCTCCCCCGGACTTCCCCCTTCTCCCCTCCCCCACTCCCCACCGGAGGCCCCAGTGGACCGCGCACCACGCAGCACCCGACGCAGCAGACGCATCTGGGCCGGAGCCGTCGTCTCCGCCCTCGCCCTCACCTTCGCGGGCGTGGGCGCGGGCCAGGCGTCGGCGGCCGACGTGAACAACGCCCGCAACGCCGGGTTCGAGGCGGGCCTGAGCAACTGGACCTGTTCCGCGAACAGCGGCACCACCGTCTCCTCGCCCGTGCACGGCGGCACGGCCGCGCTCCAGGCCACCCCGGCCGGACAGGACAACGCCCGCTGCAGCCAGACCGTCCCGGTGAAGCCGAACTCCACGTACCAGCTGAGCGGCTGGGTGCGCGGCGGCTACGCCTACCTCGGCGTGACCGGCACCGGCACCACGGACGTGTCCACCTGGACCCCGGACTCCGCCGCCTGGAAGCAGCTGTCCACCAGCTTCACCACCGGCTCCGGCACCACCTCGGTGACGGTCTACACCCACGGCTGGTACGGCCAGCAGCCGTACTACGCCGACGACCTGTCCGTCTTCGGCCCCGACGCGGGCGGCGGCGACGGTGAACCCGAGCCGACCGTGCCCGGCACCCCGGGCGGCCTGGCCGTCTCGGGCACCACGGCCTCCTCGGTGTCGCTGTCCTGGAACACGGTCTCGGGCGCGACCGGCTACACCCTCTACCGCGACGGCACGAAGGTGACGGCGGTGTCGGGCACCTCGGCGACCGTGACCGGGCTGGCCGCCTCGACGTCGTACTCCTTCCAGGTCGCGGCGAGCAACGCGGCCGGCGAGTCCCCGAAGTCGGCGGCGGTCACGGCCCGCACCAAGGACCAGGACGGCGGCGGGGGCGGTGACCTGCCCCGGCACGCGGTGACCGGCTACTGGCAGAACTTCGACAACGGCGCCGCCGTGCAGCGCATCTCGGACGTGCAGGACCAGTACGACATCATCGCGGTCGCCTTCGCGGACGCCACGGGCACGCCCGGCGCCGTCACCTTCAACCTGGACACGGCCGGCCTGAACGGCTACACCGTCGCCCAGTTCAAGGCCGACGTCCGCGCCAAGCAGGCCGCCGGCAAGAAGGTCATCATCTCGGTCGGCGGCGAGAAGGGCACCGTGTCGGTGAACGACGCGGCCTCGGCGACGAACTTCGCCAACTCGGTGTACGCGGTGATGCAGGAGTACGGCTTCGACGGCGTCGACATCGACCTGGAGAACGGCCTCAACGCCACCTACATGACCCAGGCGCTGCGGGCGCTGTCCGCGAAGGCGGGCCCGTCGATGATCCTCACCATGGCCCCGCAGACCATCGACATGCAGTCGACGTCCAACGCCTACTTCCGGACCGCGCTGAACGTGAAGGACATCCTCACGGTCGTCAACATGCAGTACTACAACAGCGGTTCCATGCTGGGCTGCGACGGCAAGGTCTACCATCAGGGCTCGGTGGACTTCCTGACCGCGCTGGCCTGCATCCAGCTGGAGAACGGCCTCGACCCGTCCCAGGTGGGCCTCGGCCTCCCGGCCTCCACCCGGGGAGCGGGCAGCGGCTACGTCTCCCCGTCCGTCGTCAACAACGCCCTCGACTGCCTGACCCGGGGCACGAACTGCGGCACCTTCAAGCCGTCGAAGACGTACCCGGGCCTGCGCGGGGCGATGACCTGGTCCACCAACTGGGACGCCACCGCGGGCAACGCCTGGTCCGACGCCGTCGGCCCGCACGTCCACGCGCTGCCGTAACCCCGCCCCCGTCCGGCCCGCCGGACAACGGCCCGCGCCCCCGTCCACCGTGCTGTGGACGGGGGCGCGGGGACGTGCGGCCCGGGCAGATCCTCCCCGGGCACCCCTACTTGAGGTGGACGAGACCGTCCGTGGTGACGGCCGGGCGCCCCTTGGTGCCCACGACGACGATCTTGACCGTGTGCTTGGCGCTCGCGCGTCCCACCGATCAATGAGGTGAGAGCGGCGGGGGCGAGCCCGAGGGGGCGCACGGATGGGGTGGGGCGGTTCGGTGGACGGCTACGGGGATTTCGCGACCGCGCGGGCCGGTCACCTGTACCGGTCGGCGTGCCTGCTCACCGCCGGGGACACCCATCTCGCCGAGGACCTCGTGCAGGAGACCCTCGGCCGGGTCTACGTCCGCCGGGGGCGGGTGTCCCGGGCGGACAACCCGGCCGGCTACGCGCAGACCGTGCTCACCCGCGCGTACCTCGCCCACCAGCGGCGGCGCAGCAGCACGGAGCGGTCGACCGCCGTGTTCCCCGAGCCGCCGGCGTCCGGCGCCGACGACCCGTCCCTGCGGCTCACCCTGCTCGACGCCCTCGCCCGGCTGCCCGCGAAGGACGGGAGAAGGGCGCGGAGGGTGTCGTCATGTGGACCGTCGACACCCTGCGGCCGGACGGCGGCCGGGTCGTGATCAGCGCCTTCGACTCCGGTTCCCGGCACGAGAACGCCACCCCCGCCACCCCCGCCCTGACGATGAAGGAGCTCCGGGCGGTCGCCCTGGCCCCGGAGTGGGACGCGCTGCGGTGAACGTCCGGCCGCCGGCGCCGTCCTGAGGCTCCGCCAGGAACCGGCGGCGGCTCCCTCGTCCGGCGGCCGCCGGGTCCGTCACCCCGCACCCACCTTCTTGACCTGATCATGTCATGCCCCGACCATGAGCCCACCGCACCACGCACGTCGCCATGAACAACCCCCACCTCCCACGAGGAGACTTCATGCGACTTCGCCCCCGCGGCAGACGCCCCGGCGTGCTCGCCGCCCTGATCGCGCTCGCCCTCGCGGCCCCCCTGTCGCTGTCGGCACCCGAGGCCGGTGCCGACAGCGCGAAGGCCCCGTCGGCCGCCCCGGCCGCCGACGACATCCGCCAGTACGAGATCCACCGGCACACCACACCCCTGACCCGGACGGCGATCCAGCGGGCCGGGGTCAGCGTGGACGAGGCCGACGAGGAGACCGTCGTGGTCTCCGGGCGCGCCGACCAGATCCGCGCCCTGCGCCGGCAGGGCTACGACGTCACCCCGCTGGGCGCCGCCCCCGACCGGTCGTCCGGCTCGGACGGCGTGCGGCTGTACGACTTCCCGTCGGCCGACTCCCGCTACCACAACTACGCCGAGATGAACGCGGAGATCGACCAGCGGCTGGCCGCGCACCCGGGCATCATGAGCAAGCGGGTGATCGGCACGTCCCACCAGGGCCGGGACATCGTCGCGATCAAGATCAGCGACAACGTGGCCACGGACGAGGACGAGCCCGAGGTGCTGTTCACCCACCACCAGCACGCCCGCGAGCACCTGACCGTCGAGATGGCCCTGTACCTGCTGCGGGAGCTCGGCGCGGGCTACGGCAGCGACTCCCGGATCACGAACCTGGTGAACGACCGCGAGATCTGGATCGTCCCCGACCTGAACCCGGACGGCGGCGAGTACGACATCGCCACCGGTTCCTACCGCTCGTGGCGCAAGAACCGGCAGCCCAACTCCGGTTCGTCGGCCGTCGGCACGGACCTGAACCGCAACTGGGACTACCGCTGGGGCTGCTGCGGCGGCTCCTCCGGCAGCAAGTCCTCCGAGACGTACCGGGGTTCGGCACCGGAGTCGGCTCCCGAGGTGAAGGTCGTCGCGGACTTCGTGCGCAGCCGGGTCGTGGGCGGCGAGCAGCAGATCACGGCCGCGATCGACTTCCACACGTACAGTGAGCTGGTGCTGTGGCCGTTCGGCTACACCTACTCCGACACCACCACCGGGATGACGGCGGACGACCACGCCGCCTTCCGGACCGTCGGCCGGAAGATGGCCGCGAGCAACGGCTACACCCCGCAGCAGTCCAGCGACCTCTACATCACGGACGGGTCGATCGACGACTACCTGTGGGGCGCGCACAAGATCTTCGGCTACACCTTCGAGATGTATCCGCGGTCCTCGTGGAGCGGCGGCTTCTATCCGCCCGACGAGGTCATCGAGCGGGAGACGTCCAGGAACCGGGACGCGGTGCTCCAGCTGCTGGAGAACGCGGACTGCATGTACCGGTCGATCGGCAAGGAGGCGCAGTACTGCGGCTGACGCCGGCAGCGCTTCCCTCGCCCGTCGGGGCCTCT
This sequence comes from Streptomyces sp. SID14436, assembly GCF_010548465.1. Lineage (GTDB taxonomy): Bacteria > Actinomycetota > Actinomycetes > Streptomycetales > Streptomycetaceae > Streptomyces. Next base: position 13,150 of record NZ_JAAGMD010000138.1, on the reverse strand, counting down.
CCTCACCGAGGAGGGGCCCCTTCGCGGTGCTGGCGCCGGGGGCGCGCACCGGCCGGCCGTTGTCGCATACCCCCAGGGGGTATAAAGTGGGGAGTAGAATACCCCCAAGGGGTACTCGAAACCGCACGCACCGCCCCGACCCACCAGCAGGAGCAGCAGCGATGGCCACCACCGTCCCGGACCAGGCCGAGGTCGAACTCGCGATCGGCGGCATGACCTGTGCCTCGTGCGCCGCCCGCGTGGAGAAGAAGCTCAACCGGATGGAGGGCGTCACCGCCACCGTCAACTACGCCACCGAGAAGGCCAAGGTCACCTACGCCGGCGACGTCGCCGTCGCGGACCTCATCGCCACGGTCGAGGCCACCGGCTACACCGCCCGCGAGCCCCGCCCGGAACCGGCGCACGAGCCGGGCGGCGGCGACGGCGGCCCCGGCGCGGACGACGGCGGGCCGGACGAGCTGCGGCCCCTGCGGGAGCGGCTGATCACCGCCGTGGTGCTGAGCGTGCCGGTGATCGTGCTGGCGATGGTGCCGGCCTGGCAGTTCGAGTACTGGCAGTGGCTGTCCCTGACCCTGGCCGCCCCGGTCGTCACCTACGCCGCCTGGCCCTTCCACCGCGCCGCGTTCACCAACGCCCGGCACGGCGCGGCCACCATGGACACCCTGGTCTCGATCGGTGTCTCGGCGGCCTTCCTGTGGTCGGTGTGGGCGCTGTTCTTCGGCACCGCCGGCACCCCCGGCATGACCCACCCCTTCGAGCTGACCATCGCCCGCAGCGACGGCGCCGCCAACATCTACCTGGAGGCCGCCGCCGGGGTGACCGCGTTCATCCTGGCCGGGCGCTACTTCGAGGCCCGTTCCAAGCGCCGCGCCGGGGCAGCCCTGCGGGCGCTGATGGAGCTGGGCGCCAAGGACGTCACCGTGCTGCGCGACGGCCGGGAGGAACAGATCCCGGTCGGGCAGCTCGCCGTGGGCGACCGCTTCCTGGTCCGGCCCGGCGAGAAGATCGCCACCGACGGCACGGTCACCGAGGGCACCTCCGCCGTCGACGCGTCCATGCTGACCGGCGAGTCCGTCCCGGTCGAGGTCACCGTCGGGGACACCGTCACCGGCGCCACCGTCAACGCCGGCGGGCGGCTGGTCGTCGAGGCCACCCGGGTCGGCGCCGACACCCAGCTCGCCCGGATGGCGAAGCTGGTCGAGGACGCGCAGAACGGCAAGGCGGCGGCCCAGCGGCTCGCCGACCGCATCTCCGCCGTCTTCGTCCCGGTCGTCATCGCACTGGCCCTGGGCACCCTCGGATTCTGGCTGGGCAACGGGGCGGGACCGGCCGCCGCGTTCACCGCCGCCGTCGCCGTCCTGATCATCGCCTGCCCCTGCGCCCTAGGGCTGGCCACGCCGACCGCGCTGATGGTCGGCACCGGCCGGGGCGCCCAGCTCGGCATCCTCATCAAGGGCCCCGAGGTCCTGGAGAGCACCCGCGCCGTCGACACCGTCGTCCTCGACAAGACCGGCACCGTCACCACCGGCCGGATGACCCTGCTCGCCGTGCACACCGCCGACGGCACCGACGAGAAGGACGTACTGCGCCTCGCGGGCGCCCTGGAGCACGCCTCCGAGCACCCGATCGCCCGGGCCGTGTCCGCGGGCGCGGCCGAGCGGGTCGGCACCCTGCCCGCCGCGGAGGACTTCCGCAACGTGCCCGGTCTCGGGGTGCAGGGCGTCGTCGAGGGACACGCGGTCCTCGTCGGCCGCGAGAAGCTGCTGCACGAGTGGTCCCTGGAGCTGCCCGAGGCGCTGGCCCGCGCCAAGGCGGACGCCGAGGCCGCCGGGCGCACGGCGATCACGGTCGCCTGGGACGGCGAGGCCCGCGCGGTCCTGGAGGTCGCCGACGCGGTGAAGGACACCAGCGCGGAGGCCGTCGCCCGGCTGCGCGCACTCGGCCTGACGCCGATCCTCCTGACCGGGGACAACGAGGCGGTGGCCCGGACGGTGGCGGCGGAGGTCGGCATCGACGAGGTGATCGCCGAGGTCATGCCGGAGGACAAGGTGGCCGTCGTCCAGCGGCTCCAGGACGAGGGCCGCTCGGTGGCCATGGTCGGCGACGGCGTCAACGACGCGGCGGCCCTCGCCCGCGCCGACCTCGGGCTGGCCATGGGCACCGGCACCGACGTGGCGATCGAGGCCGGCGACCTGACCCTGGTCCGCGGCGACCTGCGGGTGGCCGCCGACGCGATCCGTCTGGCCCGCCGGACCCTGGGGACCATCAAGGCCAACCTGTTCTGGGCCTTCGCCTACAACGTCGCCGCGCTGCCGCTGGCCGCGGCGGGGCTGCTCAACCCGATGATCGCCGGGGCCGCGATGGCGTTCTCCTCGGTCTTCGTCGTCGGCAACAGCCTGCGGCTGCGGGGCTTCAAGCCCCTGAGCTGACCGGAAGCCCCGAAGCCCCGGGGTGAGCACCCCGGGGCTTCCGGCGCCCTACTTGGACTTCTTCGGCTCCTTCGGCTCCTCGGAGTCCTTGGGCTCCTCCGACGCCTTGGAGATTTTGAAGTCCGAGACCTTGGAGTCCGTGGAGTCCTTGGTCAGGTCGGGGCCGGACGCGTCGGAGGACTCCGAGTCGTCCGCGTCCGCCTTCGGGTCCGCATCGGCGTCCGTCTTGGCGTCCGTCTTGGCGTCCGTCTTGGCGTCCGCGTCCGTCTTGGCGTCCGCGTCCGCCTCGGTGTCCTCGCCGTCGTCGAAGTACGCGTCGAGGACCGCGTCCAACTCCGTGTCCCACTCGGCGAACCGGCTGCGGGCCGGGGCGTCGATCTCGATGGGGTACCAGCGGCGGTCCGGGGTGTGCACGGTGACCGTGTAGCGCTTGCCGAAGCGGGCGGTCTCCGTCTCCACCGCGCCGATCTCGTCCCAACGGAACTCGCACTCCTGGTCGTCCAGCCGCAGCCGCACGCCCCGGTGGTCGGCGACGATGGACGCACGGCGGTCGGACGCCTCGAAGACGGGCCCGTCGGGGACGCTCTCGTCCTCCTCGGCCCCGTCCTGCGGAGCCTCGTCCGGGCCGGGGACCACGTCCCGCGGTTCCGGCGCGGAACTGCCGGACGTCACCGTCCCGTTGGCCTCCTCCGGCTCACCGGAACGGTCCTTGCCGGGCCCGGACTCCTCCTGCCGGCCGGATACGGGGGCGGTGAGCCCGGGGATGAATGCCGGGTCGAATCCGGCGCCTTCCAGGGGCTGGCTGCTCGATCCAATGCGCTGCTCCACAGCGGAGCAGTATGGTCGACAAACCTGTGCCGGGCACAGCCAGCCCCCGACTTCGTTATCGGACGCCTACACGGACCCCACGGGTCCCTCCCCTCGTACGACTCATACGACGAGGCTGAGGGCGGCCGCGACCAAGAACCCGGCCACCGAGAGCACGCTCTCCAGGACCGTCCACGTCTTGAGCGTGTCGCGTTCGCTGATGCCGAAGTACTTGGCGACCATCCAGAACCCGCCGTCGTTGACGTGCGAGGCGAAGATGGAGCCCGCAGAGATCGCCATGATGACGAGCGCGACGAACGCCTGCGAGTGGTCCCCCTCGGCGAGCAGCGGGGCCACGATGCCCGCCGTCGTCACGATGGCGACCGTCGCCGAGCCCTGGGCGACCCGCAGCACCACGGAGATCAGGTACGACAGGACGATCACCGGCAGGCCGACGTCGTTGAACGTGTCGGAGAGGGCCTGGGCGACCCCGCTGGCCTTGAGGACCGCGCCGAAGACACCGCCGGCACCGACCACGAGCAGGATGTTGCCGACCGGCTTCAGCGAGGACGTGGAGACGGTCTCCAGGGACTTGCGGGACCAGCCGCGCCGGATGCCGAGCAGGTAGTAGGCGAGGAACAGGGCGAGGGTCAGCGCCACGAAGGGGTGACCGAAGAACTCGATCACCGAGCGCGGGGTGGAGGGGTCGAGGGCGATCGAGGAGAAGGTCGCGGCGAGGATCAGCAGCAGCGGCGTGCCGATGATGCCGAGGACGATGCCGAGCGGGACCGGCGTCTCGCGGGGCGTCACGCCGGAGGCCCGCTGTTCGGCGACGACGGCCGCCCTGGCCTCCTCCGCGGCCTCGACCATGTCCTGCGGCACGGCGACGAAGATGCGCCGGCCGATCCAGGCGGAGTAGACCCACGCGGCGATCACGGCGGGGATGCCGCAGACGACACCCATCAGGATGACCCAGCCGAGGTCCACCTGGAGCAGTCCGGCGGCGGCCACCGGGCCGGGGTGCGGGGGCAGGAAGGCGTGGGTGACGGAGAGCCCGGCGAGCAGCGGCAGGCAGTACAGGAGGACCGACTTGCCGGAGCGTTTGGCGGCGGCGTAGACGATCGGGGCGAGGACGAAGATGCCGACGTCGAAGAAGACCGGGATGCCGAAGATGAGGCCGGTGAGGCCCATGGCGAGGGGGGCGCGCTTCTCGCCGAACAGGCCGAGCAGCCGGCCCGCCAGGACCTCGGCGCCGCCGCTGACCTCGAGGATCGCGCCCAGCATGGTGCCCAGGCCGATGATGATCGCGACATGGCCGAGGATGCCGCCCATGCCGCTCTCGATGGTGGACACCGCGTCGGAGCGCTGGACCGTGCCGAAGAGTTCGGTGACCGAGAGTCCGGCCGCCAGGCCGACGGCTATGGAGACGCCGAGCAGGGCGACGAAGGGCTGCAGCCGCACCTTGATGATCAGGAAGAGGAGCAGCGCGATGCCGAGGGCGGCGACGGTCAGCAGGCCGGCGGTGCCGTCGACGAGCAGGAGCAGTCCACCGGTGTGGGGTGGTGTCCCGTCCGCCGCGGAGGCGGCGAGCGGGAGGAGGAACGGATGGGACATGGGGGGTCCTCTGGGTAAGGGCATGGGGCTTTCGGGCAGGGGGGATCGCGACACGGCGTCCGGGGGGTTGCGGGACGCCGTGCCGGCCGGCTGCGGAGGGGTCGTACGGAGGCTCAGCCGAGGACGGCGAGCGCGTCGATCTCGATGAGGAGGCCGGGGGGCAGGCCCACGTAGACGGTGGTGCGGGCCGCCGGGGGCTGGGTGAGGCCCTGCTCCTCGAAGTAGGTGTTGTACAGGTCGTTCATCTCGGCGAAGTGGTCGACGTCGGTGAGGTAGACGCGGATCATCATCACGTCGTCCCAGGTCGCGCCGCCCTCCTCCAGGATGGCCTTGACGTTGGCGAGGGTCTGGAGGGTCTGTTCGCGCAGGGTGGGTCCGGCGGGCGTCGGCGGCTTGCCGTCCTGCGCCGGGAGGAACCCGACCTGACCGGCGACCTGGAGGATGTTGCCCTTGCGCACCCCGTGCGAGAACTTCGCGGGCGGGGTGGTGTGGGTCGCCGGGGTGAGCGCGGTCTTCTCGGTCATGCGGGGGTGTCCTTCACTGGAGTTCTGCCGGAGTACTCGCCGCTGATGGCGTCCGCCGTGCGGCGCACCAGCGGGAGCAGGGTGAGGAGTTCGTCGGCGGTGACGACGACGTTCGGCGCGGAGACGGACATCGCGGCGACCACCCGGCCGTCGGCGCCGCGGATGGGGGCGGCGACGCAGTTGATGGACTCCTCGTGGCCGCCGAGGTCGGTGGCCCAGCCCTGTTCGCGCACCGTGGCCAGCTCGCGCAGGAACGCGGCCGCGTCGGGCGTCGAACGGGGCGTGTACATGGGGTAGTCGAGCTTCTCCGCGAGGGCGCGGCGCTCGTGTTCGGGCAGGTCGGCGAGGAGCAGTTTGGCCACGGCGGCCACGGTGATGGCGACGGGCTTGCCGATGCGGGAGTACATGCGCACCGGGTAGCGGCTCTCCACCTTGTCGATGTAGAGGACCTCGTTCTCCTCGTACACGGCGAGGTGGACGGTGTGCCCGCACCGTTCGTTGAGGCGGGCGAGGTGGGGGTGGGCGATCTCGCGGACGTCGAGGTTCTCCATCGCCTCCTGGGCGAGGGCGAAGAGGCGGGCGCCGAGGCGGTAGCGCTGGTCGGACTGGCGGTAGACCAGGCCGTGTTCGTGCAGGGTGCGCAGCAGGCGCAGCGCCGTGGACTTGTGGACGCCGAGGCGGTCGGCGACCTGTCCGAGGTCGGCGGGTCCCTCCGCGAGCAGCGGCAGGATGCTCAGTGCGCGGTCGACGGTCTGGCTCATGGCGTGCGTACCTCCTCGTCGGCCTCTTCTTCGGCTCGTGTCCAGCCGGGGCCGAGTCGCAGTCTCCCCCACGCGGTGTCGTCGAGGGCGGCGAGCCGGTCGGCGAGGCCGCGGGCGGGCGGCGGGGCGAGGTCGCCGGGGACGGTGAGGGTGGCCGCCGCCATGAGGTGCCCGTGCCGCAGCCGGTCCCGTACGGGAAGGTCCCTCAGGGTGGCCGAGAGGAAGCCGGCGGCGAACGCGTCGCCGGCGCCGGTGGCGGCGACGACGTCGACGTCCAGGGCGGGCACGAAGGTGGCGGTGCCGTCCGCGTCGGCGCAGCCGTCGGGGTCCCGGTCCAGGGCGACGGCTCCGGCCCTGCCCTGCTTGACGACGACGAGGCGCGGTTCGGGCAGGGCCTCCCGCACCGCGCGGGCGCCGTGCAGCCCCCATGCCTCGCGTGCCTCGTCGTCACCGACGAAGACGATGTCCGCCCCGCGGGCCAGTTCCAGCAGCACCTCGGGGCCGTGTCCGTCGCGCCACAGGCCGGGGCGGTGGTTGACGTCGAAGGACACCAGGGGCCGCCCGGGGCGGCGTGCGGTCAGTTCCCGCATCAGGTCCAGGCAGCCGGCGGAGAGGGCCGCCGTGATGCCCGACAGGTGCAGGACGCGTCCGGCGCGCACGGCCGCCAGGTCGACGCCGGTGGTGCTCATCGCGGAGGCGGCCGAGCCGGCCCGGTAGTAGGCGACCTCGTGGGCGTCGTCGGCCCGGTCGCCGGCGGTGCGGAAGTAGATGCCGGTGGGGCGGTCCGGGTCGCGGCGCACGTACGACACGTCGACGCCCGCGGCGCCGATCGCCTCGACGAGGTGGTCGCCGAAGCCGTCGGCGCCGACCCGGCCGACCCACCGGGTGGTGTGTCCGGCGGCGGCGAGCGTGCAGGCCACGTTGGACTCGGCGCCGCCGATGCCGCGGTCGAAGGAGGGGACGTCGGCGAGGCGGCCGGGCCGGGTGGGCAGGAACGTCACCATGGACTCGCCGAGCGCGACGACGTCGACGGCCTCCAGGGCGCCGGGGGCGTTGCCGGTTCCGGTGACGGTCACGATGGCGGGGCTCCTCGGTGGCTGCGGGGTGGGGCGGTGTCCGTTGACCCCGCGTGGCCGAGATGTTAGACAGCGGTAAGCGATATACGCAATGAGTGTTGCAACCAGCGCAACGCACCTGATCAGGAGGTTCCGATGGTCTCCGGCACCGGCTTGGACGCGCTCGCCCGACTCTCCGAGGAACGCGTCGACCACCGTTTCAAGGGCCTCCCGCCGGACGCCGACGGGCTGACCGTCGGCGAGCTGGCCGCGCAGCGCCGCAACCTCTTCACCGGCGGCTTCACCACCCCGGTGCTCGCGCTGTCCGCCGAGCGGCTGGAGCACAACCTGCGCCTGATGGAGACGTACGCGGCCCGGCACGGGCTCGCCTTCGCCCCGCACGGCAAGACCTCCATGGCCCCGCAGCTGTTCCGGCGGCAGATCGAGCACGGCGCCTGGGGCATCACGCTGGCCGTGCCCCACCAGGTGCGCGTGGCCCGGGCGTTCGGCGTCCGCCGGGTGTTCCTGGCCAACGAGCTGGTGGACGCCGCCGCCCTGCGGTGGATCGCCGCCGAGCAGGACGCCGACCCCGAGTTCCGCTTCCTGTGCTACGTCGACTCGGTGCGCGGCGTCGAGCTGATGGACGCGGCCCTCGACGGGGCCGCCCGCCCGGTGGACGTGGTGGTCGAGCTGGCCGCCGGGGAGGGCGCCCGCACGGGCGTGCGCACCGAGGCCGAGTGCGCCGCCGTCGCCGACGCGGTGGCCGGGGCGCGCGCGCTGCGGCTGGCCGGGGTCGCCGGGTACGAGGGCGAGGTCCCCGACGCGGACCCGGAGCGGGTGCGGGCCTGGCTGCGACGGCTGGTGTCGCTGGCCGCGGACTTCGACAAGGCCGGGCGGTTCGCGGGGCTCGACGAGATCGTGGTGAGCGCGGGCGGCAGCGCCTGGTTCGACGCGGTCGCCGACGTCTTCGCGGAGATCCCCGGCCTGTCCGCGCCGGTGCTGAAGCTGCTGCGCTCGGGCGCGTACGTCTCGCACGACGACGGGCACTACCGGCGGCTGACCCCGTTCAACCGGGTGCCGGAGGAGGGCGCGCTGGAGCCGGCGTTCCGGCTGTGGGCGCAGGTGGTCTCCCGCCCGTCGCCCGAGCAGGCGTTCCTCAACGCGGGCAAGCGGGACGCGGCCCACGACCTGGACCTGCCGTCCGCGCAGGTGGTGCGCCGGGACGGCACCGAGCAGCCGGCCGCCGGCATCACGGTCACCGGCCTGTCCGACCAGCACGCGTGGCTGCGCACCACCGGGGAGCCGGGCCTGGAGGTGGGAGACTGGGTGGGACTCGGTCTGTCCCACCCCTGCACGTCGTTCGACAAGTGGCAGCTCATCCCCGTCGCGGAGGCGGACGGCACGGTGGTCGACTACATCCGCACGTTCTTCTAGGAGGCCGGCGCATGGAAGAGCTCGTCATCCGGGACGCGGAGGTGGTCGACGGCTCCGGCGACTACTCCTACCGCGCGGACGTGGTCGTCGACGGCGGCCGCATCGTGTCGATCGTGAAGGAGGCGGCGGCCGCGGGCTGTCAACGCCCCAAGGCCCGCCGGGAACTGGACGCCGAGGGCCTCGCCCTCTCCCCCGGCTTCATCGACATGCACGCGCACAGCGACCTGGCCCTGCTGCGCGACCCCGACCACAGCGCCAAGGCCGCCCAGGGCGTCACCCTGGAGGTGCTCGGCCAGGACGGCCTGTCCTACGCGCCGGTCGACGACCGCACACTGGGCGAGGTGCGCCGGGCCATCGCCGGGTGGAACGGCGACGGGGACGACATCGACTTCGACTGGCGCTCGGTCGGCGAGTACCTGGACCGGCTGGACCGGGGCATCGCGGTCAACGCCGCCTACCTGATCCCGCAGGGCACGGTACGCGCCCTCGCCGTCGGCTGGGAGGACCGCGAGGCCACGCCCGCCGAACTGGACCGGATGCGGCGCCTGGTCGCGGAGGGCCTGGAGCAGGGCGCGGTCGGCATGTCGTCGGGGCTGACGTACACGCCGGGGATGTACGCCCGGGGCGCCGAACTGACCGAGCTGTGCCGGGTGGTGGGCGAGTACGGCGGCTACTACTGCCCGCACCACCGCAGTTACGGCGCGGGTGCGCTCCAGGCGTACGCGGAGATGGTGGCGCTGGCGCGGGAGGCGGACTGCCCGCTGCACCTGGCGCACGCCACGATGAACTTCGGGGAGAACAAGGGGCGCGCGCCTCAGCTGCTGGCCCTGCTGGACGAGGCCCTGGACGCCGGGGCGGACATCAGCCTCGACACGTACCCGTACACGCCGGGCTGCACCACGCTGGTGGCGCTGCTGCCGAGCTGGGCGAGCGAGGGCGGCCCCGAGGCGGTGCTGCGGCGGCTCGCGGACGAGGAGACGGCCGAGCGGATCCGGCACCACCTGGAGGTCACCGGCTCGGACGGCTGCCACGGCGTGCCGGTGGAGTGGGAGACCATCGAGATCTCCGGCGTCGGTGACCCGGCGCTGGGCGAGTACGTGGGCCGCACGGTCCTCGACGCCGCCCGCGAGCGCGGGGACAGCCCCTGGGCGGTCGCCCGTGAGCTGCTGCTGAAGGACCGGCTCGCGCCGACCATCCTCCAGCACGTCGGCCACGAGGAGAACGTGCGGGCCATCATGCGCCACCGGGTGCACACCGGCGGCTCCGACGGCATCCTCCAGGGCGCCAAGCCGCACCCGCGCGCCTACGGCACGTTCCCGCGCTATCTCGGGCACTACGTACGGGAGTTGGGGGTGCTGACGCTGGAGGAGTGCGTGGCCCACCTGACCGCGCGGCCGGCCGCCCGGCTGCGGCTGCCGGACCGCGGGCTGATCCGTGAGGGGTACCGGGCCGACCTGGTGCTGTTCGACCCGGCCACGGTGGGGGCGGGCTCGACCTTCGAGGAGCCCCGGACGCTGCCGACGGGCATCCCGTACGTCATGGTGGACGGGCGGTTCGTGATCGAGGACGGCCGGCGCACCGACGTGCTGGCGGGACGGGCGGTGCGCCGGACACCCCGGTGACCGCCCGCCCCCTCGCCCCGGGCGGTGCTACGGCTTGGGCAGCACGCAGCCGCTCGCGCCGAGCTCCAGCTTGCTGTCGGCGCCGAAGCAGCCGGGGAACCAGTAGGTCTGCTGGGCGTAGTTGATGCCCTGGCGGACGGTGACCCGGCCCTGCTCGTCGATCTCGCAGGGGTTGTTCACCGTGCAGCGCTCGCCGTCCTCGTTGCCGGTGTTGTTGACGGCGACGACCCTGCCGGTGGCGGCGTCGACGACCGGCGAGCCGGAGGTGCCGCCGATGGTGTTGCAGGAGGGGGTGTAGCGGACCGAGTCCTTCCAGGTCCAGTCGCCCTCCTTCATGCGGTGCACGAAGCCGTCGATCGAGCAGGTGTAGATCCGCTTCCAGTACCCGGAGACGACGCTGATCGCGGTCCCCGCGGCGGGGCGGGTGTCGTTCAGGGTGAGCGCGTCGATCCCGTACGCGCTCCTGATCTGCCCGTAGGTGCGGTTGAGGCGGTACACGGCCGCGTCGGTGTCGGTCATCGTCGCGTAGACGAGCCGCTCGGCACGCAGGGTGGCCACCCGGGAGCCGGAGGCGTTGAGCAGGCCGAAGCTGCGGCTGGAGGGCCGGTCGACCAGGACCTGGCCGGGCGCCGGGAAGCCGCTCTCCAGGCAGTGGCCGTTGGTGAGGACGAGCGCGGGGTCGTCGGCGGCGGAGTCCGGCATGCGGACGACGGAACCGGAGCAGTTGCTGAGCGCGACGGTCCCGGCGAAGTTCACGGCGTTCGCCCGCGGCGCGGTGAGGCCGGACAGGGTGTCCGTCACGGTCGCGGCGGCACCGTCGACGACGTCGAGGAGCGTGGTGCCGCCGGCGTCCGTGGCCGCGGTCGTGTCCGGGGCCGTGGGGGCGGGCCCGGCGGCGACCGCGGGGGTCGCGCCGACGCCGGCCAGGGCCAGGGCGGCGAGCGCGACGACGAGAGGTTGTCTCATGTGGGGGTCCCCTCTGGTGACTTGGGCGGCCGGAATCCTCCGGACACCCACAGAATTGTCATGCGCATTGTCAGCACGGGAGCGCCGAGGGGGCAAGGTGCCGTCGCGGGGTGACCGGGACCAGCGTGTCGCGGACGGCCGCGCCGGTGGCGACCGCCACGGGGAGGGCCGGTGGGGAGACGGGGAGGGTCCGTGTGGGGGCCATGGAGAGCGCCGGCCGACATAACCACCCGAACCGACGCGTCTCACGTGGCGGAAAACACGGACCGACCGGCACGAGAGGGCCGTAAGCTCCCTGCATGCAGGTGATCCAGTCGACCAAGCTCGCCAACGTCTGTTACGAGATCCGGGGCCCGGTGCTCGAGGAGGCGATGCGGCTGGAAGCTGCCGGTCACCGCATCCTCAAGCTGAACACCGGGAATCCGGCGGCCTTCGGCTTCGATTGTCCGCCCGAGATCCTCGAGGACATCCTCCGCAACGTGTCCTCCGCCCACGGCTACGGCGACGCGAAGGGCCTGCTGGCCGCCCGCCGCGCGGTCGTGATGCACAACCAGACCCTCGGCATCGAGACCGACGTCGAGCACGTCTTCATCGGCAACGGCGTGTCCGAGCTGATCGTGATGGCGATGCAGGGCCTGCTGGACGACGGCGACGAGGTCCTCGTCCCCGCGCCCGACTACCCGCTCTGGACGGCCGCGGTCTCGCTGTCCGGCGGCACCGCGGTGCACTACCGCTGCGACGAGCAGGCCGACTGGATGCCGGACCTCGCCGACATCGAGCGCAAGATCACCGACCGCACCAAGGCGCTGGTGATCATCAATCCGAACAACCCCACGGGCGCGGTCTACGACGAGAGCGTGATCAAGGGCCTCACCGACATCGCCCGCCGCCACAACCTGCTGGTCTGCTCCGACGAGATCTACGACAAGATCCTCTACGACGAGGCCACCCACACCCCGACCGCCGCCGTCGCCCCCGACCTGCTCACCCTCACCTTCAACGGCATGTCGAAGGCGTACCGGGTGGCGGGCTACCGGGTGGGCTGGATGTCGATCTCCGGCCCCCGCGCGCACGCCGACTCCTACATCGAGGGCCTGACGGTCCTGGCGAACATGCGCCTGTGCGCGAACATGCCCGGCCAGCACGGCGTCGTCGCCGCGCTCAGCGGCCGCCAGACGATCAACGACCTGGTGCTGCCCGGCGGCCGGCTGCGCGAGCAGCGGGACATCGCCTACGACCTGCTGACCAGCATCCCGGGTGTGACCTGCGTCAAACCCAAGGGCGCGCTGTACCTCTTCCCGCGTCTCGACCCCAAGGTCTTCAAGATCAAGGACGACCGGCAGATGGTCCTGGACCTGCTCCGCAGCGAGAAGATCATGGTCGTGCAGGGCACCGGCTTCAACTGGCCGGAGCCGGACCACTTCCGGGTGGTGACCCTCCCCTCGGCCACCGACCTGGAGGACGCGATGGGCAGGATCGGCCGCTTCCTGGACGGATACAGCCAGCCCTGACCGCCGCACTCACCGTGCGTGTCCGATCGCGCCCTCTTTTGTGAACGACTCAACTTTAGACTGAATCCAAGCTAGGATGGTTTCCTGTTAGCACTCAGGAGGCCATCCATGTACGAACCGATCCGCGCCAAGTCGGTCCACAGCACGATGGCCGGCACCTCCCAGGACGTCCCCCGCCGCTCCCGCGAGGAAGAGCTGGACATCCAGCTCGCGGGCCATCTCGGCACGCTGCTCGCCGTCACCGACGAGCTGCGCGCGGTGGCCCCTTCCAGCGACCTGGACGCCGCCGCCGAACGGCTGGCGGAGCAGGTCACCCGCCTGCGGGGAGGACGCAAGCCGGCCCGCGCGTCGGCGACCACCCAGGGCCGCGACCCCAACGCGGCGGCCCTGCACCGCCGGGCCCACGCCCTCTCGGGCCGCGCCCTGG
>NZ_JAAGMD010000119.1 GCF_010548465.1 Streptomyces sp. SID14436 | reverse complement strand
CCGGTCCTCCCGGCGTGCGGGCGGGACCGGGCCGCGCTCCGCGCCGGGGGCGCGCCGTCCCTGCGGGGCGGGGCGGTCGGCTGCGTCGGCCTGCTCGTGGGGCGGGCGGTCGGTCGGTTCGGGGAGGGGCACCCGGGTCTGCGGGCGGGTCCGGGACACGGCGAAGGCCCGGACGTCCACCGAGTCGGTGACCGCGTCCGGGTCGTGGACGCTGTGCTCCTCCTCGCCGGAAGAGCGCGCCCGCAGGTCCTTGGCGTACCGGCGCTCCATGCCCGCCCGTCCGGACAGCAATCGGATGGCGGTGCTGAAGCGTTCCGTCGGACGGGCCTCGTTCAGCTCGTCCTGCCTACGGAGCCACATCGGCACCAAGTAGGCGGCCCAGGCCCCGACGATGACTGCGTAGATGAGGCCGCTGCTGCTCACGTCTCACACGGTAGAGGGGTTTGCGTGAGGCCATCCGCCAATTGAGCCGGTGTGTCGCACGATCTGGCTGATATTTCGAACTTTTCTTGTGACCGATGCGATCAGCGGACCGCCCGACCCGGGAATTCCGGGCCCGGAGACGGTCACCACCCGATCAATTTCGAACATTTATTCAATTACCGGGGCGGTGCGGGATACCCGGGTGGCGTGTTCCGCTCTCCGCGCTCCCCCCGGCCGCGCCGGGCCGGGTCTGCCGGTCGCGTGACCGGCGCCAACGGGCGAGCAGGCCGTCGGGCACCTCCTCCGCGGTGAGGGCGAAGACGAGATGGTCGCGCCAGGCTCCGTCGATGTGGAGATAGCGGGGCCGCAGCCCCTCCTCGCGGAATCCGAGTTTTTCGACGACCCGGCGGCTGGGGCCGTTCTCGGGGCGAATGCAGATCTCCAGGCGGTGCAGACCGACGGTGCGGAAACAGTGGTCGGCGGCCATCGCCACGGCCGTCGGCATCACCCCGCGCCCGGCCACCGCCTCGTCCACCCAGTAGCCCACGTGGCCCGAGCACATGGAGCCCCAGGTGATGCCGGCGACCGTCAACTGGCCGACCAGGCGGCCCTGGTACTCGATGACGAACGGCAGCATGCGGCCCGCGTTGGCCTCGGTCCGCAGGTGGCGGACCATCTGACGGTAGGTCGGCCGGTGGACGACGGGGCCGGACGGCGTGGGCGGCGGGATGGTCGCCTCCCAGGGCCGCAGCCAGTCGCGGTTGCGCCGGTTGACCTCACGCCAGGCCCGCTGGTCGCGCAGCTTTATCGGCCGGAGGACGATGTCGCCGTCCACCAGCTCCACGGGCCAGGAGGGGCGGTTCAGCTCGCACCCCCGCTCCGGGCGCCGGGCCGCTCGTGGTCACCACCGCGCAACTGGTCGACGGCGTGCCGCAGCAGCGGTTCGAGCACGGCGAGACCGTCCTTCACCCCGCCGCTGGATCCGGGCAGGTTGACGATCAGCGTGCGGCCGGCCACGCCCGCGAGGCCGCGGGAGAGCGCGGCCGTCGCCACCTTCTCGCGGCCGTACGCGCGGATGGCCTCCGCGATGCCGGGCACCTCGTGGTCGATGACCCGCCGGGTGGCCTCGGGGGTGCGGTCGGTGGGCGAGATGCCGGTGCCCCCGGTGGTCACGACGACGTCGTACCCGGCGTCGGCGCCCGCGCGCAGCGCGGCCTCCACCGGGTCGCCGTCGGGGACGATCTGCGGGCCGTCGACGGTGAAGCCGAGCCGGCGCAGGCCGTCGGCGATCAGCGGGCCGCCCCGGTCCGCGTAGACGCCGGCGGCGGCCCGGTTGGACGCGGTGACGACCAGCGCCCGGTACGGCGCGGGCGCCGTGTCACCGGCCGCTGCGCCGGGGGTCATGCCCTGCTCCAGTCGCCGGACCTGCCGCCCGTCTTCTCCTCGACCCGCACGTCCGTGATGACCGCCTCCTTGTCGACCGCCTTGACCATGTCGATCACGGTGAGCGCGGCGACGGAGACCGCGGTGAGCGCCTCCATCTCGACGCCCGTGCGGTCCGTCGTCCTGACCGTCGCCGCGATCTCCACGGCGTCGTCCGCGACCGACAGGTCCAGTGTCACACCGGACACCGACAAGGGGTGGCACAGCGGGATGAGGTCGGGGGTGCGCTTGGCGCCCATGATGCCCGCGATCCGGGCGGTGGCCAGGGCGTCGCCCTTGGGGACGCCCTCGCCGCGCAGCAGCTCGACGACGCGGGGCGAGACGCGGACGCGGCCGGTGGCGCGGGCGGTGCGCGCGGTGACGTCCTTGCCGGAGACGTCGACCATGCGGGCGGCGCCCGCCTCGTCGATGTGCGTCAGACGGCGCTGCTCGGAGGGTCCGGGGGTGTCCCCCCGGGAAGGCACGGTCATGATCGTGTGGCGCTCCCGGTCCGGGCCCGTCGCGGTGCGGCGCGTGGGCCTGCTGTGCGCGACACGGTACCGCCAACCCGGGGTGCTCAGCCGAGCAGGACCACCTCGGCCGTGGCGCCCGGCTCCAGGGACTCGGTGTCCTCGGGGACGACGATCAGCGCGTTCGCCCGGGCGAGCGCGGCGACCAGGTGGGATCCGGCGCCGCCGACCGGGGTGACCGCGCCGTCGGCGTACCGGCCGCGCAGGAACTGGCGGCGGCCCTTCGGCGAGGTCAGCGGGCCGTCCGCGGTGAGGGTCGCGCGCGTCCGGGGCCGGTGGACGTCGGTGAGGCCCATGAGGGTGCGGATGGCGGGGCGGACGAACAGCTCGAAGGAGACGTAGGAGGAGACCGGGTTGCCGGGCAGGGCCAGCAGCGGGGTGTGGTCGGGGCCGATGGAGCCGAAGCCCTGCGGTTTGCCGGGCTGCATGGCCAGCCTGCGGAAGTCGATGCCGCTGCCCGGTTCGTCCTCGTCGGCGACGGACGACAGGGCCTCCTTGACCACGTCGTACGCGCCGACGCTCACGCCGCCGGTGGTCACCATCAGGTCGGCCCGCACCAGCTGGTCCTCGATCGTGTCCCGCAGGGTCGCGGCGTCGTCGGTGACGGCCCCCACCCGGTAGGCGATCGCTCCGGCGTCCCGGGCGGCGGCGGTGAGGGCGAAGCTGTTGGAGTCGTAGATCTGTCCGGGGCGCAGTTCCGCGTCGGGCTGGACGAGTTCGCTGCCCGTGGAGAGCACGACCACGCGCGGGCGGGGGCGCACGCGCACCGTGCCGCGGCCGATGGCCGCGAGCAGGGAGATCTGCGGCGGGCCGAGGACGGTGCCGGCGGTCAGGGCACGGTCGCCCGCCTTGACGTCGCTGCCGGCGGCGCGCACGTGGGCGCGTGCCGCGGCGGGCCGGTGGACGCGGACCTGTCCGGTGGCGCCCTCGGGGGCGAGGCTGCGGGCCCGCATCCCGGTGGCGGGGCCGCCGCCCAGGCCGCCGTCGGTCCATTCGACGGGGACGACGGTCTCGGCGCCCGGCGGGAGCGGGGCGCCGGTCATGATGCGGGCGGCCTGGCCGGGGCCGACGTGCAGGAGGTCGGCCTGGCCCGCGGCGACGTCGCCGACGACCTCGAGGGCCGCCGGGTACTCCTCGCTGGCGCCCGCGATGTCCGCGACCCGCACCGCGTACCCGTCCATGGAGCTGTTGTCGAACGGGGGCAGGGACACCGGCACCGTGACGTCCTCGACCAGGACGCAGCCCTGGGCGTCGAGGAGGTGCAGTTCGATGGGCTCGAGCGGACGGACGGTGCCGAGAATGTCGTCCAGGTGCTCGTCCACCGACCAGAGGTGGTCCGGGCCTGCGGTGCGGGGCGCGGCGGTGCTCAACGTTGCTGCATCTCCTCGGTGACGTAACGGCGGAGCCAGGTCCGGAAGTCCGGGCCGAGGTCCTCACGTTCGCACGCGAGCCGGACAATGGCACGCAGGTAGTCGCCGCGGTCGCCGGTGTCATAGCGGCGGCCCTTGAAGACGACGCCGTGCACCGGGCCGCCGACCCCCTCGTCGGCCGCGAGCTGCTGGAGGGCGTCGGTCAGCTGGATCTCGCCGCCGCGGCCCGGTTCGGTCTTGCGGAGTATCTCGAAGACGGCCGGGTCGAGGACGTAGCGGCCGATGATGGCGAAGTTGGACGGCGCGTCGGCGGCGTCGGGCTTCTCGACCAGACCGCCGACCCGGACGACGTCGGCGTCCTCGGTGGCCTCGACGGCGGCGGAACCGTAGAGGTGGATCTGCTCGGGGGCCACTTCCATGAGGGCGACGACGCTGCCGCCGTGCTGCGCGTGGACGTCGATCATGCGCTGGAGCAGGGGGTCGCGCGGGTCGATCAGGTCGTCGCCGAGGAGCACGGCGAAGGGCTCGTCGCCCACGTGGGGGGCGGCGCACAGCACGGCGTGTCCCAGACCCTTGGGGTCACCCTGGCGGACGTAGTGCATGGTGGCCAGGTCGCTGGACTCCTGGACCTTGGCCAGCCGGTTGGCGTCGCCCTTCTTCTCGAGGGCGGACTCCAGTTCGTAGTTGCGGTCGAAGTGGTCCTCCAGCGGGCGCTTGTTGCGGCCCGTGACCATGAGGACGTCGTCGAGGCCGGCGGCGACGGCCTCTTCGACCACGTACTGGATCGCCGGCTTGTCGACGACCGGCAGCATCTCCTTGGGAGTGGCCTTCGTGGCCGGCAGGAACCGGGTGCCGAGGCCTGCTGCCGGGATGACAGCCTTGCTGATCCGAGGGTGTGACTGAGACATGGCCGCCACAATATCCGCTGCCTTTGCAGGGAATCTGCACCTCCGGTTACTTCCTGCTCATATGAACATATTGGAACAGGACAGGGACAACCTTGAGATACAACCGTCGCGCCAACGACCCTGACAAACGCACCCTTCGGCGGGAAATCCTCGCGGTGAGAAACGGATTGACGGCCGATGACGTCCGGGTGGCCGCCTCCGCGCTCGCCCGGCAGGCAGACGCACTGCCCGAGCTCCGGCAGGCGCGCACCGTGGCCGCGTACGTCTCCGTCGGGAGCGAACCGGGCACGCTCACGCTGCTCGACGCGCTGCACGCGCGGGGCGTGCGCGTGCTGCTGCCGGCGCTCCTGCCCGACAACGACCTGGACTGGGGACGCTACGAGGGCGCGGACTCCCTCACCCCGGTCCGGCACGGCGGCGGACGCATGACCCTCCTCGAACCGGCGGGGCCGCGACTCGGCCCGGACGCCGTCACCGAGGCGGACGTCGTCCTGCTGCCGGGCCTCGCCGTCGACGCGCGCGGGATGCGGCTGGGCCGCGGAGGCGGCTCCTACGACCGGGTCCTCGCCCGGCTGGAACGCGGGGGCGCGGACCCGGCGCTCGTGGTGCTGCTGTACGACGGCGAGGTCGTCGCGCGGGTGCCCGAGGAGCCCCACGACCGGCCCGTACGGGCGGCGGTGACCCCGTCGGGGGTACGGCGCTTCGGCTGAGGCCGGGCCGGGCCGAGACGGGCCGGGCCGGGCCGGGCAGCGTCGTCCTGGCCGAGGGACCGGTCGGTGACAGCGGGGGACGGGACGCGCGCAGCGAGGACGGGGCGGCGCGCGCCACGGGGACGGAGAAGCGGCCGCCACGCGCGTGTGCGTGGCGGCCGCTTCGGGCCGGGCCGGGTCAGGGCTCCAGCGTCAGCGTGTCCTCGGTGTTCTCGTCGACGGCCTCGGACGAGTACGCCCACGGCAGCAGCTCGCCCTTGGCCCACTTGTCCGTCTGGTCGACGTAGTGGGCGCTGTAGGCGTGTCCGGAGGCGCCGGTGAGGTTGATCCACCGGGACTTGTCGAAGTCGTCGAGGTTGACCACCATCCGCATCGACGGGACCCACACGACCCCGTAGCCGCCGGCGGCGTTCCAGCCGGTGGCGTTGACCGTGGCCTCGCCGCCGCCGAGCTTCCAGGGCCCGCGGTTGAGGGCGCGGCGCAGGACGCCGGGACCCTCGGTGCCGAGCGTCTGGTTCTTCAGGAACAGCCGGTGCAGCCGGCCCCAGCTCCAGGTGTCGATGTCCTTGCCCAGCTTGGCCGTCAGCTCCCAGCGGGCGTCGATCATGGCCCGCTTGAACAGGTCGTCACGGTTCTTGTCGGCGCCCGGGCGGGTGCCCCGCTCGGGCGTGGACCACCAGTCGCTGTCCGGGTCCTTCTTCAGGGTGGTGACCACCTCGAACCACCGGTCGCCGCCGTCCGGCTGCGCCTGGTCGGCCGAGCGCTGGCCGCACTCGCGCACCTTCTGCGCCTCGTCCGCCGGTCCGGTGGTGTTGACCGGGTCGACCCACAGGCACTGTCCCTCGACGCGCAGCTCCTTGGGCAGCTTGTGGCCGAAGGCCAGCTTCAGGATGTTGCGCCAGACGGAGTTGAAGTAGGCCGCCGCGGCCGAGTCGGCGTCCTGGGTGTAGTCCCAGCCCTCCAGCAGCTTCTGCGCCTCGCGGACGTCCGGGTCCTCGGTGTCGATCTTGAGCAGGTCCGGCACCAGGCTGCGGGCGATCTCGCTGTGGTTGTCCAGCTGCATCTGCCGCATGTCGTCCGTGGAGATCTTGCCGCCGTCCTTGATCTTCAGCTTGATCAGGTCGTTGATCCGCTGGCTGCGCGCGCCGTATCCCCAGTCGGTGGTGAGGGTGTACGGGTAGGCGTCCGGGTCGACGACGGCCTGGTTGGCGGTGACGATGTAGCCACGCTTGGGGTCGAACTCGTAGGGCAGGGCGTCCTGCTCGATCCAGCCGGTCCACTCGTACTCCGGGTTCCACCCGGGCGCCGGGACGGACCCGTCGTGCTTCTTCGCGCGGGTGGGGATCTTTCCGGGCAGGGTGTAGCCGATGTGGCCGTCGGTGTCCGCGTAGACGAGGTTCTGCGAGGGCACCTCGAAGAGGGTGGCCGCTTCGCGGAAGTCGTCCCAGTTCTTCGCTCGGTTCATGGCGAAGACGGCGTCCATGGTGCGGCCGGGGTCCAGCGCGGTCCAGCGCAGGGACACGCCGTAGCCGTCGCCCCGGTCGGGCGCGGCGGTCTCGACGGTGGCCTTCTTGCCGGTCTTCACCAGTTCGTCGGAGCGGTCGGAGAGCAGGGGCCCGTTGTTGGTCTCGCGGACGACGATCTTGCGGGCCTTGCCGCCGGCGACCCGGATGGTCTCCTCGCGGCTCTCGAACGGCACCACCTTGCCGTCGTACTGGTAGCCCTCGCCGGTGATCTTCTCCAGGTAAAGGTCGGTGACGTCGACGCCGGAGTTGGTCAGGCCCCACGCGATGTCCGCGTTGTGGCCGATGACCACGCCGGGCATGCCGGCGAAGGTGTAGCCGGTGACGTCGTACTGGCAGGAGGCGGAGACGCTGCGGCAGTGCAGGCCCATCTGGTACCAGACGGAGGGCAGCGAGGCCGACAGGTGCGGGTCGTTGGCCAGCAGGGGCTTCTTGGTGATGGTGTGCCGGCCGGACACCACCCAGGAGTTGGAGCCGATGCCGTCGCCGTTGACGCCGACCGCGGTGGGGAGGTCCTTCAGGACCTCCTGCAGGCCCGCGAGCTGGCCCTCCAGCCCGGTGCCGTCACCGCCCGCCCCCTGCGCTCCCTCGACGCCGGAGCCGGTTCCGGTGCCCGTACCGGTACCGGTGCCCGTACCGGTACCGGTGCCCGTACCGTCCGGTGCGCCGCCCACGCCCGAGCCCGTACCGGTTCCGGTTCCGGTGCCCGTGCCGGTGCCGCCCGTGCTGTCGCCGCCCTGTTCGAAGGCTCCCGTGAGTTCGTTGTACTGGCCCTCGGCGATGATCGGCTTGTTCCGGCTGTACGGGTACTCCGGGTACAGGTCGGCGATCTGCTTCGGGCCGAGGCGGCTCGTCATCAGGGCCCGGTCGATCTCGTCCTGCATGTTGCCGCGCAGGTCCCAGGCCATCGCCTTCAGCCACGCCACCGAGTCGACAGGGGTCCAGGGCTCGGGCTCGTAGTCGTTGGTGAAGCCCAGCGCCGCGTACTCCAGGGAGATCTCCTCGCCGTCCTTGCCGTCGAGGTAGGCGTTGACCCCCTTGGCGTACGCGTCGAGATACTTCTTCGTGGCGGGCGACAGCTTCTTCTCGTACTCCTCCTTCGCGATCCGGTCCCAGCCCAGGGTGCGGAGGAAGGCGTCGTTGTCGACCTGGCCCGCGCCGAACATCTCCGACAGGCGGCCGGACGTCATGTGCCGGCGCACGTCCATCTCGTAGAACCGGTCCTGCGCCTGGACGTAGCCCTGCGCCATGAACAGGTCCTCGTCGGAGTCGGCGTACAGCTGCGGGATGCCGTTGCCGTCGCGCTTGACCTCGACGGGCTTGGACAGGCCCTGCAGCGTGAGGGAGCCCTCGGTCTGCGGGAAGGAGGCGCGCACGGTGCTGACGGACCAGTACGCCGCGTAGGCGACACCGCCGATCAGTGCCAGCACCAGCACGAGCGCCATGAGGCGGAGTTTGCGCCCCTTCTTCCGGCCGGGCGTACCGGCCTGCTGACCCGTGGCGGCAATGGTGTCGGTGGGCATCGCTGTCCTTGCTGTCCTTACGCGAGCGGCAGGTCGGGCTGTGCTTTTAACTGAGCGCTGGAGCAACGATAGGCGCAGGACCCCGCGCCACTTGACGCGGAGTCGGGAACCAGCCCGGACGGACGTTCGATCATGCCGCGATGGGCGTCAAGAACACGTCAAGACTTAGGTAAGGTAACGAAGTAGTCTGCCGTGGCAGCAGGGCCCGGTCCCGCGCGCGACACACGTGAGTCCGCGCGCGGTGCGCACGCGTCAGGGAAGGGAACGGCCGCTGACTGTCCACCACCTCAACCAGCTGCTGCTCATCTGCTCGCTCGTCCTGATCGTGGCCGTCGCGGCGGTCCGCCTCTCCTCACGCAGCGGGCTCCCCAGCCTGCTCGTCTACCTCGGCATCGGCATCGCCATGGGCCAGGACGGCATCGGCGGCATCCAGTTCGACAACGCCGAGCTGACGCAGGTCATCGGGTACGCGGCCCTGGTCGTGATCCTGGCCGAGGGCGGCCTGAGCACGAAGTGGTCGGAATGCAGACCCGCCCTGCCGGCCGCCTCCGCCCTGGCCCTGGCCGGGGTCGCGGTCAGCGTCGGGGTCACCGCCACAGCCGCGCACTACCTGGTCGGGCTGGAATGGCGGCAGGCGCTGATCATCGGCGCGGTGGTGTCCTCGACCGACGCGGCGGCCGTCTTCTCCGTCCTGCGCAGGATCCCGCTCCCCCGCCGCGTGACGGGCACCCTGGAGGCCGAGTCCGGCTTCAACGACGCCCCGGTGGTCATCCTCGTCGTCTCCTTCTCCACGGCCGGCCCGGTCGAGCACTGGTACGTCCTGGTCGGCGAGATAGCGCTGGAGCTGGCCATCGGCGCCGCCATCGGGCTCGCCGTGGGCTGGCTCGGCTCCTGGGGACTGCGCCACGTCGCCCTGCCGGCCTCCGGCCTCTACCCCATCGCCGTCATCGCCATCGCCGTCGCCGCCTACGCCACCGGCGCGATCGTGCACGGCAGCGGCTTCCTCGCCGTCTACCTGGCCTCGATGGTGCTGGGCAACTCCGGACTGCCGCACTGGCCCGCCACCCGCGGCTTCGCCGAGGGGCTCGGCTGGATCGCCCAGATCGGCATGTTCGTCCTGCTCGGCCTGCTCGTCTCCCCGCACGAACTGGGCGACGACATCGTGCCCGCCCTGCTCATCGGGCTGGCCCTGACGATGGTCGCCCGCCCGCTGAGCGTCGTGCTGTGCCTGCTGCCCTTCCGGGTGCCCTGGCAGGAGCAGGCCCTGATGTCGTGGGCGGGACTGCGGGGCGCGGTGCCCATCATCCTGGCGACGATCCCGATGGTGCAGGACGTCGACGGCAGCCACCGCATCTTCAACATCGTCTTCGTCCTGGTCGTCGTCTACACGCTGATCCAGGGGCCGACGCTGCCGTGGCTGGCCCGCAGACTGCACCTGGGCAGCGGCCCGGAGGCCGCCGACCTCGGCATCGAGTCGGCGCCCCTGGAGCGGCTGCGCGGCCACCTGCTGTCCGTCGCCATCCCGGAGGGCTCGCGGATGCACGGCGTCGAGGTGGCCGAGCTGCGCCTGCCGGCCGGTTCCGCCGTCACCCTGGTCGTCCGCGACGGCACGTCGTTCGTGCCCTCGCCGGCGACCGTGCTGCGGCGCGGCGACGAACTCCTCGTCGTCGCCACCGACGCGGTGCGCGACGCCGCCGAACGCCGCCTGCGCGCGGTCGGCCGCGGCGGCAAGCTGGCGGGCTGGCTGGGCACGGACGACGACGCGGAGCCCGGCCGGTGACGGTCCGGAGCCCGGCAAGCGACGGTCCGCAGCCCAACCAGCGACGGCCCGGAGCCCAACCAGCGAGGAAGGCCCCCCGTCATTCACAGGCATACGGCCTGATGGTGCTCCGTTTCACAGGCATCGCATCCCCTGATCCCTGTACCATGCAGGGACACCCAGATCGAACCAACTCTGCCTGATGCAGAGCTGGCGCGACCGTATGGCGGCCGGCACGCCCTGAGCTGTGGCACCGGTATCTACCGCAGTCAGCGCAAGAGGACAGCTCTCGGCGCGCCCCTCAGCGGGCCTGCGCTACCAGGCGGCAGAAAGGCACGGGCCGTGGCATCCACGGTCACCTCGTCGGAGAAGTCGGCGGCCACCTCCCGCCCGGGATACGGCCAACTGCTGCGCACCCGCGGCGCCTGGACCTTCCTGGTCCCCGGTTTCGCGGCACGCCAGCCGTTCGCCATGCTCACCCTCTCCATCGTGCTGCTGGTGCAGCACACCACCGGCTCCTACGGAGCGGCCGGCGCCGTCGCCGCCGTCACCGGCGTGTCCATGGCCCTCTTCGCCCCCTACAGCGGCCGCCTCGCCGACCGCCACGGGCAGCGCGCCGTCCTCGTGCCCGGTGTCCTGGTGCACACCCTGTCCGGTGTGACCCTGACGGTCCTGGCGCTGGCCGACGCCCCGCTGTGGGTGCTGTTCCTCGCCGCGGTCCCCACGGGCGCGTCCGTCCCGCAGGTCGGGCCCATGGTGCGGGCCCGCTGGGGCGTCAAGCTGAAGAAGGACTCCCCGCTGATGAACACGGCGGCGGCCTTCGAGTCGGTCACCGACGAGTTCACCTTCGTCGTCGGCCCCCTGCTGGCCACCGCGCTGTGCACGACCGTCGACCCGGCCGCCGGACTGCTCACCGAGGCGTCCCTCACCCTGGTGGGCGGCCTGCTGTTCGCCGCCCAGAAGGGCACCCAGCCCGAGGTCGCCGCCGACCGGCGCACGCGCGTGCGGCACGCCTCCGCGCTGAGCGTGCCCGGCGTACGGGTCCTGATCGTGACCTTCCTCGGCATCGGCTCCGTGTTCGGCGGCATGCAGGTGTCGCTGGCCGCCTTCTCCGAGTCCATCGACCGGCCCGCCCTCAACGGCGTCCTGTACGGCGTCTTCGCCGCGGGCAACATGCTGGCCGGCATCGCCTGCGGGGCCATCGCCTGGAAGACGGCACCCCAGCGCCGGCTCCTCCTCGGCTACGCGGCGCTCGCGCTGACCGCCTCCGCCCTGTGGACCGCCGACTCGGCGCTGCTGCTGGCCGGGCTCGGACTCCTGGTCGGCATGTGCATCGCACCCGCCCTGATCACCGGCTACACCCTGGTGGACGACCTGGTCCCGGCCGGCGCCCGCACCGAGGCGTTCACCTGGCTCACCGGCGCCGTGGCCCTCGGGCAGGCGGCCGCGGTGACGGTCGCCGGGCAGCTGGAGGACCGGCTCTGGGACGGCGCCGGCTTCCTCGTCCCGATGGCGGGCACACTGCTCGCCCTCATGACGCTGCTGACCCTCCGGTCACGGCTGGTCCCGGCCCCGCGCGGGCGCACCGTCGCACGTGGCGTGGGTCACCGCGCGCCCGTCGCAGTGGACTGATCCCTCGGAATACGTCACTATGGACCGTCGTTAGCACTCATCGAGTGAGAGTGCCAGGAGGAAGACAGTGCCGACCTACCAGTACCAGTGCACCGAGTGCGGCGAGGGCCTCGAGGCGGTGCAGAAGTTCACCGACGACGCCCTCACCGAGTGCCCGAACTGCCAGGGCCGCCTGAAGAAGGTGTTCTCGGCGGTGGGCATTGTCTTCAAGGGCTCCGGCTTCTACCGCAATGACAGCCGCGGCTCCTCGTCGAGCAGCTCGCCGGCGTCGAAGTCGTCCTCCGACTCCTCCTCGTCCTCCTCCTCCGGTTCTTCTTCGTCTTCGTCGTCGTCCTCCTCGACGTCCGGCTCGGGTTCGAGCTCGTCGTCGGGGTCGTCGGGCTCCGGCAGCTCGGCGAGCACGACCGCCGCGTAAGTCTTCTCACGGCTCCGCCCGTACACCCCGTCGTCCGATGGCGACGGGGTGTACGGCGTTCGGCTCCCGGCCGGTTCTCACTCTGCTGAGGGCTTCGGGCTTCGGGCCGCGGGCCGCCTTACGGCCGGTTCGGCGGGCTGTCCCGGGAGCCGCTGGGCCGGTTCGGCGGGCTGTCCCGGGGGCCGCTGGGCCGGTTCGGCGGGCCGGGGGGCCGTTAGGGTGCGGAGCATGGCGAACAAGGTGAACGCTCCCCAGGCGGCGACCCCGCCGACCGTGACCGCAGACATCGGCGTGATCGGCGGCTCGGGTTTCTACTCGTTCCTCGACGACGTGACCGAGGTCGAGGTCGACACCCCCTACGGGGCGCCCAGCGACTCCCTCTTCATCGGTGAGGTCGCCGGCCGGCGCGTCGCCTTCCTCCCCCGGCACGGACGCGGGCACCACCTGCCGCCGCACCGCATCAACTACCGGGCCAACCTGTGGGCGCTGCGCTCCGTCGGCGTACGCCAGGTGCTCGGCCCCTGTGCGGTGGGCGGCCTGCGCCCCGAGTACGGGCCGGGCACGCTGCTTGTGCCGGACCAGCTCGTCGACCGGACGAAGTCCCGCGCGGGCACCTACTTCGACGGGCTTCCGCTGCCCGACGGCACGATCCCGAACGTGGTGCACGTGTCGCTGGCCGACCCCTACTGCCCCACCGGAAGGGCCGCTGCCCTGAAGTCGGCGCACGGGCGGGACTGGGCGCCGGTGGACGGCGGCACCCTGGTGGTGGTGGAGGGCCCGCGTTTCTCCACCCGCGCGGAATCCCTGTGGCACCAGGCGCAGGGCTGGTCCGTGGTGGGCATGACCGGCCACCCCGAGGCGGCGCTCGCCCGTGAGCTGGAGCTCTGCTACACCTCCATGGCCCTCGTCACCGACCTCGACGCCGGCGCGGAGACCGGCGAGGGCGTTTCCCACGACGAGGTACTGCGGGTGTTCGCGGCCAACGTGGACCGGTTGCGGGGCGTCCTCTTCGACACCGTGGCGGCGCTGCCGGCCGCGGAGGAGGAACGGGAGTGCCTCTGCGCGTCCGCGCTGGGCGGGATGGACCCGGGGATCGCGCTGCCGTAGGGGGAAAGCCCTCGGGGGGGCGAGGGCTCGGCGGGGGCGGGGCTCGTGGGGGGCGGGGGCTCGTGGGGGCCCACGGGGGCGAGGGCTCGGCGGGAAGTGAGGCTCTCGTTCGGGTGACGGGGTTGTCCACAGGTCCGTGCTGGTCCACAGGCCCAGGTGGACTTCGGCGGCAGACGCCATCGTGGGGATCGCAAGCCGGTCCCTCGTCACAGGTGGTGATCCCGTGTCGTCGCTGTCGTCCCGTCCCCCGTCCGCGTCTCCCCCGTTCGTGCGCTGTCCCCCGGCCGCGTTCCGGACCGCTGCCGCGTCTGCGTGCCCTCCGGGGCCCGACGTACCGCACAGCACCCGTGCCGACGTAGCGCACAGCGCCGGTGCCGACGTGCCGCACAGCGCCGGTGCCGATGTGCCGCACAGCGCCGGTGCCGATGTGCCGCCGACGTGCGAGGTGCCGTACTTCGCTCCGGTGCGGGTGCGCGCGGGACTTCTCCGCCCGGGCAGGCTCACCGCGCACCGGAGGCGGGCCGTCGCGGCGGGCCTCGCCGTCACGGCTGCCGCGCTCGTGGCGGCCGGCCCGCGGGAGACGGACGAGTCCCGGGACCGTCCCGACGAGTCGGCCGCCGCCCGTCCGGCCGCCGCAGCGAATGCCGAGGTTGTACGGAAGCGGCGCTCGGGCGCGTATGTCATGGCTCCGGTGCGGATCGCCGACGCGGCCACGGTACGGCTGCTGCGCCCGGGAGACCGGGTCGACGTGATCGCCGCCGAGGAGCGGCCGGCCGGCGGTGAGGCCCGTGTACTGGCGCGCGGGGCACGGGTGACGGACGTCCCCGACGACCCCCTGCACGACGCGGACGGGACTGAAGGGACCGAAGGGACCGGCGGCGGGGCCGACGCCATGAGCGGCGGGGTGAACGGCGGGGTGAACGGCGGGGCGTTGGTGGTCCTGTCGGTGCCGCGTGCCACCGCGGCCGCGCTCGTCGGTGCGAGCTCGACGGCACGGCTGGCGGTGACACTGTGCTGAACACTGTGCTGAACTGTGCCTTTTCGAGCCCCGGGGCAGCGGCGGATACCTCGTACGAGCGACCCGATTGGACAGGCCGACACGGCGTTGACGTAGGTTGCGGAGCGTTTTGTTCCACGGACCGCGTACGCGAGAAGAGGCCCCGAGTTGAGCGAGCAGAAGGATTCCAGCATCTGGCAGGGCTTCAAGGCCTTCCTGATGCGGGGGAACGTCGTCGATCTGGCCGTAGCGGTGGTGATCGGCGCCGCCTTCACGAACATCGTCAACGCGGTGGTGAAGGGTGTCATCAACCCGCTCGTCGGAGCGTTCGGCACACAGAATCTGGACAGCTACAGCTCGTGCCTGAAGGGCCCCTGCGAGGGCAGCGGCGACGCCGCGACGGGCGTCAGGATCCTGTGGGGCTCGGTCCTCGGCGCGACACTGCAGTTCGTGATCACCGCTGCGGTGGTCTACTTCCTGATGGTACTGCCCATGGCCAAGTACCTGGCCCGGGTGGAGGCCCGCCGGAAGGCCAAGGAGGGCACGCAGGAGGTCATCGAGGTCTCCGAACTGGAGGTGCTGAAGGAGATCCGCGACGCCCTCGTGTCGCAGCGGGGCTCGGGTCACAGCGAGCGCTGAGCTGCGGGGCCCGGCCCGGCAGGCCGGAGCGTGCGCACTCGGCACCCCGGCGAAGGCCGAGGCGAGGCCGAGGGCGGTGGCCCCCGGCTGGTGCGGGCCGACGGGTCAGATGTGGTGGGGCGGCTTCTCGTCGAGGAAGCGCTTCAGGTCCGCCGCGCTGTCGCCGGACGGCCGCTCGCCCCACCCGCGGTCCGTGTCGTCCGAGGACTGCTGGTCCAGCGGGTCGTCGAAGACCAGCGCGGGCTTCGGCTCGCGCGGCGCGGAATCCGGGGCGTTGCTCATGCCTCCAGGGTACGACTCCGGCCACGCCGGCCACTCCGGCCGTACGGTGCCGGACGGCGCGGCCCGCAGCGGGCTCCGGCGGGCTGCGGTGGGCCGCGCGATGCCTGCTCCAGACTGGCGCCATGACAGTTGACGCTCTGACGGATGTGACCGGTCTGCGGGTCGGACACGCGACGCGCACCGGCGACGGCGCACTCACCGGCACCACGGTCGTCCTCGCACCGGAGGACGGGGCGGTCGCCGCGGTGGACGTGCGCGGCGGAGGTCCCGGCACCAAGGAGACCGACGCGCTCGATCCGCGCAACCTCGTGCAGAAGGTCGAGGCGATCGTCCTGACCGGCGGCAGCGCCTACGGGCTCGACGCCGCGTCCGGGGTGATGGCCTGGCTGGAGGAACGCGGACGCGGTGTGCGTGTCGGCCCCGACCCCAGGCACGTCGTGCCGGTCGTGCCGGCGGCGTGCGTCTTCGACCTGGGCCGGGGCGGCGACTTCGGGGCACGTCCCGACGCGGCCACGGGCCGAGCCGCCGTCGAGGCCGCCTCGGCGAGCGAACCGGGGTCGCCGGTCCCCCAGGGGTGCGTCGGCGCGGGGACGGGAGCGGTGGTCGGGCAGCTGAAGGGCGGTGTCGCCACCGCCGCCACGGTGCTGGAGTCCGGCATCACGGTGGCCGCACTGGTGGTCGCCAACGCCGCGGGCTCGGTCGTCGATCCGGAAACAGGGGTGCTGTACGGGGAGTTGTTCGCGGGCCGGGTGCGCTACCCGGACCCCGACGTCCACCGGTCCGCGCTCCAGCGGCTGGAGGCGCTGGCCGAGCGCAGCGCGCCGCCGCCGCTCAACACCACGTTGGCGGTCGTGGCGACGGACGCGGTCCTGACGAAGGCGCAGGCCCAGAAGCTGGCCGGCACGTCCCACGACGGCATCGCCCGCGCGGTACGGCCGGTGCACCTGCTCAGCGACGGCGACACGGTCTTCGCGATGGCCACGGGCGCCCGCACCCTCGACCCGGCCGACCCGCTGGCGCTCAACGAGATCCTCGCGGCCGGCGCGGACACGGTCACCCGCGCGATCGTCCGAGCGGTCCGCCTGGCCGGCTCCGTCGACGGCCCGGGCGGAGCGTGGCCGTCCTACGGGGAGTTGTACGGGACGACGTAGGTGCACGGGCACAGGGGAGGAGAGCGAAGGGGGAGCCGACGGGGCAGTGGTGGGCGAGGGGGCCGGAGGGCGGGACGACTGGGGTGGGTGCCGGCTGGGTGGGTGGGTGCGGGAGGGGCGGAGGGGAGGGCTGGGGTGGGGAGGGAGGGGTGGGGGGAGGGGGGAGGCCCCCTCCCCCGTAGCTGCCCCAGCTCCGATGTCCCGGTTCTGTCACGGCACCGTTCTCATGCCGCCCGGCTGGAACCCGGGCGGGCGCGGGTCCCCTCTTCGTTCGCGTACGCCGCTTACCCCGTGTACGGCGCGTACGGAGTGGATCACCCGCATCGTTCGCATCTGGAGCAGCCCGTGACAAGGCCGGACAACACAGCACGGCGCGCACTGGTGGCCGGTGCCGCCCTCATCGTCGGCGCCCTCACCCTCACGGCCTGCGGTGGCAGCGCCCAGGCCGACGGCGACCGCGACGGCAAGGGCGGCCGGCAGTCAGCCGACGTGTCCGTCGCGAGGATAGCCATCTCGGCGAAGGACGGTTCGACCGGCGCGTCGATCAACTCCACCGGCGTCAAGGTGAGCGGGGGCAGTCTGACGGACGTGAAGATGACCGTGGCGGATTCGGGAGAGGCGGTGTCCGGGTCGATCTCGCCGGACGGGACCGCGTGGAAGCCCGGGAAGCAGTTGGAGCGCGGGACGAAGTACCGGATAGCGGCGACGGCGAAAGACCGTGAGGGCCGCACGGCGGTGGCCGACTCCAGCTTCACCACCGTCACGTCCGACGGCAGCTTCATCGGCACGTACACCCCGGACAACGGCACCACGGTCGGTGTGGGCATGCCGGTGTCCTTCACCTTCGACAAGGCGATCACCGACAAGAAGGCCGTGCAGTCGCACATCACCGTCACGTCGAGCAGCGGCCAGGAGGTGGCCGGGCACTGGTTCGGCGCGCAGCGCCTCGACTTCAGGCCCCAGGAGCACTGGAAGGCCGGCTCCAAGGTCACGATGAAGATCGACCTGGACGGTGTCGAGGGGGCCGACGGCGTGCACGGTGTGCAGAAGAAGACGGTCACCTTCACCGTCGGCCGGTCGCAGGTCTCCACCGTCGACGTGAACGCCCAGACGATGACGGTGGTCCGGGACGGCCGGACCGTCAAGTCGGTGCCGATCTCGGCGGGCGACGCCCAGCACACCACCTACAACGGGCAGATGGTGATCTCCGAGAAGTTCACCCAGACCCGCATGAACAGCCGGACGGTCGGGATGGGCTCCGAGTACGACATCCCGGACGTGCCGCACGCGATGCGGCTGACCGGCAGCGGCACCTTCATCCACGGCAACTACTGGTACAACAAGGGCAACCCGCCGTTCGGCCGGGAGGGCACCAGTCACGGCTGTGTCGGGCTGGCGGACGTGCGGGGCGCCGGGGGCAGCACGCCCGGCAAGTGGTTCTTCGACAACTCCCTCGTCGGGGACGTCGTGGTCGTGAAGAACTCGCCCGACAGCACGGTGGCGCCGGACAACGGCCTCAACGGCTGGAACATGGGGTGGGGCGAGTGGGTCGTGGGCAGCGCGGTCTGACGCCGTGCCGTGGATGTGTCGGCGGAACGGCCCACTGAGCAGGAAGTTTTGACGTTCCCTCGGGCCGGGTAGGAATTTCTCGCGTGGCCCGCCCGTTTTCCCTGCGCACGTTTTCTCGGTTCCCGGACATGATGTCCGACCGAGGGGCTACGGTATGCACCCACAAGGTGACATGCAGCAACGCCGGGAGAAACCTTGAGCGTTCCGTACGAGACGGCAGCGTACGAACCGTCCGACTCGCCCGAGTCTCCGGAGGAGCACCTCGCGCGCCTCCTCGGCCGTGCCCTGAACTCGTTCGAGTTGCCGGACGAGACGATAGCTCGGCTGGACTGCGCGCTGGCGCACGACGGCTCGCTGCACTCCGCGCACCACAGCGCGGGCCTGCACCGGGAGACGTACCGCCACACCTGGCTGCTCGCCGACGGTTCGGCGCTCACGCTGTGGGAGCTGGTGCACAACACGGCCCCCGGCCGTGAGCCGCAGCACGAGGTGTACGTGGACGAGGAGGAGCTGCGGACCGCCACCGCCCGGCTGCCGCTTCCGCCGGACGCCCCGGAGTTCGAGCTCCCGGTGACGGTGCAGCTGTCGTCGGTGCCCGCGCCCCGGCCGGCGTACGTGCCGGACGACTCCGCGGACCACGCGCGCCGTCTCCTGCGCCGGGCGGAGAACGCGGACCGGCCGGACTCCCGGACGGCGGCGCTGCTGCGGACGGCGTTCGCGCATCAGATCACGCAGGCGTTCGGCCGGCCGTCGTACTCGGGCCGGTCGGGTCTGTGCTTCTCGCTGTACGAGCACGCGTTCCTGCTGCACGACGGCGCCGAGGTCTCCCTGTGGGAGGTCGAGCACACGGCCACACCCGACGGGCGGCACATGTGCGAGGTGTACGTGACGGAGGACGCGGCGCGGGACGCGATGGAGCGCCGGGCGGCGCAGGTCCCGTAGGCGGCACGGGCCCGGTCCGGCCGCAGCCTTGCCGCTCCCTGTCGGGGCGCCGGTCCCCGCGGGAGCAGCGCGGGCGGCCCTGCAGGTCAGCGGCGTTACCGGCCGCCCCGTTGGGCGCGGACACCGCCCGGTGAGGGGCGTGGCCGGGTCAGTCGTCGTGGCCGGTGAGGCGGCGTACGAGGCCGGCGAAGGCGGCGCGTTCCGCCGGGCTGAGGGTGACGGCTTCCGCTGGTGGGCCCGTCTGCCGCTGCCGGGGCACCGCCGGGAGCGACCACGGTCGCGCGCGCCCGGGGTTCAGCAGACAGGGCGCGGGCGGCCTGCCGTTTCTCGTGCGGGTCTTCCTGCGCGCCGGGAACCGCGTCCGCGCCTGTACCGCTCCGGCGCGACGGCGCAGGACGGTGGCCAGGCCGGCCGCGCAGCCCACGGCGGCCACGGCTGCCAGGGTCAGGGCGGTCCGGCCCGTCACCTTCAAGATCGCGTCGTGCTCAGGCATGCGGCCCAGTACACACCACGGTCCGGGGCTTATGGCCCCGGACCGTGATGATGGTGAGCTATCTCGCAGTCGGGATGAATACCCCCGAACCCTCAGGGGCCCGCCGCGTCCTCGGCTGCCCTCAGGCGGCCACCGGCTGCTCCGGCCGGGCCGGCGCGGCAGCCGCACCGTCGCCGCTCGCGCCTTCGGTGGCTGCGCCCGGGACGGGCTTGCGCAGGCCCTTGAGCAGGATCACCAGGGCTGCCGTCACGACGACTCCGGCGGCGATGGCGACCAGGTAGAGGAGCGGGTTGCCGATGAGCGGGACCACGAAGATGCCGCCGTGCGGTGCGCGCAGGGTCGCGCCGAAGGCCATGGACAGGGCGCCGGTGACGGCGCCGCCCACCATGGAGGCGGGGATGACGCGCAGCGGGTCGGCCGCCGCGAACGGGATCGCACCCTCGGAGATGAACGAGGCGCCCAGGACCCAGGCGGCCTTGCCGTTCTCCCGCTCGGTCCGGTTGAACAGCTTGCCGCGGACCGTGGTGGCCAGGGCCATCGCCAGCGGCGGGACCATGCCGGCCGCCATCACCGCGGCCATGATCTTCATGGCGGAGTCGCTGGGGCTCGCGACGGCGATGCCGGCGGTGGCGAAGGTGTAGGCGACCTTGTTGACCGGGCCTCCGAGGTCGAAGCACATCATCAGGCCGAGGAGGGTGCCGAGCAGGATGGCGTTGGTGCCGGTGAGGCCGTTGAGCCAGTCGGTCATGGCCTTCTGCGCCTCGGCGATGGGCTTGCCGATGACGACGAACATCAGGAAGCCGACGACCGCCGAGGAGATCAGCGGGATCACCACCACCGGCATGATGCCGCGCAGTGCCGTGGGGATCCGGACCCGCTGGATCCCGATCACCACCGCACCGGCGATGAGACCGGCGGCCAGACCGCCGAGGAAGCCGGCGTTGATGGTGAGGGAGATCGCGCCGCCGACGAAGCCGGGCACCAGGCCGGGCCGGTCGGCCATGCCGTAGGCGATGTAGCCGGCCAGGACGGGGACGAGGAAGCCGAAGGCGACGCCGCCGATCTGGAAGAGCAGGGCGCCCCAGCTGGCCGCCTCGGTCCACAGGAAGTGCTCCATCACCGACGGCGCTTCGTTGATCTCGTAGCCGCCGATGGCGAAGCCGAGGGCGATGAGGAGACCGCCCGCGGCGACGAACGGGACCATGTAGCTGACGCCGGACATCAGCCACTTGCGCAGCTTGGTGCCGTAGCCGTCGCCGGACTCGCCGCCGCGTTCGACGGGCGTGCCGTCGGCCGCGGCGGGCGCGGTGACCTCGCCGCGTTCGGCCTTGCGCCGGACCTCGGAGATCAGCTCGGCGGGGCGGTTGATGCCCGCCTTGACGCCGGTGTCGACGGTCGGCTTGCCGGCGAAGCGTTCCTTCTCGCGGACGGGGACGTCGTGGGCGAAGATCACGGCGTCCGCCGCCTCGATCACCGCCGGGTCGAGCCGGGTGAAGCCGGCGGAGCCCTGGGTCTCGACGGTGACCTCCACGCCTGCCTCGCGGCCGGCGTTCTCCAGGGACTCGGCGGCCATGTAGGTGTGGGCGATGCCGGTGGGGCAGGAGGTGACGGCGACGATCCGGAAGGGGCGCGGGCCGGAGCTGTCGGGGCCGGTGTCGGCGCCCGCTCCGGAAGCGGTCGCGTTGCTGGCGTCGGTGCCGCCCTTGGCGCCCTTGGTGTCGTCGGCGTCCTTGGCGTCGTTGGCCGTGGCGGCTTCGGCGGAGGCCGCCGCCGAAGCCGCCACGGAGTCTGCGGACGCCGGGCTGTCCGGGGCGTCCGGGGTCGCCGGTGCGGCCGCGTCCGCCGTCGCCGGGGTCGCGTCGCCGCGGATGAGGGCCGCCGCGCCCGCCGGGTCGGTGACCTCGCGCAGGGCGGTCGTGAACTCGGTGTTCATCAGCTGCCGGGCCAGCGACGACAGGATCGTCAGGTGGGCGTCGTCCGCGCCCGCGGGGGCGGCGATGAGGAAGATCAGGTCGGCGGGGCCGTCCGCGGCGCCGAAGTCGATGCCGCCCGCGGTGCGCCCGAAGGCCAGCGTCGGCTCGGTGACGTGCTCGCTGCGGCAGTGCGGGATGCCGATGCCGCCGTCGAGGCCGGTGGGCATCTGGGCCTCGCGGGCGGCCACGTCGGCGAGGAAGCCGTCGAGGTCGGTCACCCGGCCCAGGGCCACCATGCGCTCGGCGAGGGCACGGGCCGCCGCTTCCTTGGTGTCGGCGGACAGGTCGAGGTCGACCAGGTCCGCGGTGATCATGTCGCTCATCGCGGGCTCCTTCGCACGCGTATCGCCCGGGAGGTGCCGTGGGCGGGGGAGGGGACGGGGATGCGGTGGGGGGAGGCAGGGAACGGGGGGCGGGAGAAGGGGGTGGGGGGACGGACGGGGGTGGCGAGCGGGACGGCGGCCACGTCGGACGGGTTCATGTGACCGGCTCCTTCAGCGGGCGGTCGGCCGGGACGTCGGCGGTGACCGTGACGGCCGACGGGTCCAGGTCGCCCGGTGACGGCATCACGCTGCCCGGGGTCTGGACGGCCGCCGCTCCGTGGGCGACGGCGGAGGCGAGGGCCTCCGGGCCGCGCCCGCCGGCGATGAGGAATCCGGCGAGCGAGGAGTCACCCGCGCCCACGTTGCTGCGGACGGTCTCCACGCGGGCGGTGCCGAACCAGGTGCCGTCCGCG
This sequence comes from Streptomyces sp. SID14436, assembly GCF_010548465.1. Taxonomy (GTDB): domain Bacteria; phylum Actinomycetota; class Actinomycetes; order Streptomycetales; family Streptomycetaceae; genus Streptomyces. Next base: position 27,241 of record NZ_JAAGMD010000119.1, on the reverse strand, counting down.
TCCACCAGCAGTTGCCCGTCGGCGCCGAGGCTGGCGAGGACGGCGCGGGCGCCCATCTCCCGCAGTTCTCCGGCGGCCTTGGCCGCGTCGCCCACCGTGGCGAGCGGGCGGCCGACGGCCTCGGCGAGTTCCTCGGCGTTGGGCTTCACCACGTCCGGCTGTCCGCGCAGGGCGGCGAGCAGGGCGGGGCCGGAGGTGTCCAGGGCGATGCGCACCCCCGCGGAGTGCGCCCGGGTGACCAACTCGGCGTACCAGGAGGGGTCCAGGCCGCGCGGCAGGCTGCCGCAGCAGGCGATCCAGTCGGCGCCCTCGGACTGCCGGTGCACCGTCCGCAGCAGCAACTCCTGCTCGGCGGCCGTCAGTTCCGGCCCGGGCGCGTTGATCTTCGTGAGGACTCCGTCGGCCTCGGCGAGTGCGATGTTGGACCGGGTGGGCCCTTCGACGGGGACGGGGGCGACCTCGATGCCCTGCGCGTCGAGCAGTTGGGCGACCAGGGCGCCCGGTGCGCCGCCCAGCGGGAGGACGGCGACAGTGCGCTGCCCGGCGGCGGCCACGGCCCGGGAGACGTTGACACCCTTGCCGCCCGGGTCCACGCGTTCGCCGGTGGCGCGCACGACCTCGCCGCGGGCCAGCGAGGGGACCTCGTAGGTGCGGTCCAGGGACGGGTTGGGGGTGACGGTGAGGATCATGCGCGTACCACTTCCGTGCCGCCGCGTTCGATCGCGAGGGCGTCGTCCGGGCTCAGCCCGCTGTCGGTGATGAGCAGGTCCACGTCGTTCAGGTCGCCGAAGCGGGCGAAGTGTTCCTGGCCGTGCTTGGAGGAGTCGGCGAGGAGCACGACCCGGCGGGCGGCGGCCATCGCCGCGCGTTTCACCGCGGCCTCGGCGAGGTCCGGCGTGGTGAGCCCGTGCTCGGGGGAGAAGCCGTTGGCCGCCACGAACAGCACGTCGGCGCGGATCTCGCCGTACGCGCGCAGCGCCCAGGCGTCGACGGCGGCGCGTGTGCGGTGCCGTACGCGTCCGCCGACGAGGTGCAGCTGGAGGCCGGGGTGGTCGGCGAGGCGGGCCGCGATGGGGAGGCTGTGCGTGACGACGGTGAGGGAGAGCTCCACCGGCAGCGAGCCGGCGAGCCGGGCGGCCGTGGAGCCGGCGTCCACGATGACCGTGCCGTCGACGGGCACCTCGGCCAGGGCCGCCTTGGCGATGCGGTCCTTCTCGTCGGCGGCGGTCGTCTCGCGTTCGGCGAGGTCCGGCTCGAAGTCGAGGCGGCCGACCGGAATGGCACCGCCGTGCACCCGGCGGACCAGTCCCGCCCGGTCGAGGGTCTTCAGGTCCCGGCGGATCGTCTCCGCGGTCACCTGGAACTCCTCGGCCAGCGACACCACGTCGACCCGCCCGCTCTCGCGGGCGAGCCGCATGATCGCCTGCTGCCGCTCCGGTGCGTACATGTCCACTCACCTCCGAACCGTGCCCGAACGTGTGGTTTAGAAAGGAATGGTACGGCTCCATTTCCGGAAAGTAAACAGGTTCGGGCACAACCGGGCATGAACGGGCTTCCGGCCATGCCCGTTTCTCCCTGACGGCACGATCGGCCGGGCGGGACGCGAGGGGCCGCCCGGACGGCCGGAGGGCCGGGCATCCCGCGTGGGTGCCCGGCCCTCAGGCCGCTCCTCGTCGCCTCGCCTCCTGTCACGCTCCCCTCGCCCCGGTCGGTCACGCTCCCCGGCTCAGGGCACGAACTGCGGCTCAGGGCACGAACTGCGGCTCAGGGCACGAACTGCGGCTTCCGGTCCTCCGCCTGCGGCTTCCGGTCCTCCGCCGCGGCGTCGTCCCGGACGGGCTCCGGCTCTCCCGGCACCTCCGCGCCGTCCACGTGCTGGGCCGGCCGCCCGGGCAGCGCGAACATCAGCAGGAAGATCAGGCCCATCACCGCGGCGACCCAGCCCAGCGCGTGCTGGAACCCGTCGGCGAAGGCGGGGCCCACCTCGCCCCGGGCAAGGCGTTCGTCGATCACGCCGAAGAACACCACCGAGACCAGGCCGAGCCCGAGCGCGTTGCCCATCTGCTGCACCGTGTTGATCAGCCCCGAGGCCGACCCGGCGTGGGCGTGCGGCACCTCGGACAGCACCGCGTCCGTCAGCGGGGCGACGATCAGGCCCATGCCGACGCCCATGACCACCAGCGGCAGCGCCATCTGCCAGGAGGAGATGCCCATGCCGTAGTGCTCGGACTCCCAGATGTAGAGCAGCACGCCGGCGGCCATCACCAGCGCCCCCGCCTGGAGCACCTTCCGCCCGAAGCGCGGCACGAGCAGCTGCACCGACAGGCCGGCCGCCACCGAGACGGCGATGGAGAACGGCACCCCGGTCAGGCCCGCCCGCAGGGCGCTCCACCCCAGGCCGACCTGCATGTACAGCGTCCAGACCAGGAAGAAGACGCCGAGGCCGATGCCGAACACCGTCTGGACGGCGATGCCCGCCGCGAAGCTCTTGATCCGGAACAGCGACAGTTCGATCAGCGGAGAACCGTCCCGCGCGCCCTTGCCCCGCTCGTACGCCACCAGCACCGCGAGCACCACCAGCGAGCCCGCCATCATCAGGTGTCCCCACAGCGGCCAGCCCAGCTCACGGCCGCGGGTGAGCGGGTACAGCAGCATCAGCAGGCCGAGGGTCACCAGTCCGACGCCCACCAGGTCCAGCTTCAGGGCGCGGGGCGCCTTCGACTCGGAGATGAAGCGGCGGCCCAGGATCAGCGCGGCGATGCCGACGGGCAGGTTGATCAGGAAGATCGGCCGCCATTCGAGACCGAACAGGTTCCACTCGGTCAGCAGCGCGCCGAGCAGCGGCCCGGACACGGCGCCGAGGCCGACGATCGCGCCGAACAGTCCGAACACCTTGCCGCGTTCGTGCGCGGGGAAGGTGGCGTGCACGATCGACAGCACCTGCGGCACCATCAGGGACGCCGTGGCGCCCTGCAGGATCCGTGAGGCGACCAGCATCTCGGGGTTCACGGCCAGCCCGCACAGCGCCGAGGCGAGGGTGAAGCCCCCGACGCCGAGGAGGAAGATCCGCTTGCGGCCGTGGATGTCACCGAGCCGTCCGCCGGTGATCAGCCCGGCGGCGAAGGCGAGCGCGTAGCCCGCGGTGATCCACTGGATCTGGCTGAAGCTGGCGCCCTCGTCGCGCTGGATGGTCGGGATGGCGATGTTGACGATCGTGACGTCGACCAGGTCCATGAAGGCGGCGGTCATCACGATCGCCAGCGCGAACCAGCGGCGCCGGTCGCCGGGAGCGGGCGCCGGAGCAGCGGGCTCGGTGGATGCGGGAGGCGAGCCGGAGGTGGAGTCCGTGTAGGTCATGTCCCGAAGCTATGAGGTATATAGGCCAGATCATGTCCTAGTCCTGCGGCATCCTGACGTGCATGACGACGGACACCCCGGCTCGGCTCCTGACGCTCCTCTCCCTCCTCCAGACACCCCGCGAGTGGCCCGGCGGCGAGCTCGCCCAGCGCCTCGGGGTGTCCCGCCGCACGGTCCGGCGCGACATCGACCGGCTCCGCGAACTCGGCTATCCCGTGCAGGCGACCCTGGGTGCCGAGGGCGGCTACCGGCTGGTCGCCGGCAAGGCCATGCCGCCCCTGGTGCTCGACGACGAGGAGGCGGTGGCCATCGCCGTCGGCCTGCGCGCGGGCGCCGGACACGCCCTGGAGGGCGTCGAGGAGGCGTCCGTACGGGCGCTGGCGAAACTGGAGCAGGTGCTGCCCGGCCGGCTGCGCCACCGCGTCAGCACGCTCCAGGCCGCCACCACCCCGCTGACCAGCGGCGACGGGGCGAACATCGCCCCTGAGACGCTGACCGTCATGGCGTCCACGGTGGCCGGGCACGAGCGGCTGCGGTTCGCCTACCGGGCGGCCGACGGCACCGAGTCCCGGCGCCTGACCGAGCCGTACCGGCTGGTGTCGACCGGGCGGCGCTGGTACCTCGTGGCCTACGACCTCGACCGCGCCGACTGGCGCACGTTCCGCGTCGACCGGGTGAGCGAACCGTTCGCCACCGGGGCGCGCTTCGCACCGCGCGAGCTGCCCACCGGCGATGCGGCGGAGTACCTGCGCAGGTCGATGCACCGCCACCAGGAGTCCTACGCACTCGACGTCACCTTCGCCGCCCCGGCCGACGTGGTCGCGCCCCAACTGCCGCCCTGGCTGGGCACGCCCGAGCCGCAGGACGAGCACAGCTGCCGCCTTGGCGCCACGGTGGGGGACGCCAAGGAGTGGATGGCGGTCCGTCTGCTCCTCCTCGGCCATGACTTCACCGTGCACGGGCCGGAAGAACTGGTCGACTGCGTGCGTGAGTTGGGCGCACGCATGTCGAGGGCGGCGGGCGGCGCAGCAGCGGCGGCCACCGGTCCCCCGTCAGCCGCAAGCCTCGGACCAGAGGCCGCCACCGGTCCCCCGTCAGCCACGGGATGCGCAGCAGAAGCCGCGACCGGTCCCGCGTCAGCCACGGGCGGCGCAGCGGAACCCGGGACCGGTCCCGCGTAAGCCTCAGCGTCAGCGTCAGCCGCCGGTGCCCGCCACGTCGTCCCAGGGGAAGTGCCGTAGCGCGGCCAGGTTGGCGAGGGCCAGTGCCACGGGCCCATGCGGGCCGTCGGCGGGGCCGTCACCGGACGCCCAGCCCTCCGTGGCCGTCCGTACGGCGGCACCGGCGACGGTGGCGGCGAACCGCAGCCGGGTCCGGACGGCAACGTTGTCGGCATCGGAGGCCGGGACGTGCCCCCGGGCTTCCCGGCGCGCGGCCACCCGCTCCTCCAGCACGTCGGCCAGGGCCCGGTCCGACGCCTGGCAGACCTCCGCCCACACCCTGCGCAGCACCGGATCCGACCCGGCGAGCCGGATCAGCGTGCGCATCCAGTCCCACGAGGCCGCCGACACCCCCGCGCCCGGCGTCAGCGTGTGCCGCACCGCGCGTTCCAGCGCCTGCGGCACGGACTCCTCGGGCGGGGCCGCCCGCACCGCCTCCACCCAGCGCCCGGCGCCGGTCTCGTAGAGGGGCGCGATGGCCTCCTCCTTGGTCGCGAAATAGCGGTAGAAGGTACGGGGGGCGACGCCCGCCGCCAGCGCGATGTCCTCGGCCCGGGTGGCCCGCGGCCCCTGCCGGACGAACAGTCCGGCCGCCGCGCGGGCGATCGTCATACGCGTCTCGGCCTTGCGCCGCTCGGTCAGGGAGGGCGAAGGCGAAGGCGAAGGCGAAGGCATCGGGGTGTTCTGCGACGCCGGTGGAACCGGGGAGGACGGTGGCGTCGGGGTGGTGCTGCTCACGCTCGGCAGGCTATGCCCATGTGGCACAATCTGCCATCTGGCGGGCCACCCCGGGGTTCAGGTTCGGGGTGGCCCGCTTTCCATGCCCTCAGCGCGGGGAGACGCGCCCCCAGCCGAGCCGGGCGAGCAGAAGAAAAGCCGGGCCCGGCGCCCGGGGGGAGGGCGCCGAGCCCGGCTGGGGGCGTCCCGGCGCCGGGGGGGGTGTGCGCCGGGACGTGGCTCAGTGGTCCGTCGTGCGTGGGTCGGTCCGTCGTCGCGTGGGTGTCGGTCCGTCGTTGCGTGGTCATCGGCCTCGTCGGCCCGAGAGGGCCACGAAGGTCTTCCCGGTCCGAACTCCCGCGCTTGGAGGTCTTGTTCCCGGAGCCCCGGGAGTTGAAGCGGCGCGGAACCGCCATTGTTCGCGCGGCCTTCCGCCACCTTGCGCTCCGGCGGCACCGGCCCGGGCGAACGGGCCGGCCGCCGTGGACGCGTCGTGTCGTTGCTGAAGGGCTCAGGCGACCGCGTCGAAGCCGGTGTCGCGGGCCAGCTTCTTCAGTTCCAGCAGCGCGTGCTTCTCGATCTGACGGATGCGCTCGCGCGTCAGGCCGTGCTCCTTGCCGACCTCCGTCAGGGTGCGCTCGCGGCCGTCCTCGATGCCGTAGCGCATCTTGATGATGGAGGCGGTGCGCTGGTCCAGACGGCCGATCAGGTCGTCGAGCTCCTCGCTGCGCAGCAGCGTCAGCACCGACTGCTCGGGCGACACGGCGGAGGTGTCCTCCAGGAGGTCGCCGAACTGCGTCTCGCCGTCGTCGTCGACCGACATGTTCAGCGAGACCGGGTCACGGGCCCAGTCGAGCACGTCGGTGACGCGCTCCGGCGTGGAACCGAGCTCGGCGGCGATCTCGGTGGGCTCCGGGTCCCGTCCGTGCTCGCGGTTGAACTCGCGCTGCACCCGACGGATCCGGCCCAGCTCCTCCACCAGGTGCACGGGGAGGCGGATGGTGCGGGACTGGTCGGCTATCGAGCGCGTGATGGCCTGACGGATCCACCACGTGGCGTACGTCGAGAACTTGAAGCCCTTGCGGTAGTCGAACTTCTCGACGGCACGCACCAGACCGGCGTTGCCCTCCTGGATCAGGTCGAGCAGCGGCAGGCCGCTGCGCGGGTAACGGCGCGCGACGGCGACGACCAGCCGGAGGTTGGAGCGGATGAAGATGTCCTTGGCCCGCTCGCTGTCGTCGACCAGGGCCTGGAGCTCCTCGGGGGTGGCTCCGACCTTGTTCTCCTCCTGGCCGTCCAGGATCTGCCGGGCGAACACACCCGCCTCGATGATCTGCGAGAGCTCGACCTCCTTGGCGGCGTCGAGCAGCGGTGTGCGCGCGATCTCGTCGAGGTACATGCCTACCAGGTCGCGGTCGGCGATCTCGCCGCCGTGGGCGCGAACACTGCCTGCCGCGGCGACCGTCTCGCCGGTGGCGGACTGACGACGGGCGACGGCGCGGGTTGCCATGCGTGCTCCCTTGCGATGGTGAGGTCAGCGGGTGGTGCGGACGCTCGGACACCTCTTCCAGGTCTCTTCGGACTCTGCTCGGGTGCCCTGCATCCGTAGGAAACAACGACTGGAATCAGGACAGAATTCCCAACCTGCCCCTCGATTTTTCTGATCTTGCAGTACCCTGTCCCGCCGCACTGCGGGAGGCCTCATGCCGTCGGAACCGACGGAGATCCAGGTCAGGCCGGGCACCGAGGGTGATCTGGCGGCTCTCACCGACCTGTACAACCACTACGTGCGTGAGACGGCCATCACATTCGACACCGTGCCCTTCACCCCGGAAGAGCGCCGCCCTTGGCTGCTCTCCCACCCTGTAGACGGCCCGCACCGGCTGTTGGTTGCCACGGGCGCCGGAGCCGGGCGGATTCTCGGCTACGCCACGTCCAGCGCGTACCGCACGCGGCCCGCCTACGCGACGTCCGCGGAGACCACGGTGTACGTCGCGCCGGACGCCGGCCGCCGCGGGATCGGCTCGCTCCTGTACCGGTCCCTGTTCGACGCCCTGGCGGGTGAGGACCTGCACCGCGCGTACGCGGGCATCGCCCTCCCCGACGAGGCCTCCGTGCGCCTGCACGAACGCTTCGGGTACCGCCGTGCCGGCACCCACCGTGAGGTGGGCCGCAAGTTCGGCCGCTACTGGGACGTGGCCTGGTACGAGAAGGAGCTGTAGGCCCCCCGACGGCCCCGGGTGCCCTCGCCCGGGTGCCCTCCCCCGGGGCGGTCGGCTCAGCCGAACTGCACCGACCGCTTGGCCAGCCCCATCCAGAACCCGTCGATCACGGCCTTCTGTTCCCCGAGCTCACCCGCGGCGTCCGCGGCGCCCATGGTGACGAAGAGCGGGGCGAAGTGCTCGGTGCGCGGGTGGGCGAGCAGGCCCGCCGGCGACTTGCGGGTGAAGTCGAGCAGCGCGTCGACGTCGCGCGCGTTCAGCGCCTCCCGCCCCCAGGCGTCGAACTCGGCCGACCAGGCGGGGATGCCGCCCTGCCGGAGCGCGGCCAGGTTGTGGGTGAAGAAGCCGGATCCGATGATCAGGACGCCCTCGTCGCGCAGCGGCGCCAGGCGGCGCCCGATCTCCATCAGCTTCACGGGGTCGAGGGTCGGCATGGAGACCTGGAGGACCGGGATGTCGGCCTCGGGGTACATCTCGACGAGCGGGACGTACGCGCCGTGGTCGAGCCCGCGGTCGGGCACGTCCGTCACGGGCATCCCGGGGGCGCGCAGCAGCTTGCGGACCGACTCGGCCAGCGCCGGGGCGCCGGGGGCGCCGTACGTCACCTGGTAGTAGTGCTCGGGGAAGCCCCAGAAGTCGTAGACGAGGGGGACGGTCTCGGTCGCGCCGAGGGCGAGGGGGGCCTCCTCCCAGTGGGCGGAGACGACGAGGATCGCCTTCGGGCGGGGCAGGTCGGCGGACCAGGCGGCCAGCTGTCCGGGCCAGACGGGGTCGTCGGCCAGGGGCGGGGCGCCGTGGCTGAGGTAGATCGCGGGCATGCGGTCCTGGGTGGCGGCGGCGGTCATGGCGACGACTCCTTTCGGCGATGGTCCGGGCATCGGCACATGCGGCTTCCGCTGTCCGGTTCGGCATCCGCGTCCGGCAGACACTTGCTTTAACTCTCAACTTCCACCACTGACTGTACCCACAGTTCGTTTAATTTTCAAGGAAAGCGTCGTACAGTGGAGACATGAAAACGGCACCCGGCTCGGCGCACACCGAGCAACCCCGCTGGCTGAGCGACGACGAGCAGAGCGTCTGGCGCGCGTACATCGACGCCACCACCCTCCTGGAGGACCATCTCGACCGTCAGCTCCAGCGCGACGCGGGCATGCCGCACGTGTACTACGGACTGCTGGTCACGCTGGCCGAGTCCCCGGAGCGACGGCTGCGGATGACCGAGCTGGCGATGGCCGCGAAGATCACCCGCTCCCGCCTCTCCCACGCCGTGGCCCGGCTGGAGAAGAACGGCTGGGTACGCCGCGAGGACTGCCCCTCCGACAAGCGCGGCCAGTTCGCGGTGCTGACGGACGAGGGCTTCGAGGTGCTGGCCCGGCACGCCCCCGGCCACGTGGAGGCCGTACGCCAGGCGGTCTTCGACCGGCTCACCCCGGAACAGCAGAAGTCCCTCGGCGAGATCATGAAGATCATCGCCGAGGGACTTCAGCCGTCGGAAGCGGGAGCGGACCTCCCCTGGCTGCGCTGACCCCTCAGGGCTGACCCCTCAGGGCCGCGCCTCTGGGCCGATGCGTCAGGGCCGCGCCTCCGGGCCGATGCCTCAGGGCCGCCCCCTTCGGGGCCCGCGCCACGGGGCTCCGGCGTCGCGTCGCGTCAGTGCATGACGACCGGTACCGCCGCCTCCTCCTTCGCCGCCCCGTCCTTCGCCGCACCCTCCAGGGCGTCGGCCTCCGGGTCGGACGACGAGGCCGTCATCGTGCCGTCACCGGGCCGGCCGGCGTTGACGAGGACCAGGGCGATCACGGCGGCCGCCACCAGGATGCCCACCGCGAACCAGATCGCGCTCGTGTAGCCCTGCACCAGCCCCTGCATCCGCACCAGCTGCTGCTGGGACGGTCCGGCCGCGCCACCGATGTGGTCGGCGACGTAGGCCGTGGTCGCCGAGGCGGCGATCGTGTTCAGCAGGGCCGTGCCGATCGCACCGCCCACCTGCTGCGAGGTGTTGACCATCGCCGACGCGACTCCGGAGTCCCGGGGCTCCACGCCGAGGGTGGCCAGGGACATCGCCGGCATGAACGCCGTACCCATGCCGAGGCCGAGCAGCAGCATCCCGGGCAGCAGCAGGGACGCGTACGCGGAGCCGATCTCCAGCTGGGTCAGCACCAGCATGCCGACGGCGGCGACCAGGAAGCCGGGGCCCATCAGCAGCCGGGGCGGCACCCGGGTCATCAGTCGGGCGCCGATCTGCGTGGAACCCGTGACCATGCCCGCGATCATCGGCAGGAAGGCGAACCCGGTCTTGACCGGCGAGTAGCCCTTCACGATCTGCAGGTAGTAGGTCAGGAAGAGGAACAGGCCGAACATCGCGATGATCGCCAGGCCGAGTGAGAGGTACACCCCGCCGCGGTTGCGCTCGGTCACCACGCGCAGCGGCAGCAGCGGTGCCCTGACCCGGGACTCGACGAGCACGAACGCGATGAGCAGGACGGCCGAGGCGACGAACATGCCGATCGTCAGCGCGTCGCTCCAGCCCTCGGACTCGGCGCGGGTGAAGCCGTAGACCAGCGCGACCAGGCCCAGCGTGGAGAGCACGACGCCCGGGATGTCGAGCGGCGAGCGGTTGCGCCCGCCGGACGGCTCACGGATGACGAAGTACGCGCCGGCCGCGGCGACCACGGCGAACGGGATGTTCACGAAGAACGTCCAGCGCCAGTCCAGGTACTCGGTGAGGAACCCGCCGAGGATGAGGCCGACGGCGCCACCGCCACCGGCGATCGCACCGTAGATGCCGAAGGCCTTGGCGCGCTCCTTGCCGTCCGTGAACATCACGGCGAGCAGGGACAGCGCGGCCGGGGCGAGCAGCGCGCCGAACGCGCCCTGCAGGGCACGGGCGCCGAACATCATCGCCTCGTTGGTGGCCGCCCCGCCGAGCGCGGAGGCCGCGGCGAATCCGCCCAGCCCGAGCACGAAGGCGCGCTTGCGGCCCCACAGGTCGGCGATCCGGCCGCCGAAGAGCAGCAGCCCGCCGAAGGCGAGGGCGTAGGCGGTCACGACCCACTGGCGGTTGCCGTCCAAGATGCCCAGGTCCTGCTGGGCGGACGGCAGCGCGATGTTCACGATGGTGGCGTCCAGGACCACCATCAACTGGGCGAGCGCGATGAAGACGAGCGCTTTCCAGCGGTTGGAGTCCGGCGCGCCGGGATCGGCCCGGAGCGTCGCCGGTCCCGCCGGTGCGGTGGAGCCTGCTGAGGCTGTTTCAGACATGGGGGTACCCACTTCGGAACGTCGTAAGGGAAAGGGCCGTAACGGAACTGCGGGGCGGCGCGGAAGCGTGGATGCGCGGACGCGCCGCCGATGCGTAGGGAGAGGGATGTCGCAGGAACTCTCGTAGGGAACGTGGACAACGCCGTAGGGATCGTCGGCTGGAAGGCCGAAGGAGACGGCTGAGGGAACGTCGGAGGAAAAAGGGCGTGGTCGGGTAGGGACTCGTCCACCGGGCTTCAGGGACCCGGGACGGCCGCGGGGCGGTGCCGTCGGACGACGGCGGAAAGGTGGGGTGGGGGCCTCACACCTGCTGCGGTGGGGCGGCCCGGGTGAACTCCTCGGAACGACTCGGACGGAGTGGGTCTGGGGTCGGGGTCACTGGCGACGACTCAGGGGGCGCGCAGGTCCTCCACGGTGACGGCCGTGCCCGGCAGGACGCTGGGCGCGGGCGCCCGCATCCCGTCCAGGAACAGCTGCAGATGGCGGTGGACGAAACGGTCGGCATGCATACAGGCGGTACCGGCCGGGGGCCGGCTCAACTGCGCGATGCCGACCAGCAGATCGCCGAACTCCACGTCCGCACGGAGCTGCCCGGCCGCCTTGGCGCGGTCGATGAGCTGTGCGACGAGGTTCTCGACGCGGCGGCGCGCGTCCTCCAGGTCGGGGTGGTGCTGGTCGAAGGTGCTCGAGATGACCGGGCACAGCGCACTGATCCGCTCGTCGGCGGACGTGTGCGCGAAACGCTCCAGTGCCTCGAAGGCGTCCCCGGTCTCGGCGAGCATCTGCTCGGCCGCCCGCGCCGTACGGTCCATCACGGAGCAGACGACCTCGCGCACGAGCGCGTCGCGGTCGGGGAAGTTGCGGTACACCGTGGCGTTGCCGACGCCGGCCCGGCGGGCGACGTCGTCGAGCGGCACGTCCGCACCGAACTCGACGAGCATCTCCCGGGCGGCGGCGACGATCCGCTCCCGGTTGCGCACGGCGTCGGCACGCGGCCTGGGCACCTTGCGCTGCACGGGGTGGGCGGTCTGCACGATGCACTCCTGACGATCGAGGTCCGGTGACGCGATCCGGGGAGTGACTCCCCGTTTCACGCGAACACAGGTCTAAACGGGGAAACACTCCCCGCTTATTTCCCGCCCGGGAAATCTTTTTCTGTGACCTGGCTCACACCTCTGAGTCATGCCCCCGCCCTCCCCCGAACGGCCCCTTCTGCGCCCCCTGACCTCGAAAAACACACAATCGGCCCTGCCGACGGGCGCCCGCGCACCCCACGACGCAGGGTGATCGGAAGGGTGCAGCCGGAGACCGGCGGCTGCCGTGTGGAGCGGAGGTCCTGCATGCAGCCGCAGCCGAGCAGCCGACGTATATCGCCGCGCCGCCTGGCCGCCCTGGCATCCGTCACCGCCCTGACCCTCGCCGTCGGCACCTCGGCCGGCAACGGCAGCCTCTCCCCCGGCACCTCCACCGCGGGCGCCGGACCGAGCGCCCCCTCCCCCTCCTCCGCCCACGGCCCGTGCCTGATCAGCAGCGCCGGCGACGTCCAGATGTCCGAGGGCATGCCGACGGGCCCCGGATACGCCCGCTCCACCGGCACGGTCCGCGCCCTCACCCTGATGATCGACTTCTCCGACGCCGTCGGCGAGGGAGACGCCCTGGACCGCTACCGCGAGTTCTTCCCCAGCACCCAGGAATGGTTCCGCACCAGTTCCTACGGCCGCCTCGACTACCGCTCCGACATCCCCATCCCCGACTGGCTGCGGATGCCCAAGTCGTTCCGCGCCTACGGCATAGAACGCGGCGCCCCCTTCGACCCCGGGTACCGCCGGCTGGTGCGCGACATCGTCGAGGCCGCGGACCCGCGCGTGGACTTCCGGGCGTACGACATGGTGAACGTCCTGGTCACCCCGAACGCCGGCCCCTCCGCCCTGGACACCGTCCTGTCCGTGACCTTCGCCGGCAACACCGAGGCCCCCACCGCCGACGGCGTCCCCGTCGCCAACGCCTCCTTCGTCTACTCCCGCCAGGACGACGGCTCCGGCTCCTACGACAGCACCGGCTACCGGGTCCTGCCCCACGAGAACGGCCACGTCTTCGGCCTGCCCGACCTCTACACCGCCGAGGGCGGCGGCGCCGTCGGCCACTGGGACATCATGAGCGAGGACTGGGGCGCCAACAACGACCTGCTCGCCTGGCACAAATGGAAACTCGGCTGGCTGGACACCGACCAGGTCCACTGCGCGGCCGCCCCCGGCACCCGGGACTACACCCTCACCCCCCTCGCCGACACCGGCGGCCCGAAACTCGCCTTCCTCCCCCTCGACGAACAGTCCGGCTACGCCGTCGAGGTCCGCACCCAGGCCGGCAACGACGAGGCCGTCTGCCGCCCCGGCGTCCTCATCTACAAGGTCGACGCCAACGTGGACACCGGCATGGGCCCCATCACCGTCTACGACTCCCGCCGCGACAGCGGAGGCTGCACCCGCAGCCCCAACGTCCACGCCGAACTCTCCGACGCCCCCTTCACCCCCGGCGAGAGCTTCGTCGACCGCCACGAAGGCATCCGCATCACCGTCCTCGAGGCCACCGGCGCCGACAACGCCGACGCCGCCGACGACTCCGGCAGCAGCACCCCCACCTACCGCATCCGCGTCACCCGCGACTGACCCCGGCCGCGACAGGACGCCGCCCTCGGCTCCCGGAACCCCGGCGAGTACCGGTCGCAGCCCCCGCCCCGGGCCCCGACCGGCCCACCCGCCGACCCCGATCCGGTACCCTGACGCCTGTGGTCCCGCGGACCACGGGGCCGACGCACGCGGCCCGGATGCCTTCGTAGCTCAGGGGATAGAGCACCGCTCTCCTAAAGCGGGTGTCGCAGGTTCGAATCCTGCCGGGGGCACCAGCCAAAAGGCCCCGGACCGATCTTGGTCCGGGGCCTTTGACGTCCGCTTCTGGCCGGTTGACAGCAGCGAAGAAGTGTCAGACACCTGCGCGCCATCACAGCAGGTGAGGATGCATTTGGCTCACGCTCAGGCGCCCCCGAGTTGCTTCGGGACGAAGACGCAGCTCCGCTAAGGTGCGCCGCATGCGCCCCATCCTGTCCTGAGTGCAACCAGCCCTCGAACTCCGGCGGTCTTGTGCTGGCCCGACGAGATGACGACGGCCGGAGGGTCTGTCGCTCTCTCTGGCGGTGCGCCGGCAGGCACATGGTGGCAATGGGCGGACCGGCCGGATGAACCGCTGGAGGTCTGTCCCTTGCCGGGGCTGTTCCGTTGACATCCGGCGGCTGACATCACCGGGTTACACACAGGCGTACAGGAAGAACTGTCGGGGACGGCACAACACGTAACTCAATGCCCTTCAGGGATCAGCCCGCCGTGCGAACCACGACGTCGAATCCAAGGTCGCTCAACAGCTTGGCAGCATGGTCCTTGCCGCCGGAGAACTCGTCGCGTCCCAGAGGGTCCCGTCCGGGCAGATAGCCGTGTGCCGCCCCGACGATGGCCTTCGAGTCGTACTCCTTGCCGTCGATCTCGAGCAGGTAGCTGCGCGACGGTCCGAACCCGTATCGCTCCAGGAACGCGTCCCGGCCGAGCCGGTCGTACTCCGCAACGGCCTGCAGAACCGCAGATCGAGTGATTTCGTTCAGCGTCATGATGGGAAGGTAGACGAAGCCACCGACATATGGGGCCGTGACGGATGGGAAGAGTCTCCGGTGGGCGTCGTCGGGTCGTGGGCGCAGGCTCCGCCGGAGGGGACGGCAGCCAGGCTCATGGCACGCGGGACGGGCGGAGGACGTCGGGGCAACAGCATTGGCCGGAAGGGGCGCACGCCGATCCTGATGCGGCGAGAGAGCGCTACAACCTGGACGTGCGGGCATCACATAGCGCCATGCGCAACCTGTTCCGCGTGGAATTGCCCGTTGCGCACTGGGGCTTGGTGATCGTGGTCATCGCGAGCGTTTTCGTGGGAGTGGTCTGGTCACCCCGGACCGGCGCGATCATCGGAGGGGCCTTCGCCGCTCTGTTCGTTGCCGCTCTCTGCGGGGCGCTTCCGGCAGGGAGCCGAGGGCGGGACGCCGTGCGCGCCGCATACAAGTTCACGTTCGGTTGGGCGAACTGGGTCTAGCCTGGAGCCCTCTCGTGCCGGGCCATGCACCTTTCGCGACTCCGCGTGCGCATACACAGCTGCCGCCGTGATCACGGACACGGCAGTGCAGATCGCGGTCGGCTCGTCGTGGCCACGGCGCAGACGGACAAGGCAACGCCAACAACTCTCGCACCGTGGGGTTCACATGGATCGAAGGCACGTCTGAGCCGAGTTCCTGGCTGGCACCCGCCGGCTGTGGCGGGGTCAGTCTCCGTTCCCGGCCGATCGGGGGAACGCAGGGCGCGCCTGCGGTGTGACCGCGGCCCGGCACGGCATCCCTCGTAGAGACGAAGAGGAGACACGATGCCGCTCTACCTGACGAGATTCAGCTACACGCCGGAGACGTGGGCCCGGTTGATCAGCCGTCCGGAGGACCGGGCGCAGGCTGCTCGGTCGTACATCGAGTCCGTGGGCGGGAAGCTCCACGGCTTCTGGTACGCCTTCGGCACGCACGACGGCTACAACCTGTGGGAGGCGCCGGACAACGTGTCCATGGCCTCGGTCGCCCTGGCGATCAGCGGAGGGGGTGCGCTCAGCTCCTTCGAGACGACTGTGCTCCTGACGGTCGACGAAACCCTGGAGGCCCTGCGCCGGGCCGAACAGGTTCAGTACCGGGCTCCCGGCGCATAGCGGTCCGCGGGGGGGCGCTTGCCGGCGGAACGGCGGGATGCGCAGGGCGGGCGGGCCGGCGGGAGTTGTTCGTCCATCGGCGATACGGCGGGCGTGGAGGCCGATCAGGACTGAGGAGTCGGGGTGAGTGACGCATCCCGGGTGGTGGGGCTGGGACTCTCCTGTCGTCGCTTACTACGGTCGGCCCCGTCGGTCGGGTGGGAGGGCGCAGGCTGCCGTTCCGCCGGGCAGGCGGTCTCGGTTGTCGGCGATGAGGCGGTACACGCCGTGTGCGAGCCGGCGCATCGGCGGCAGGGTGAGCAGGGCGCCCAGGCAGGCCCAGCCCTTGCCCGCTCGGAGCAGGAGTCTGGCCACCGCTTGTGCTCCGCCGTACACGGTCCCGGTGGGGGTGATCCACAGGGCTTCGTACGTGGCCCGCTGCTCGGTGGTGCCGAGGGAGGTCAGGTCCGCGTGCTGCCAAGGGGTGGTGGTGCAGTCCGCCCGCAGCAGGCGTTGGAGGACTGCGACCGACGACGTGCAGAAGCGGCAGTCACCGTCGTAGACCAGTACCGGTCGGGTCCGCATGCCTCCAGCGTGCCTCACCGGCGGGTGTGACCTAAGTCGCGCCGTGCGCTGTCCCGCGGCGTCGGCGTACGGGGGCCGTCGGGGGCGGTGGCCGGGGGGTGCGCCGGTGAGTGTGGAGGTCAGCGCGCTGTGGGCGGATCCGCGGGGTGGAGACGTGCGGGCCGGCGGCCGGCCATATCTGTATCCGCGGCAGGAGAAATAGGGTGCGGGGCGTGGCGGGTATTTCCCGGTGACGGACGGAGGGTGGTTATCGACGGTGCAGGGGCGATCGCACCGTGCTACTGTCGATAGCAGTTGCAGGTGTGGTTGGCCAGAAGGTTTATTTCCGACGGGGTAATCATCACGGCGACCAGGAATTCACACACGGTGAATTTCTGACACCGTCTCCGAAGGAGAAAATCAAATGGCTACTGGTACCGTGAAGTGGTTCAACGCGGAAAAGGGCTTCGGCTTCATCGAGCAGGACGGCGGCGGCGCCGACGTCTTCGCCCACTACTCGAACATCGCTGCCCAGGGCTTCCGCGAGCTGCTGGAGGGCCAGAAGGTGTCCTTCGACATCGCTCAGGGCCAGAAGGGCCCGACGGCCGAGAACATCGTCGTCGCCTGACACACCGGCACTCACGCGTTTTCGCCAGCTGGGGCCCGCACCCTCGGGGTGCGGGCCCCGGCTCGCTGATGTTTACCGGGGCGTGTGACGTCAGAATCCGTCGCACCACCGATCGGTGATCATTCCCGGTCGGCCTGTCCGCCCCCATCGAATTCGGCTCGTCTCGAGATTCTCTGCGCTGTTCGTCTGCTGCGGGAATTCCTTGGTGCGCGCCGCATCAAGGAAGGTTTTGTTTCGCATGCAACGCACTCGTACGTCCCGCGCCCACGCCCGTTTCGGTGGCGGCTCCGGAGCGGGTCGCTCCGGCGGCGGTCAGCGCCGTTCGAAGGGCCAGGGCAACCGGTCGGCCGGACGCTCCCTCCAGGGGGAGTTCGCGCCGCCGAAGACGATCACGCCGGGGCTGCCCGCCGTCGAATCGTTCGCCGATCTCGACATGCCCGCGCAGCTCTCGGCCACGCTCGGCCATGAGGGCGTGACCGTGCCGTTCCCGATCCAGGCGGCGACCCTGCCGAACTCCCTGGCCGGCCGCGACGTACTCGGCCGCGGCCGGACCGGTTCCGGCAAGACCCTCGCCTTCGGCCTCGCCCTCCTGGCCCGGACGGCGGGACGGCGTGCCGAACCGCGCCAGCCGCTCGCGCTGGTCCTCGTGCCCACCCGCGAGCTGGCCCAGCAGGTCACCGACGCGCTCACCCCGTACGCCCGTTCCGTGGGCCTGCGGATGGCCACCGTCGTCGGCGGGATGTCCATCGGCCGGCAGGCCGGCGCGCTGCGCGCCGGAGCCGAAGTCGTCGTCGCGACGCCCGGACGGCTGCGGGACCTCATCGACCGCGGCGACTGCCGGCTGGGCGACGTCGACATCACGGTCCTCGACGAGGCCGACCAGATGGCCGACATGGGCTTCATGCCGCAGGTCACCGCCCTGCTGGACCAGGTGCGCCCGGACGGGCAGCGGATGCTGTTCTCGGCCACCCTGGACCGCAACGTCGATCTGCTCGTGCGCCGCTACCTCACGGACCCGGTGGTCCACTCCGTCGACCCGTCGGCGGGCGCGGTCACCACGATGGAACACCACGTGCTCCACGTGCACGACGAGGACAAGCGCCGGACGACGACCGAGATCGCGGCCCGCGACGGTCGCGTGATCATGTTCCTGGACACGAAGCACGCCGTGGACCGGCTGGTGAAGCACCTGCTGAACAGCGGTGTGCGCGCCGCCGGCCTGCACGGCGGCAAGTCCCAGCCCCAGCGCACGCGGACTCTGACCCAGTTCAAGACCGGGCAGGTCACGGCGCTGGTGGCGACCAACGTCGCGGCACGCGGCATCCACGTCGACGACCTCGACCTGGTCGTCAACGTGGACCCGCCCACCGACCCGAAGGACTACCTGCACCGCGGCGGTCGCACGGCGCGCGCCGGCGAGTCCGGCAGCGTCGTCACCCTGGTGACCCCCGACCAGCGTCGGGACATGAACCGGCTGATGAACGCGGCGGGCATCACGCCCCGGATCGCCCAGGTGCGGTCCGGCGAGGAGGAGTTGAGCCGTATCACCGGCGCCCAGGCGCCTTCGGGCGTCCCGGTCGTCATCGCGGCGCCGCCCGTGGAGCGTCCCCGGAGCGCGTCGTCGTCCCAGCGTCGCCGCGGTCGCCGGGGGCGTGCCGGTCAGGGCCGGACGGGTCAGGGCCGCACGGGTCAGGGTCGGCCGGCAGGCGAGGGCGCGCGCCGCGGGTCGTCCCCGTCGCGCAAGGGCTTCGATTCTGCTGCCTGACGGCTCCACAGCAGGGCCCGGGCACCTGGGCACCCTTGTCCGCCGGGACCGCCACCACCCGCCCGCCCGACTCTTCCGCAGGAGGCTCAGGATGACGCCGACTCAGGCGCAGCACCGTGAAGTGGATCGCTTGACCCGGACCGTCGCCGGGGCCGTGGGTGAGGGCAGGTGCCCGTCCGGGCCGCGTGTCCGTGACGACATGACGGTGGAGGTGGCGCTGTCCCTCATGGCCGGTGCCCGTGTCGACCACCTCGTCCTGTGCGACGCGGACGATCAGAGCACGGGTCTGGTCACCCGGGCCCGGCTCGCCGTGCTCCGCGACGGCCCCGCCTACACCGACCGGCTGCGGCTGCGGGACTGCCCGGAGGGTTCGTTCGCCGGGATCTGAGGAGCGGCGCGGGCGGCGGGGCGGGCCTCGGCTCGCCCGTCGTCCGCCTGGCCCACTGGGCCACCTCGTCCGCCCTGTCCTGAGTCCTGCTCCGGTCAGGCGCGCCCTCTCCGGGGCCGTCCGACCGGAGCAGAACTGTCACATGGGCGCCTTGAGCCGTGGGCCCACGGGTGGAGATCATGTTCTGTGGCCGGTGGGGCGGTTGTTCACACGCCCCCGGCCCGGGACGGGATCGGCTACGGGACAAGGGCGGGGGCCCAGCGTGGGCAAGGGCGGGGAGTCCATACCGGACGAGGAGTGGGAGCGGTTCCTCAAGGAAGCCGAGGCGGGAACGCCGGGCGCGCCCGAGGAACCCTCGGCACGTGCCCGGATGGTGGCGCGGCGACTGCGGGAGGAGACCGGCCCGCCGGAGCCGTGGCGCAGCCACCGGCCGCCCCGGCGGCGGGGCGGCAAGGTCTGGTACGTCGTGGGTCTGCTGGCTGCCGCCGCCCTGCTGGTCGTGGCCCTGGATCCGGGGCGGGTCGTCGGGTGGTTCGGGGGCGGGGGCGGCGACAGCACGCCGCTGGCCGCCGAGTCGGAACGGCCGGACGAGGCGCCGCCGACGGAACGGGCGGCTCAACGCCCCACTCCGGAAGCGCCGTTCAGAGGCTCGCCGGCCGCGCGGTGGCAGGCCGGGACCGCCGGGATCACCGTTCCCGAGGCCCGGGCCACCGGCTGGATGAGCAAGAGCGAGGTCGCCCGGGCGCTCAGCACGACCCGGGACTTCCTCGCCGCGTCCAGTCTCGACCCCGGCGTACTGCGCGGGGAGCGGCCGACGAAGGCGATCGCGCTGCTCAATCCGCACCAGAAGGACGTGCAGGAGTACGTGGCGACCGCGTTCCGTACGCCCAGCCGGGAGAACGATCCGCTGATGCTGTTCAGCCGGTTCGAGAAGTCGAAGGTCCGGCTCGTCGGGGACGTCGTCAAGACGCGGGGGCGGATCACCTACCGGGAGGGTGAGCGCGGTGCGCTCGAGGTGAGCACGGACGTCACCTACGTGTATCCGGTCCGTCCCGCCACCGGTGGGAGCGACGAGATCGTGCGCACCATCGTGCGCCGCGAGGTCGTCCTGAGCTGGGACGACCCGGAGAAGGTCGTCATCGAGCCGGGCACCTTCTCCCTCGTGTCGTACCGGTCCGACACCACCAACGGCGGGTGCGACGCCGTCACCGGGTACTACGAGCCCCCGTTCGGCGCCGAGCGCTCCGCCTCCCCGCCGGACGGTCCGCGGGTCGACCCGTACGACCGGAGCAAGTCGATGGAGACGCGCATGCGGGAGGCGGACGACACGGAGTGCGGGACCGCCACCAGCTCGTGAGCGGGCGCGCGCGGTTCCCGACGGCCCGTTCAGGAGCCGGTCCTCAACCACCCGCGAAGGCAGAGCGGTTGAGGACCGGCTCCCCTCCCGGTCCACGCCCGGCCCTGGGTTTCCTTACGTGACGGTTCCTCAGGGGCGCATCGCCATCACGACGTAGACACCGGCAATGACCGCGACACCGCAGAGGACGACGAAGGCGAGCAGGGCGCAGCCGAGCACTCCTGTCGTCCAGGCCATCACCCGCCAGCTGGACCGCGTCGCGCGTTCGGCCCGCTCGACCGCCTCGCGGAGCTCGGCCTCGTCACGGTCCTCGGTGCCGGCCCGGTGACCGGCGTCCTCGCGGGCGACCCGGCCGCGGTGCTCGATGTCGTCGTTCCGGCCGGGGCCGGCCACGGTTCCTCCTCCGGGGGGCCCGTCGGCGGTGTCCGGCACGGTCACTCCCGTTCCACCGGCAGCCACAGTTCGGCCTCGGCCTCCGTGCCGTCCGCGGAGAGGCGGGTGCGCAGGATCTCGGGGCCGGGGCGGGTCCGGTACGGGTTGGACGGGAACCACTGCGTGTAGACGTCCCGCCACAGCTCCTGGATGGCCTCGGGGGCCGGTCCGGAGGTGGTGAAGACGGCCCAGGTGCCGGCCGGGACGGGCAGCGCCGTGGTGCCCTCCGGGGCCTCCGCCGACGTGACCACCCCGTGGTAGTAGTCGAGTTCGGTGCCCTCGGCGCGGCTCGGGTCCAGGTCGTCGCAGACGGCGACGATGCCCCGCGGGTCCTGGTCGGACAGCTTCTCCAGGCGCTCCGACAGGTGCGGGTCGATGCCGCGGACGAAGTCGATGATCGCCTGGTTCGGTCCCGAATGCACCAGGGGTACCCGGGCCTTGAGACCGACGACGGTGAAGTCGGGCCGGTCCACTACGCGGTAGCGCATGCTGCTGCTCCCTTCGACGGTGAGACGGAAGGCCAGCCGGGGCTGGGAGACGAGCGCCGCGCCGGTACGCCGGGCCTCGCCCGGTCCGATGCCGTGCATCGTGCGGAACGCCCGGGCGAACGCCTCGCCGGAGCCGTAGCCGTAGCGCACCGCGATGTCCAGCAGCGATTCCTGGTCCGCGAGCACCTCGGCCCCCGCGACGGTGAGCCTGCGGCGCCGTACGTACTCCGACAGCGGCATGCCCGCGAGCGCGGAGAACATCCGGCGCAGGTGGTACTCCGAGGTGGCCGCGAGGCGTGCCAGTTCGGCGACGTCGACCTGCTGGTCGAGGCGGTCCTCGATGTGCTCCAGGATCTGGTTGAGGCGGTCCAGCACTCCGGTGTCCTTCCTTGATGACGCTCACCACGCTAGGAAGCGGGCCCCTCCCCCGACCCGACATGCTGTGCCCGATCGGGTCGGGTGGGGGCGGGTCTCTCCCGGGACACGCCTCGGGCCGCCTCCCGCCCTACCCGGCGGCGCTGTCCTCGGCCAGGGTGTGGGCGACCAGGGCGTTGGCGTGGCCGTGGCCCAGGCCGTGTTCTGTCTTGAGCCAGGTGACGAGTTCCATGTGCCGGGTGAGCGGCGACGTGCGGATGAGGTCCTTCCACTCGGCGATCGGGCGCCCGTACTTCTTCTCGATGGACGGGAAATAACTGGCGGGTCCCTTCGCGGCGTTGGTGGTCATGCGGTGCCTCGTCTCCGGTTCGGCGTGCGGGTGTCTGTGTGCTCGTGCTCATGCTCGTGGTGCTTGCGCTTGTGCTCGCGGTGCTCGTGCTTGTGCTTGGTCTGACTGCCGGGGTGGGGAGAAGTCGTCGCCGTGGCGTCGGTGATCCCCGTCACACTCAGCGCCGGTGTCATCCCTTCCCGGCCCCGTCGGGGATGCGGCGGTGGACGTCCTCCAGCAGGTTGCGCATCGCCATGTGGAAGATGTCGGCCTGGTGCTCGCCGATGAAGGAGGTGTGTCCGAACACCTCGAGGACGACGAGGCCGTGCATGTGCCCCCATGCGCTCACCAGGAGCGCGGTCGCGGGCGGGGGCAGGGCGTCCGGGTCCGCTGACAGCTGTTCGAGATGGGCCCGCAGGCCGGGCGAGAGCGCTACGGGGCCGGCCGCGGCGAGGCGCTCCGCGCTGAACTCGCCGAACAGTTCGCGCTGGAAGATCGCGCTCAGCTGTCGTACCGCCCGCGTGGTCGGCCCGTCGACGGGGGCCGTGTAGTTCCGCAGCGGTGTGCCGTAGAGCAGCTGGAACCGCTCGGGGTGGGTGACCGCCCACCGGCGGTAGGCCTCGGCCGCCACGACGAAGCGCGGCACGTCCGGCTCGTCCTCGGCGGCGTCGACGCCGGCCCGCACCGCGTCGGTCAGGTCCTCGTACGCCTTGGCCAGCAGGACCGTCACGAGGGCGTCCCTGTTCGGGAAGTAGTGGTAGAGCGCCTGGGCCGTCATGCCGATGCTGCGGGCGACGGCCCGCAGGGACAGGGCCGCGGCTCCCTCCTGGTCGATGTGCCGCTCGGCCGCGTCGACGATCTCCTGGGTGGCGACGGCCCGGCGTCGCTGCCGCAGCGACGAGGGGGCGGGCGGGGGCGCGGCAGCGGGCATGCGGTGACCTCACAGAGGGCGTTCGGGCAATCTGACAGTGTCAAGTAAATCTACTACTGCTCAAATCTCCGTCGCGTCACTAGCGTCGAGTCCGGCGACGGCGGGCGCGCACAGCTGTGCCCCTCCGACCGGCCGGACGGCTCCCCGTTCCTGGAGCATCGCGCCGGCCTCTCTGACGTCCGGCCGACCCGCGTCGCCTTCCCAAGGGTGTGCTCAGAAGGAGAGTTGTGACGTGTTTGAACGCCTGGCCGAACTGGCGATCCGCCGGTCCCGGCTGATACTCGTCGTGGCCGTCGCCTCCGTGGCGCTGATGGGGGCGCTGGGCGGAGGCGCGTTCGACAAGCTGCTCGGCGGCGGCTTCGACGACCCCGCCTCCCAGTCCTCCAGGGCGGCGAAGGCCGTCGACGAGAAGTTCGGCGGGGAGACGAACCTGATCCTGCTGGTCCGCACGGACCGCGGCAGCGTCGACGATCCGGCCGCGGAGCAAGGCGGCCGGGCCCTGGTCGCGGACCTCAAGAAGGAGGAAGGGCTCACCGCCGTCGTCTCGTACTGGGACACGGGCCTGCCCGACCTGCGTTCCCGGGACGGCCGCGAAGCCATGGTGCTCGCACACGTCGAGGGTGACGAGACCCAGTTGCGGGAACGCGCCGGGAAGGTCATCGACGCCTACGCCACGACGCACGAGGGCGGGCTGTCCGTCCGGGCCGGTGGCGGCGCCGCCGTGGGCAACGACCTGTCGCAGCAGGTGGTCGACGACCTGCTGCTGGCCGAGGCCATCGCGATTCCGCTCACCCTGGTGCTGCTGCTGTTCGTCTTTGGCAGTGTCGTCGCGGCCCTGCTTCCGCTGGCGATCGCGCTCATCGCCGTCATCGGCTCGTTCGCCCAGCTCTCGCTGCTCGCCGACGTCACCGACGTGGCCAACTCGGCGACCAACCTCACCACGGCCCTCGGCCTGGGGCTGGGCATCGACTACGCGCTGCTGATGGTCAGCCGCTTCCGGGAACAGCTCGCGGCGGGTGCGAGCGTGGACGACGCCGTGCGGCGCATGGTGAGCACCGCCGGCCGGACGGTCGCGTTCTCCGCGGCGACCGTGATGACGGCCCTTGCCGCGCTGCTCGTCTTCCCGCAGTACTTCCTGCGCTCGTTCGGCTTCGCCGGGGTCGGGGTCGTCGCCATCGCGGCCCTCGCCACCCTGTTCGTGATGCCGGCCCTGCTGGCCGTCCTCGGACACCGCGTGAACAGCGGGCGGCTGCCGTGGGCCGGACGGCCCGGACAGCGGGAACGGGCCGGTGCGCGGGAGCCGTTCTGGGGCCGGCTGGCCCGCACCGTGATGCGGCGGCCCGGCATCACCGCGCTGCCCGTGCTCGCCGTCCTGCTGCTGGCCGCGAGCCCGCTGCTGGGCATCACCTTCGGCGTCCCCGACGAGCGTGTCCTGCCGGAGGACACGGCCAGCAGGCAGGTCTCCACGGCCCTGCGGGAGAACTTCGACGGCAACGAGGAGTCGGCGCTCGTCGTCGTCATCGACGCACCCGTGGCCGCCGGCCCGCTCGAGTCGTACGCGACCGAACTGGCCGCACTCCGGGGGGTCGAGCGCGTCGAGACCAGCGGGGGCACCTACGCCGCCGGGCGGGAAGCGGAGAACGGCTCCGGCAAACCCGCCCTCGGCCGGCCCGACGCCGAGCGGATCACCGTGGTGAGCGGTCTGGAGCCCCGTTCGGACGAGGCGCAGGACCTGGTACGCGAGGTACGGGAGGTCGCCGGGCCGGCGGGCACGGAGCCCCTGGTGGGCGGGCCCGACGCGCAGCTCGTGGACTCGAAGGACTCCATCGGTGACCGGCTGCCCCTCGCCGCGGCCCTGGTCGTCCTCACCACCTTCGTGCTGCTGTTCCTGTTCACCGGCAGTGTCCTGCAGCCCCTGCGCGCCCTGGTCCTGAACATGATCAGTCTGGCGGCGACCCTCGGGGTCATGACCGCGATCTTCCAGGTCGGCCACCTCTCCTCCGTGCTCGGCTTCACGGCCCAGCCGATGGAGATGTCGATGACCGTGCTGATGTTCTGCATCGCCTTCGGTCTCTCGATGGACTACGAGGTGTTCGTGACCAGCCGGATCAAGGAGCTGCACGACCTGGGCGAGAGCAACGAGACCGCCGTGGTCGACGGTCTCGGGCACACCGGGCGCATCGTCAGCGCGGCGGCCGCCCTGCTCGCGGTGAGCTTCTTCGCGTTCGGCACGGCCGAGATCAGCTTCATGCAGCTGTTCGGCCTGGGCAGCGGGCTGGCCATCCTCATCGACGCGATCGCCGTACGCGGTGTGCTCGTCCCCGCGGCGATGCGGCTGCTGGGCGACTCGGCCTGGTACGCCCCGGGCTTCCTGCGCAGGGTGCACAGCCGGTTCGGGCTCAGCGAGAGCGGCCCCCGGGCAGCCGGGGCCGTCACCGCCCCGGACACCGCTTCGGTGGCACCGGGGGCGTCGGTGGATCCAGGGGGTCGGGTGGATCCGGCGGGTGCGGTGACTTCGGTGGATCCGGCGGGTCCGGCGGGTGCGGTGGATCCGGCGGGTCCGGTGAATCCGGCGAGTCCGGCGGGTCCGGCGGGTCCGGTGACTTCGGTGGCTCCCGTCGCGCCGCCCGACGCGAAGCGCTCCGCCGACGTCTGACCCACGCGGCAGAAACCGCCCACCCCTGCGCCCTTGCACCCCTGCACCCCTGCGCCCCTGCGCCCCTGCAATCGACCCGCCCCCCTCACATGTGAAAGGCCCTCATGAACGAGACCGTCCGGCACGCCTCCGACTCCCCCGGCTCCCCCGACTCCACCGACTCCACCGACTCCCCGGCGATCACGCAGACACGGCTCACCCACGCGACCCACCGGCTGGCCACGGACCTGCTCGTCGACGCCGTCGACCGCCCCTCGGCGGACCCCGGCAGGCTCGCGGAGTTGCGGGAGTTCGTCGTGACGCACCTGCGTCATCACCACGAGACCGAGGACGCGTTGCTGTGGCCGCGGATCGTGGCCGCCGCACCGGAGACGGAGCACCTGCTCCACCGGCTCAGCCAGGAGCACGACCGTCTGGACGACGCGCTCGACCGCCTCGCCGCCGTGGACCTCACCACCGGTGGCCAGGCGGCGGCCGGCGCCGACACGGAGCCGGCCGGGCACGGGGTCGGCCCCGTCCGGGCGGGGCTGCGCGACGACGTTCGTCCCGTGCTGCGCGAGGCGGCCGTGGCGGTGCGGGACAGCGTGCGGGACCACCTGGCCCACGAGGAGCCCGTCCTGTTCCCGGTGCTGCGCGACCGCATCACCGCCGCAGAGTGGGAGGAGTTCGCCCACCAGGTGGTCGTCACGACACCGCCGGTGGCCGGGCACCTGATGATCGGCTTCCTCGACGAGGCGGGCACACCGGCCGAGGTGCGGTCGATGCTGGCGGACATGCCGGGACCGGTGCAGGACCTCGTACCGGCCATGCGCAGCCGGGCGGCCGAGGACCTGCGCGCCCTGCGGGGTGAGACCTCATGACCGGACGTCCGCTGTCCTGGTCCGACGAGGCGCACGAGGTGATGGCGGGGGACCTGACCGTCGCGGTCGCCTACCTCACCCCGGCCGGAGGCGCGGTGGTCACCAGCGTCTCCCCGGTCGGCATCGTGGACCGCGCCACGGGCAGGGTCGGCTTCACCACCTCGCTCGGGTTCCCGAAGAAGCTGGAGCGGATCCTGCACGACCCCCACGTCGCCGTCGCCTACCACACACGCCTGCACGGCTTCGCCGCCCACGACGGCTACGTACTCGCCCAGGGCAGCGCGTCCGTCGACCTGTCACCCTCGGCCCGGCGGCTCGCCCGCGTCATGGACGCCTCCGAGGACTTCCTCGGCCGGGCCAAGCGGGGGACGGTGTGGGACTGGCTGCTCCGGGAGTACCACCAGGAGCGGGTCTTCGTCGACATCGACGTGGCACGGCTCGCCACCTGGCCCGACCTCTCGGCCCGCGGGCCGATGACGGTCGCGGGCCCCTCCTGGCCCCGTCCGCCCGACCCGCAGCGGCCCCCCGCGAAGGGCACCGCCCCACGCGTCGGCGTCCCGGGGCTCGCCCGGCAGATCGCTCCCCTCCCTCACCGCCTGCTGGCCTACCGGGGCGCGGACGGTCACCCCGTCGTCCTGCCGGTGCGGGTCACCGGGCACGACGAGGCCGGGCTGCGCCTCACCGCGCCGCCGGGGCTGCTCCCGCCGGGCGGGCGCCGGGCCGGGTTCCTGGCGCACGCGTTCGGGCCCCGGTGCGTCGGCCTGAGCATGCGCACCCTCACCGGCTGGCTGACGGTGCACGGGGACGAGGCCCGGTACGCCCCTCACACGTCCCGGGGCATGACCGCACCGGCGAACAGGACGGTGCAGACCGTGGCCAACGGTCTGCTCGCCAAGCACGGGGTGCGGCGCGCCCGGCGCGACGGCACCGCCGC
>NZ_JAAGMD010000096.1 GCF_010548465.1 Streptomyces sp. SID14436 | reverse complement strand
GAGCGGCCCGGCCGGGTGGGCCGCCCCGGGTCCGCGCTCGCCGTCAGCGACCGGGGCCCCGCCGGCATCGGTGCCGAGATCGGCGTCGACCACCTGGCGGTGTGCGCCGTCGACCTGCGCGGGGAGGTCCGGGCGCGCGCGGTGCGCCAGGCCCCGGGGCGGGGCCGCTCCCCCGAGGCGGTGCTCGGGGAGCTGACGGAGCTGGTCGGCCGGGTCGTCGCCGGGGCCGAGGAGGAGGGCCTGTGGCCCGCCGGACTCGCCGTGGCGGTGCCGGGCCTGGTCGCGCGCGACGCCCGGACCGTCGTGCGCGCCCCGAACCTGGGCTGGCAGGACACCGACCTCGGCACCCTGCTCCCCGACGGCTTCCCCCTCACGGTGGCCAACGAGGCCAACTTCGGTGCGCTCGCCGAACTCTGGCTCGGCGACGGCACCCCGCGCGACTTCCTCCACGTGTCCGCCGAGATCGGTATCGGCGCCGCGCTGGTCGTGGACGGCAGGCTGCTGCACGGAAACCGCGGCTTCGCGGGCGAACTGGGCCATGTGCCCGTGCACCCCGACGGGCCGGAGTGCCCCTGTGGCGGGCGCGGCTGCCTGGAGCAGTACGCGGGCGAGGAGGCGGTGCTGCGCGCGGCCGGTCTCGCCCCGGGCGAGGACCGGGTCGGCCTGCTGGCGGACCTCGCCGGGCAGGGCGACGCCGACGTGCGCCGGGCGCTCGACGACGCCGGTACGGCGCTCGGCATCGCGCTCACCGGCGCCGTGAACCTGCTGGACCCCGAGTCGGTGGTGCTGGGCGGCGCGCTCGCCGGTCTCGCGCCCTGGCTGCTGCCGTCGCTGCGCGCGGAGCTGGCCCGGCGCACGGCGGGCCCCGCCTGCCCGGTCACCGTCTCCCCGCTGGGGCCGGAAGGACCGCTGCTCGGTGCGGCCCACTCGGTGGTACGGGCCGTCCTGGACGACCCCGCCGGGGCGGCCGTCCGGCCGGCCTGAGCAGCGCAAGCCTCCCCGGAGGACCACGGCCTGCCCGTGACGACCCACAGCAACGCGGAACGCAGCAACGCACGCACCGCCCCCAGCCCCTCCCACGCACCTCCACCGGAGTGCCTTTTGCGGCCGTTCCCGCACGGATCGCGCCCAAGGCGCCCCGCGGACGGTCCCGGTCTGCTGGACTTCCTGATGTCCTAGGAGAGTTGACGAGACATCAGGGGGCGGTCGGTGCCGGTGACACGTCGGGGCATGCGTTGCGGGGCGGGCAGGCCGGTCCGCACGGCACTCACCACACTCACGGCACTCGGCCTGCTGGCCGGTGCCGGTCTGGCGGGGGCGCCGCCGGCCGAGGCGCTGCGGGCGGCGGTCGACGTGGCCCCGGGGGTCACCTACCGCGAGTTCGACGTCCCGACGTCGCACGGCACGGCACACGCGCACCTGCTCACCGTCGATCTGCGCGACCCGCGCGTCCGGGTCGGCCTGCTGCACCCGGGGGCGGTGGCCGCGCGGGCCCGTGTCTCGGTGATGGCGGACGCGAGGGGCGCCGTCGCGGGCGTCAACGGCGACTTCTTCAACATCACGGAGACCCAGCACCCCGGCGTCGCGGCGACCGGCGCGAGCGTCGGCCCGGCGATCGCGGACGGGCGGGTGCTGAAGGCGGCGGTGCCGGACGGGCAGCGGTTCGGCCCCGCGCTGCCGCCGGGCACGACGACCGAGGACGTGTTCGGCGTGGGCGTGGACCGGCGGGCCCGGCATGACCGCCTCGCCCTGGACGGATCGGTCCGCACCCGGACGGCCCGGACGGCACTGGGCGGGCTCAACCAGTACGCGCTGCCCGTGAATTCCGTCGGGGCGTTCACCGAGGCGTGGGGCAGCGTCTCCCGGGTGCGCGCCACCTGCGGCACGGACACCGACCGGGCCGCCCCGTGCAGTACCGACACCCACGAGGTGACGGTGCGCGGCGGCCGGGTGGTGGCCACCTCGGCCACGCCCGGCAGCGGGCCCGTCGCGCCCGGCACCACCGTGCTGGTCGGCCGCGAGGAGGGCGCCCGTTACCTGCGGACGCTGGTCCTCGGGGAGCCGGTACGGGTGCGGCACCGGCTGGTGGCGGCGGCGAGCCGGATCCCGTACCGGCTCGCTGTCGGCGGTTACCCCGTGCTGGCCGGCGGACGCCCCCTGCCGGGACTGGACGACACGGCGACGGCGGTACGGACGGCCGTGGGCACCGCGGAGGGTGGCCGGCGTCTGCTGCTGCTCGCGCTCGACGGGGCACCCGAGTACCGCGGCGGGCTGACCGTCGCGGAACTCGCGGCCACCCTGCGCGACCTGGGCTCCGTCGACGGCTTCAGTCTCGACGGCGGCGGTTCGTCGACGCTGGTCGCCCGCACGCCCGGGGCGCCCGGCGTCTCGGTGCGCAACCGTCCGGCCGGTGGCGCCGAACGGCCGGTGCCGAACGGCATCGGCGTCTTCTCCTCCGGCTGACGCCCCGCGAACGTCAGGCGTCACGGCGTACCGGCCTCACGGCGTATCGGCGTCACGACGTCGCGGACTCACGTCGCGTCACGGACCCACGCCGTCACGGACCCACGGACTCACGCACCCACGGCCTCACGGCCTCACGGCCTCACGGCCTCACGGCCGCAGGCTGCCCACGATGTCCGCGGTGGCCGTCAGGCCGCTGTGGATCGTCGGGGCGATGTTCGTGCCGGCCAGGTAGAACCCGAGCAGCAGACAGACCAGGGCGTGGGAGACCTTCAGTCCGCCGTTGCGCAGGAAGATCACCGCCAGGACCGCCAGAAGCAGCACCACAGAAATGGAAACGGCCATCGTCAACCTCCTCCGCCACGTCCGCTTCGCGGCGTTCGGCCGTCAGTGTGGCGTAGCGGAGGGTTCGTCCGGGCGGCTGGAGTGTCCGCCGAACGTGTGGTGTCTATCCGGGGCGGTAGCGGTCGAGGAAGGACTGCAGGCCCGCGAGGTCGTCGGTGTTGAGGTGATCCACGCCCGCGTCGGCCAGGGCGCCCCACAGCGCGTCACGGGCGGCGCCCGGCAGGTCTGGGGTGGCCCAGAACCGCACCCGCTGCCCGCGCGCGTGCGCGGTGTGCACGATGCCGCGCAGCTTCCGGTGTTCGGCGGCGGGGAACGGGCCCGTCCCCTGCCAGGTGAAGTGCAGGTTCCAGTTGTCGCTGATCAGCGGCATGAAAGAGGCACGCGCGGGGCCGCCGAGGTCGCTCGCCCGGCCGTCGTAGAAGGCGTGCCGTACCCGCTGGGCCGCCATCGGGGTCCGGGCCGCGCGGTCGCCGGACACGACGGCGGTGACCGCTCCGGGCAGGACCCGGCCGTGCGCGCAGGTGGTGAACAGGTGCCGTTGGCGGCGCAGTCGGCGGTGCAGTTCGAGGTAGGTGGACACGCCCTCGGTCTTGAGGTCGACGAGGAGCTGGAACGGCCTGCGGTGGCCCCGGTACACGGAGCCGCCGTTGGCCCGGACGCGGGCGGCGAGCGGTTCCAGGTACAGGGATTCCAGGGTGCGGGACGGGTCGAGGTCCTCGGGGTCGTGTGCGACGAGGAGACGGCCGTCGACGAGGAAGACGTCGGCTTCGACGCTGCCGAAGCGGTGGTCGAGGGCGTCGAAGAGCGGGCGGGGGTGCTCGTAGTCGTTGTGGGCGTGGGCGCGCCATAACGGGCGGCGGTGGCGGGGGTGTTCACCGGCCAGGGCGTGGGTGGCCGGCAGGGCGACCGTGCCGGCGACGGCGGCGCCGAGGGTGGTGAGGGCTCTGCGGCGGGTGGTGAGGGCCATGCTCTGCCTCCCGGGGTTCCGTGGGGGACCGACCCAGCGAGTATGGGCCCACGGGACGTCAGGAAGCAGAGGGGTGCGGGGAGTTGGCCGAACGGTCGCGGTGCGTTCACCGATTCCCCGGGCGCTTGAGGGCGAGGGCGCCACGGCGCCCCACATCGGGGGAACGCGCGGGCCCGCTCCCGTCGGGGAACGCGCGGGCCCGCTCCCGTCGGGGAGCGGGCCCGGGGTGTGCCGCGGGGAGGGGGCCGGTCAGGGCGCGGGCAGGTCGGCCAGTCCGGCCAGTGCCTCGCGGTGGGCGCCGGCGGTGCCGTGGGCGAGGGAGTCGGCCTTGGCACGCTTCAGGCGCAGGTGCACCGGGTGTTCCCAGGTCATGCCGATCCCGGCGTGCAGCTGAAGCGCCTCCTCGGCCGCGTGGACGGCCACCGGCGCGACGTACGCCTGGGCGACGGCGACCGCCACGTCGGTGTCCTCGCCGGTCGCCAGGGCGTCGGCGGCGTTGCGGGCGGCGGCGCGGACGCCGGCCACCTCCAGCCAGAGCTGGGCCAGCCGGTGCTTGAGCGCCTGGAAGCCGCCGACCGGGCGGTTGAACTGCTTGCGCTCCTTGAGGTAGGCCACGGTCTCGGTCAGCGACCAGTCGGCGAGGCCCAGTTGCTCGGAGGCGAGCAGTCCGGCCCCGGCCCGCAGGGCACGGCGCACGGCGGGTGCGGCGTCGCCGAGCCGGCGGCCCGGCGCTCCGTCGAGGGTGACCGTCGCCACCGGCCGGGTCAGGTCGAACGACACCTGGGGCGTGACCGTGGCGGCGGTCGCGTCGACCGCGTACAGGCCGCCGTCGTCGGCGGGGACGAGCAGGACGTCGGCCGCGGCCGCGTCCGCCACCGAGGTCAGCTCGCCGTGCAGCAGACCGCCCTCGGCGCGCACGGTCCGGTGGACGCCGCCGGGCGGGACGTTCAGGGCGACGGCGAGCACGCCGATCACGGCGCCGGAGGCCAGCTGCGTCAGCAGGTCGTCGGCCCCGCACTCCAACAGGGCCTCGGTGGCGACGACGGAGCTGCTCAGGTACGGCACCGGGGCGACCGCGCGGCCCAGTTCCTCCAGGACGACGGCGGCCTCCCGGTGCGTGGCGCCCTGGCCGTCGAGTTCCTCGGGGACGAGCAGTCCGGCCAGGCCCATGTCCTGGGCGAGCGCCTTCCACAGCGCGAGGTCGTGCGGGGCGGCCGACTCGGTCCGGGCGATCACGCCCGCCGGGTCGCAGTGGTCGGTGAGCAGGTCCCGGACGGCGGCGCGCAGCGCCTCTTCCTCCGGCGAGTACAGCAGGTCGCTCATCGCGCCAGGTCCTTCCACGCGACGTCCTTGTCGGTGCGCGGCTCGGGCGGCAGGCCCAGGACACGCTCGGCGACGATGTTCAGCAGGACCTCGCTGGTCCCGCCCTCGATGCTGTTGCCCTTGGCGCGCAGGTACCGGTAACCGGCGCCCCGCCCGGTGAAGTTGACGAGCTGGGGCCTGCGCATGGTCCAGTCGTCGTACAACAGGCCCTCCTCGCCGAGGAGTTCCACTTCCAGGCCGCTGATCGCCTGGTTGAGGCGGGCGAAGCCCAGTTTCATCCCGGCGCCCTCGGGGCCGGGCTGGCCGACGGCGAGCTGCTGGCGCAGCCGTTCGCCGGTGAGGCGGGCCACCTCGGCGTCGACCCACAGGGTGAGCAGCCGCTGGTGCAGGTCGTGGGTGCGCAGGTCGGGCCGTTCGCGCCAGGTCCGCACGACCGGGCCGATCATGCCGCCCTCGCGGGGCAGCCGCATGCCGCCGATGGCGACGCGCTCGTTGTTCAGGGTGGTCTGCGCGACCCGCCATCCGTCACCGGTCTCGCCCAGGCGGTGGGCGTCGGGTATGCGGACGTCGGTGAGGAAGACCTCGTTGAACTCGGCCTCGCCGGTGATCTGGCGCAGCGGCCGCACCTCGACGCCGGGGTCGGTCATGTCGCAGACGAAGTAGGTGATGCCCCGGTGCTTGGGCACGTCCGGGTCGGTGCGGGCGATGAGGATGGCCCAGCGGGCCACGTGGGCGCTGGACGTCCACACCTTCTGTCCGTTGACGGTCCACTCGTCGCCGTGGCGGACGGCGCGGGTGCCGAGCGCGGCCAGGTCGGATCCGGCGCCCGGTTCGCTGAACAGCTGGCACCAGACCTCCTCGCCCGTCCACAGGGGCCGCAGGAAGCGCCGCTTCTGCTCGTCGGTGCCGTACTGGAGGATGGTCGGCGCGGCCATGCCGAGGCCGATCCCGATGCGCCGCGGGTCGTTGTCGGGCGCTCCGGCGGCGGCCAGTTCGGCGTCGACGACGGCCTGGAGGGCGCGGGGGGCGCCGAGTCCGCCGAGGCCCTCGGGGTAGTGCACCCAGGCGAGTCCGGCGTCGAAGCGGGCGCGGAGGAAGTCGAGGCGGGCGGCGTCGGCGGACGGGGGGAGCGGGTCCCCGGCGGCGTCCGCCGGGGGTGCCGGCGGGAGGTCGGCGGGCGGGTGCGCGGCCAGGAACTCCTGGGTGCGGCGGCGCAGTTCGGCGGCGTCGATCACGCGGCGGCTCCTTCCGTGGAGGGCAGCACGGCGACCCGGCCGGTGGTGACGCCGTCGGCGACCCGCTGCACGGCGGCCGCGGCCCCGGCGAGGGGGACGCGCTCGCTCACCAGGGGCTTGATCGCGCCCCGGGCGGCCAGGTCGGTGAGCTGCTCGTGGCAGTGCTCGACCAGCTTGGGGTTCCGGGTGTTGTACAGGCCCCAGTGGAGGCCGAGGATCGAGTAGTTCTTCACCAGGGCGTGGTTCAGGCCAGGGGTGGGGATGGACCCGCTCGCGAAGCCGATCACGACGATCCGGCCCTCGAAGGCGACGACCTTGGTGGACTGGGCGTAGGCCTCGCCGCCGACCGGGTCGTAGATCACGTCGGCGCCCCGGCCGCCGGTGGCCTCCTTGACGGCCGCGATGACGTCCTGCTCGCGTCGGTCGACGACGACGTCGCAGCCGAGTTCACGGGCGACGGCCGCCTTCTGCCGGCCCCCGACCACGCCGATGACGGTGGCGCCGGCGGCCTTGCCGAGCTGCACGGCGGCGCTGCCGACGCCTCCGGCTGCGGCGTGCACCAGCAGGGTCTCGCCGGCCTGCAGCGCGGCCCGGCGGTGCAGGGCGAACCAGGCGGTCTGGTAGCCGATGTGCAGGGCGGCCGCCTCGGCGTCGTCGAGCGCATCGGGGGCGGGCCGCAGCGCGCCGGCGTCCGCGACGGCGTACTCGGCGAAGCCGCCGTGCGGCAGGGCCGGGTTGGCGAGGACCCGGCGCCCGTCCTCGGTCTCGCCGCAGATCTCCACGCCCGGGGTGAAGGGCAGCGGCGGCCGGACCTGGTACAGGCCCCGGCACATCAGCGCGTCGGGGAAGTTGATGCCGGCGGCGCGCACCTTCAGCAGGACCTGACCGTCACCAGGGGTCGGTACCGGCGTGTCCGCGAGGCGCATCACCTCGCCCGGTTCTCCCAGCTCGTGTACTTGCCATGCCTGCATACGGAGCCTCCACGGGGTGCGCTCGTGTGTTCCCCAGACCGGGTTCCCCGCATACTAAGCGGTCGCTTGCCGATCGGGGAACCGTCGTGCCGGTCACGCTCCCCGGGGCCGTGCCCTGACGTGCATCCGCTCGCCCTGCGGGCCGAACAGACTGAGGAACTCCACCGGCCCCTCCCCCGTCGATCCGAACCAGTGCGGCACCCGGGTGTCGAACTCGGCGGCCTCCCCCGCCGTCAGCACCACGTCGTGCTCGCCGAGCACCAGCCGCAGCCGCCCGGACAGCACGTACAGCCACTCGTAGCCCTCGTGTGTGCGCGGCTCCGGCTCCTGTTTGCGCTGCGGTTCCAGCACCTTGTACGCCTGGAGGCCGCCGGGCTGGCGGGTGAGCGGCCAGTGGGTGCGGCCGCCCCACACGATGGGCCGGGACCGCACGCGCGGGTCGCCCACCGGCGGCGCCCCGACCAGCTCGTCCAACGGCACCTGGTGGGCCTGCGCGATCGGCAGGAGCAGCTCCAGACTGGGCTTGCGCAGCCCCGACTCCAGCCGGGAGAGCGTACTGACGGAGATGCCGGTGGCCTCCGACAGCGCCGCCAGCGTCACCTCCCGGTCCTTCCTGATCCGCCGCAGCCTGGGACCGACGTCCGCGAGAACTTCCTCCGTACTCATGACATCCATTGCAGAATCGGCAAAGTTGTTTGTCAATCCCGCAGGAACGGCGGAAGGTCGGTGACGGAGGTGGTCACCATGACCGAGACACACGCACACACGCACTACGACGTGGTCGTCGTCGGGGGCGGCGCGGCCGGCCTGTCGGCCGCGCTGGTCCTGGGCCGGGCCCGGCTGCGCACCCTGGTCGTCGACGCCGGCGCACCACGCAACGCCCCGTCGCCGCACATGCAGGGGTACCTCTCCCGCGACGGCATGTCACCGGCCGAGTTCCTGGCCGTCGGCCGGGAGGAGATCGCCCGCTACGGCGTCGAGCTGGTCCGGGGCCGGGTCACCGACGTAACCCGGGGTGACGGTTTCACCGTCGCGGTGGAGGGCTCGGCGCCGGTCCGGGCCCGGCGGCTGGTCGTCGCGACCGGGCTGAAGGACGAGCTGCCGGACGTGCCCGGCGTCGCCGAACGGTTCGGGCGGGACGTGCTGCACTGCCCGTTCTGCCACGGCTGGGAGGTCCGGGACGAGCCCTTCGGCGTGCTCGCCGCCACCCCGGCGAGCGTCCACCAGGCGCTGATGGTCTCCCGCTGGTCGAAGGACGTGACCCTGTTCCTGCACACCGTCGCCGAGTCGGAGCTGACCGACCAGGACCTGCGCCGCCTGGCCGCCGCCCGGGTCGACGTGGTGCCCGGCGAGGTCGCCGGGCTCGTGGTCGAGGACGACCGGTTCACCGGCGTGCGCCTCGCCGACGGCTCCGTGCACCCGCGCGGCGTGCTCTACGTCGCCCCGCGGCCCCTGCCGCAGACGGGCCTGCTGGAGCGGCTGGGCGCCGAGCTGGACGAGACCCCGTTCGGCGCCTACCCGGTGGTCGACGCGACGGGCCTGACGACGGTGCCGGGCGTCTGGGCGGCGGGCAACGCGATCGGCTTCTCCGAGCAGGTGATCCACGCGGCCAGCGGCGGCTACCGGGCGGCGGCGGCGATCGTCGGCGACCTCCTCATGGAGGACCTGGACGCGGCCGTCACCCCGTAGGCGCGGACGGCGGCCCCCGGGGGCGCCCGGGCGCCCGGCGCGGTCCGGGTGTGCGCGGGGGGCTCGCGTAGCACCATGGCTGCATGCTGCTGACCCGGTTGGCCCACGTGTCCCGGGAGGTCGCCGCCACGTCGGCGCGGTCCCGGAAGACCGACCTGCTCGCCGAGCTGTTCCGGGAGGCGGAGGCGGACGACGTGCCGATCGTCATCCCCTACCTGGCGGGCCGGCTCCCGCAGGGGCGGATCGGCGTGGGCTGGAAGGCCCTCGGTGCGCCGGTCGAGCCGGCCGCGGAGCCCACGCTGACCGTGCGGGAGGTCGACGCCGCCCTCACCCGGCTCGCCGCGGTCTCCGGCCCCGGCTCGCAGGCCGAGCGCGCCCGGCTGGTCGGCGCACTGATGGGCGCCGCCACCGCGGAGGAACAGCGGTTCCTCGTCGGTCTGCTCACCGGCGAGGTCCGCCAGGGCGCGCTGGACGCGGTCGCCGTGGAGGGCCTGGCACGGGCCACCGGGGCGCCCGCGCCGGACGTACGGCGGGCGGTGATGCTCGCGGGCTCCCTGCAGACGGTCGCCGAGGCCCTGCTGGCGGACGGCCCCGAGGCCCTGGCCGCCTTCCGGCTCACCGTCGGACGTCCCGTGCAGCCCATGCTGGCGCACAGCGCCTCCTCGGTCGCGGAGGCGGTCGAGAAGCTGGGGGCCTGCGCGGTCGAGGAGAAGCTGGACGGCATCCGCGTCCAGGTGCACCGCGACGGCGACACGGTCCGCGTGCACACCCGCACCCTCGACGACATCACCGACCGGCTGCCCGAGGTGACCGCGGCGGCGCGGGAGTTGCGGGGCGAGCGGTTCATCCTGGACGGGGAGGTCATCTCCTTCGACGGGGACGGCCGCCCCCGCTCCTTCCAGGAGACCGCGGGGCGGGTCGGCTCGCGGACCGACGTGACGGCCGCCGCCCGGGAGGTGCCCGTCTCCCCCGTCTTCTTCGACGCGCTGTCCGTCGACGGGCGTGACCTGCTCGACCTGCCGTTCACCGGCCGGCACGAGGAACTCGCCCGGCTCGTCCCGGAGCCGATGCGGGTCCGGCGCACGCTGGTGTCCGGCCCCGGGGACACGGCGCGGGCCGAGGCGTTCCTCGCCGAGACCCTCGCGCGCGGCCACGAGGGCGTCGTCGCCAAGGCGCTGGACGCGCCGTACAGCGCGGGCCGGCGCGGCGCGTCCTGGCTGAAGGTGAAGCCGGTGCACACGCTGGATCTCGTGGTGCTGGCCGCCGAGTGGGGGCACGGCCGCCGTACCGGCCGGCTGTCCAACCTGCACCTGGGGGCCCGTACCGCCGACGGCGGTTTCGCCATGCTCGGCAAGACCTTCAAGGGCATGACCGACGCCATGCTGGCCTGGCAGACCGAGCGGCTGCGCGAGCTGGCCGTGGAGGAGAGCAGCCAGGTCGTGACCGTGCGCCCCGAGCTGGTCGTGGAGATCGCCTACGACGGCCTCCAGCGTTCCACCCGCTACCCGGCCGGGGTCACCCTCCGCTTCGCCCGGGTGGTCCGCTACCGGGAGGACAAGCGCCCCGAGGAGGCGGACACCGTCGAGGCGCTGCTCGCCGCGCACCCCGGGGTGCTGCCGTGAGCGGCCCGCGCAGCGCCGGCCTGCTGCTGTTCCGGCGCACCGGCCCGGAGGTCGAGGTGCTGCTCGGGCACATGGGCGGCCCGTACTTCGCCCGCCGGGACGCCGGGGCGTGGACGGTGCCCAAGGGCGAGTACGAGCCGGACGAGCCCGCCTTCGACGCGGCCCGCCGGGAGTTCCGGGAGGAGCTGGGCGTGGCGCCC
Organism: Streptomyces sp. SID14436; assembly: GCF_010548465.1. Taxonomy (GTDB): domain Bacteria; phylum Actinomycetota; class Actinomycetes; order Streptomycetales; family Streptomycetaceae; genus Streptomyces. The sequence continues at coordinate 9,841 of NZ_JAAGMD010000096.1, read as the reverse complement.
CCGGACGGGCCGGCGCTGCCGCTCGGCGAGGTCCGGCAGGCCGGGGGCAAGACGGTCACGGTGTGGGCCGTGGAGGCCGACCTGGATCCGGCCGCGGTGGTGCCCGGGACGTTCACGATGGAGTGGCCGCCGAAGTCGGGACGCACACGCGAGTTCCCCGAGCTGGACCGGGTGGCGTGGCTGCCGCTGGACCGGGCCCGTGCGGTGATCGTCTCCGCGCAGACGGCGTTTCTCGACCGCCTCATGGAGCACTCGCCCTGAGAGCCCTCCCGCGTTGCGCCGCCCCACGGCGCGCGGGAAGGTCGATACGCGAAGCCCGTCCCCAGGGAGGTCAGCCATGCCCATCGCAACGGTGAATCCGGCGAACGGCGAGACGCTCAAGACGTACCAGGCCATGGGCGAGGAGGAGGTGGAGCGCCGCCTGCAACTGGCCGAGGCCACGTTCCGCACCTACCGGACGACCACCTTCGACGAGCGGGCCCGGATGCTGCACCGGGCCGCCGACCTCCTCGACGAGGACCAGGACGAGGTTGCCCGGATGCTGACCACGGAGATGGGCAAGCCGCTCCGGCAGGCGCGCGCCGAGGCCGCCAAGTGCGCCAAGGCGATGCGCTGGTACGCCGGCAACGCGGCCGCCCTCCTCGCCGACGAGGAGCCCGACGCCTCGGACGTGAAGGACTCCGGGGCGTCCCGGGCGCTGGTGCGGTACCGGCCGCTGGGTCCGGTGCTCGCGGTGATGCCGTGGAACTTCCCGCTGTGGCAGGTGGTCCGGTTCGCCGCGCCCGCGCTGATGGCGGGGAACGTGGGGCTGCTCAAGCACGCCTCGAACGTGCCGCAGACGGCGCTGTACCTGGAGGACCTGTTCCACCGGGCGGGCCTCCCCGAGGGCACCTTCCAGACGCTGCTCATCGGCTCGGCGGCGGTCGACGACGTGCTGCGGGACGAGCGGGTGCGGGCCGCCACCCTCACGGGCAGCGAGCCGGCCGGGCGGGCGGTGGCGTCCACCGCCGGAGAGATGATCAAGAAGACGGTGCTGGAGCTCGGCGGCAGCGACCCGTTCGTCGTGATGCCGTCCGCCGACGTGGAGCGGGCCGCGCAGGTCGCGGTGACCGCGCGGGTGCAGAACAACGGGCAGTCCTGCATCGCCGCGAAGCGGTTCATCGTGCACACGGACGTCTACGACGCGTTCGCCGAGCGTTTCGCCGCGGGGATGAAGGCCCTGACGGTGGGCGATCCGATGGAGGACGGCACGGACGTCGGGCCGCTCGCCAGCGAGCAGGGGCGGGCCGACCTGGAGGAGCTGGTCGACGACGCGGTGAGGTCCGGGGCGACCGTCCTGTGCGGCGGCGAGCGGCCCGACGGCCCCGGCTGGTTCTATCCGCCGACGGTGCTGGCGGACATCACGCGCGAGATGCGCATCCACCGCGAGGAGGCCTTCGGTCCGGTGGCGACCCTGTACCGGGCGGCGGACCTGGACGAGGCGGTGCTGATCGCCAACGACTCCCCCTTCGGCCTCAGTTCGAACGTGTGGACGCGGGACGAGGACGAGGTGGACCGGTTCGTGCGGGACCTGGAGGCCGGCGGGGTGTTCGTGAACGGGATGACGGCGTCCCATCCGGCGCTCCCCTTCGGCGGGGTCAAGCGGTCGGGCTACGGGCGTGAGCTGTCCGGGCACGGAATCCGCGAGTTCTGCAACATCACCACGGTTTGGCACGGTGCGTGATGGTTCCGCGACTACGATCCGCTCTGTGAACCGCGAAGTGACTCTGCCTCTGATCGTCGACGACAGCGGAACCCTCCAGGTGGCCGCGGCCGACGTCAGCAAGCTGCTCCGCACGGTGGGCGGGCGGTGGCTGCGCCTGGTGGAGTCCGGGGAGCAGAAGCTCGACGAGGACACCGTCGCGGCGCTCACCATCGAGCTGGCGAAGCTGGCCGACCGCATCGACGTGGCCTGCATCGCGCACAGCAGCGGGAGCTGACCGTCCTTCGCCCCTGCCGCGCCGGACGGGTCCGGTACACGCACGGGGAACGACCCGGTGGTGCTGTCCGCACCGCCGGGTCGTTCCGTGTCCGGGCCGGGTCAGCGGATGGGCATGCCCGACAGGGTGCGGGCGATCACCAGGCGCTGGATCTCGCTGGTGCCCTCGAAGATGGTGTAGATCGCGGCATCGCGGTGCATCCGCTCGACCGGGTACTCGCGGGTGTAGCCGTTGCCGCCGAGGATCTGGATCGCCTGGGCGGTGACCTTCTTGGCGGTCTCGCTGGCGAACAGCTTGGACATGGAGCCCTCCGCGGCGGTGAACGGCTTGCCGTTGACCGCCATCCAGGAGGCCCGCCACACCAGCAGGCGGGCGGCGTCGATCTGGGTGCGCATGTCGGCGAGCTGGAAGGCGACACCCTGGTTGTCGATGATCGGGCGGCCGAACTGCTCACGCGTGGTGGCGTAGTCCAGGGCGACCTCGTAGGCGGCGCGCGCGGTGCCGACGGCCATGGCGCCGACCGCGGGGCGGGACGCCTCGAAGGTGGCCATGGCGGCGTTCTTGACGCGGTCGCCGCCCTTGCGGGCCTTCTCGCGGGCGCGGGCGAGCCGCTCGTCCAGCTTCTCCTTGCCGCCGAGCAGGCAGGAGCCGGGGATCCGCACGTTGTCGAGGATCACCTCGGCGGTGTGCGAGGCGCGGATGCCGTGCTTCTTGAACTTCTGGCCCTGGGCCAGGCCCGGGGTGCCCGGCGGGATGATGAAGGAGGCGTGGCCCTTGGAGCCGAGGTCCGGGTCGACGACCGCGACCACGACGTGGACGTTGGCGATGCCGCCGTTGGTGGCCCACGTCTTGGTGCCGTTGAGCACCCACTCGTCCTTGGCCTCGTCGTAGACCGCGCGCGTGCGCATCGAGGCGACGTCGGAGCCGGCGTCGGGCTCGGAGGAGCAGAAGGCGGCCACCTTGACATCGTTGGCGTCGCCGTACATCTGGGGGATCCAGGTGCCGATCTGCTCCTCGGTGCCGTTGGCGAGGACGCCGACGGCGGCGAGGCCGGTGCCGACGATCGACAGGGCGATGCCCGCGTCGCCCCAGAACAGCTCCTCCATCGCCATGGGGATGCCGAGGCCGGTTGCGTCGAAGTACTGCTGGGCGTAGAAGTCGAGGGAGTAGATGCCGACCTTGGCGGCCTCCTGGATGACCGGCCAGGGAGTCTCCTCACGCTCGTCCCATTCGGCGGCGGCGGGGCGGATGACGTCGGCGGCGAAGCCGTGCAGCCAGTCCCGCACCTCCTTCTGTTCGTCGTTGAGCTCCATGGTGAACTCGGCCATGACTCCTCCAGCGGCGGCACACGTGCATGTTACTTGCGGTAACCGCAGTCTGTTACCGGTCGGTAGGGAAAGTCAACTCCTCCGGACCCCTCATATCCCGTTCGGAGGGCCGGACGCCGTCAGTGCTAGTTTGCGCAGGCGTCACCGAATCAGCACGGGTGGGGAGAGCACATCATGGACACCACACAGCGGACCGACCAGCAGCGGTCCGCCGACCGCCGCCGGCGCGAGCTGCTGGAGGCCGCCGACCGGGTGGTGCTGCGCGACGGCCCGGGCGCCTCGATGAACGCCATCGCCGCCGAGGCCGGCATCACCAAGCCGATCCTCTACCGGCACTTCGGTGACAAGGGAGGACTGTACGCGGCCCTGGCCAAGCGGCACACCGACGCGCTGCTCGACTCGCTGCGGGCCGCGCTGGACGCCCCGGCCGACCGCCGCGAGCGGGTCGCCGCCACCCTGGACACCTACCTCGCGGCGATCGAACTGCGCCCCCAGGTGTACCGGTTCCTCATGCACCCGGCGGAGGGATCCCCGGGCGACCAGGGCTTCGACGTCGGCAAGCACTCGGCGCCCCTGCTGCGCCGGATGGGCGAGGAACTCGCCCAGGTCATCGAGGAGCGGCTGGACCTCGGTCCGGCCAGTCACCAGCTGGCCCGCGTCTGGGGCCACGGCATCGTCGGCATGATGCACGCGGCCGGTGACTGGTGGCTCGGCGAACGGCCCTGCACACGGGCCGAGTTGGTGGCCGGACTGACCGACCTGCTGTGGGGCAGGCTGGCGGAGGCCGGCGACCGGGTCGGCGGACCCGGCTTCTGACGCCTCAGCGCCGGCTCCAGGCCGCCCGCGCGGCCTGCCGCAGCAGCCGGCGCCGGCGCCACCCCGTGAGACGGTCGGCGTAGACGCGGCCGTCCAGGTGGTCGCACTCGTGCTGCAGGCAGCGGGCGAAGAACCCGCTGCCGTGGACGGTGACCGGCTCCCCGGTCACCGTGAACCCCTCGACGACCGCGTGGTCGTGACGCTCGGTGCCCGCCTCCAGGCCCGGCAGGGACAGACACCCCTCCGGGCCGCGCAGCACCACACCGTCCGTCTCGACCAGGCGCGGGTTCACCACGTGCCCCAGGTGCCGGACGTCCTCGTCGTCGGGACAGTCGTAGACGAACACCCGCAGCGGCTCACCGATCTGGTTCGCGGCCAGGCCCACTCCCCGGGCCGCGTACATCGTCGCGAACAAGTCCTCCACCAGGCGGGCCAGTTCGGGACCGAAGTCGGTGACCTCGCGGCACGGGGCGTGCAGCACCGGGTCGCCGAGCAGGGTCAGGGGCCGCACACGTCCGCGGACGCCGGGGATGGAACCGTGTCGCATGGCGGCAAGGGTACGGTCCTTGCGGCAACGTCCGTCCCACCGCGGTGCCGCGGTTCTGGAGTGCGAAGCGCTCTCGATAGGCTGAGGCCCACACCACGTGGCCGTCCCCCACCGGCGCGGCGCGTACGCAAGGAGGATCGAGAACTGATGGCAGGCAACTCGGACCCGCTCACGCCGCGGGCCAAGCTGGCCGTGACCGCCGGCAAGGCGGTCGCGGCCGCATCACGCGCCGCCGGGCGCGGCAGCGGTTCGGTGATCGGTGGCCGGGTGGCACTGAAACTCGACCCCGACCTGCTCGCCCGGCTCGCCCAGCACCTGGACGTGACCCTCGTCTCGGCGACCAACGGCAAGACCACCACCACGCGGCTCATCGCCGAGGCGCTCAAGGCGGCCGGCCCGGTCGTCTCCAACGCCCTCGGCGCCAACATGCCGGCCGGCATCACCTCGGCCCTCGCGGCCGGCGCGGAGTCCCGCTTCGGTGTCATCGAGGTCGACGAGAAGTACCTCGTCGGCGTCGCCCAGGCCACCGACCCGAAGTGCATCGCCCTGCTCAACCTCTCCCGCGACCAGCTCGACCGCGCCGCCGAGACCCGGATGCTCGCGGAGAACTGGCGCGAGGGGCTGGCCGGCTCCAAGGCCGTCATCGTCGCCAACGCCGACGACCCGCTGGTGGTATGGGCCGCGTCCTCCTCCCCCAACGTGATCTGGGTCGCCGCCGGACAGATGTGGAAGGACGACGCCTGGTCCTGCCCGTCCTGCGGCGGTGTGATGCAGCGCCCCGGCGACGACTGGTTCTGCGGCGAGTGCGGCTTCCGCCGCCCCACGCCGAGCTGGGCCCTGTCCGGCGACCAGGTCCTGGACCCGCACGGCTCCGCGTGGCCGATCCACCTGCAGCTGCCCGGCCGCGCCAACAAGGCCAACGCGGCGAGCTCCGCGGCCGTCGCGGCCGTGTTCGGCGTGCCGCCGCAGGTCGCGCTGGAGCGCATGTACCAGGTGCAGGCCGTGGCCGGACGCTACGACGTGGTGCAGTTCCAGGGGCGCGACCTGCGCCTGCTGCTCGCCAAGAACCCGGCGGGCTGGCTGGAGACGTTCTCGCTCATCGACCCGCCGCCCACCCCGGTGATCCTCTCCGTCAACGCGCGCTCCGCCGACGGCACCGACACCTCCTGGCTGTGGGACGTCGACTACACCCGGCTGACCGGTCACCCGATCTGCGTCGTCGGTGACCGCAAGCTGGACCTCGCGGTCCGCCTGGAGGTCGCCAACCAGCAGTTCCAGGTGTGCGAGGACCTCGACCAGGCGGTGCAGCAGTGCCCGCCCGGCCGGATCGAGGTCATCGCCAACTACACCGCCTTCCAGGACCTGCGCCGTCGCGTCGGCAACTGACGTCCCGGCACCCCGACGCACGACGTACTCACAAGGACAGTGACTTCATGAGCGACAACAGTCTGCGGGTCGTCTGGATCTACCCCGACCTGCTCAGCACCTACGGCGACCAGGGCAACGTGCTCGTGGTGGAGCGCCGGGCGCGGCAGCGCGGGCTCGACGTGGCCCGGCTCGACGTGCGCAGCGACCAGCCGATCCCCACCTCCGGCGACATCTACCTGATCGGCGGCGGCGAGGACCGGCCGCAGCGGCTCGCGGCGGAGCGGCTGCGCCGGGACGGCGGACTGCACCGGGCGGTGGAGAACGGCGCCATCGTCTTCTCCGTGTGCGCCGGTTACCAGATCCTCGGCCACGAGTTCATCAACGACCTCGGCCAGCGGGAGCCCGGCCTGGGGCTGCTGGACGTGGTGTCGGTGCGCGGTGAGGGCGACCGCTGCGTGGGCGACGTGCTGGCGGACATCAACCCGCAGCTGGGGCTGCCCCCGCTGACCGGATTCGAGAACCACCAGGGCGTCACCCATCTGGGGCCCACCGCCCGCCCGTTCGCCCAGGTGCGCTTCGGCAACGGCAACGGCACCGGGGACGGCACGGAGGGCGCCTTCAACGACACCGTGTTCGGCACGTACATGCACGGCCCGGTGCTGGCGCGCAATCCGCAGATCGCGGACCTGCTGCTGAAGCTGGCGCTCGACGTCAACGCGCTGCCCCCGACCGACGACCGCTGGTACGAGGCTCTGCGCAACGAGCGCATCGCCGCCGCGCAGCAGCCCGCGTAGGCACACCGGCCGCCTGCTCGCACCCCTGTCCGGACCGTCGCGGACCGGCCCGTCTGACGGCTGGTCCGCACAGGTGAGCGGGGTCGTCCAGCAGGCGGACGCATGCTACGGAACGGCCCCCCGGTGGGGCTAGGGTGGCGGGGATCGAGCCGGACAGCGCGGTCCGGTCCCGGCCCACTCGAGAAGGTTGTTTCGGGCTATGCGCATTGGTGTCCTCACGTCCGGCGGCGACTGCCCCGGGCTGAACGCCGTCATCCGGTCGGTCGTGCACCGTGCCGTCGTCGACCACGGCGACGAGGTCATCGGTTTCCGGGACGGCTGGAAGGGCCTCCTGGAGTGCGACTACCTCAAGCTGGACCTCGACGCGGTCGGCGGCATCCTCGCCCGCGGCGGCACCATCCTCGGCTCCTCCCGGGTCCGCCCCGAGCACCTGCGGGACGGCGTGGAGCGCGCTCGGGGCCACGTCGGGGAACTGGGCCTCGACGCGATCATCCCGATCGGCGGGGAGGGCACCCTGAAGGCGGCCCGGCTGCTGTCGGACAACGGCCTGCCGATAGTGGGTGTGCCGAAGACCATCGACAACGACATCGCCGTCACCGACGTCACCTTCGGCTTCGACACTGCGGTCGGCGTGGCGACCGAGGCCCTGGACCGGCTGAAGACCACCGCCGAGTCGCACCAGCGGGTGCTGATCGTGGAGGTCATGGGCCGTCACACGGGCTGGATCGCGCTGCACTCCGGCATGGCGGCCGGCGCCCACGCCATCGTGGTGCCCGAGCGTCCCTTCGACATCGACGAGCTGACGGCGAAGATCGGGGCGCGGTTCTCGGCCGGCAAGCGGTTCGCCATCGTGGTGGCCGCCGAGGGCGCCAAGCCCCGCCCCGGGACGATGGACTTCGACGAGGGCGGCAAGGACGTCTACGGCCACGAGCGCTTCGCGGGGATCGCCCGCCAGCTCTCCCTCGAACTCGAGACGCGCCTCGGCAAGGAGGCCCGCCCGGTCATCCTCGGCCACGTGCAGCGGGGCGGGACGCCGACGGCGTACGACAGGGTGCTGGCCACCCGGTTCGGCTGGCACGCGGTGGAGGCCGTGCACCGGGGCGAGTTCGGGCGGATGACCGCGCTGCGCGGGACGGACATCGTGACGGTGCCGCTGGCCGAGGCGGTGGCGACGCTCAAGACGGTGCCCGAGGAGCGCTACGCCGAGTCGCAGTGCGTGCTGTAGGTCCTCGCGGCCGCTGAAAGCCGCCCCCGGTCGCAGCCGCGGCCGGGGGCGGTTCTAGTCTGGGTCCGGACAGACAGCGCACAACCCCCACGAAACAGGAGCCGGCGGATGGATCACAGCGGGCACGGCATGACGATGGATCTGCCGCCGTTCACGCTGGGGCGCGGACTCGCCTGGTCGGCGGACCCGTTCTTCCTCGTCGCCTGCGTCCTGGGCCTGGCCCTCTACGTCTGGGGCGTGGTGCGGCTCACCCGGCGCGGCGACAAGTGGCCGGTGGGGCGGACCGTGTCCTTCGTCCTCGGTGTGCTGAGCGTCGCGCTGATGATGTGCACCGCGCTCAACGACTACGGCATGGTCATGTTCACCGTGCACATGGTGCAGCACATGGTGATCAGCATGGTCTCGCCGATCCTGATCCTGCTCGGCGCCCCCATCACGCTGGCGCTGCGCGCCCTGCCGACGGCCGGACGGGGCCGCAAGGGCATCCGCGAACTGCTGCTGATGCTGCTGCACAGCCGGTACATCCGGGTGATCACCCACCCGCTGTTCACCATTCCGATGTTCATCGCGAGCCTGTACGCGCTGTACTTCACCCCCGGGTTCGACTTCCTGATGGGCTCCCGGGTGGGGCACGTCGTGATGATGGTGCACTTCCTGGCCGTCGGACTGGTCTTCTTCTGGCCGATCATGGGCGTGGACCCCGGCCCGCACCGGCCGAACCACCTGATGCGGATGCTGGAGCTGTTCGCGGGCATGCCGTTCCACGCGTTCTTCGGCATCGCGCTGATGATGGCGACCACGCCGATGGTCTCGACGTACGAGAACCCGCCCGCCTCGCTGGGCATCGACGCGCTCGCGGACCAGAACGCGGCCGGCGGCATCGCCTGGGCGTTCAGCGAGGTCCCGTCCGTGATCGTGCTGATAGCGCTGCTGTTCCAGTGGTACGCCTCCGAGCAGCGGCAGGCCAAGCGCAAGGACCGGGCCGCCGACCGGGACGGCGACAAGGAACTCGAGGCGTACAACGCCTACCTCGCCTCGCTGCACGCTCGCGGCAGCTGAGTCCCGTCTCGCACATCTCTTCGCTTTCGCCCCGATTCGCCCGGAACGGTGCCTTCCGTCAGTAGCATGACGCTCCAGGGTGCAACCGCCGGGGGGAGCGGTCATGTCACTGCGCGCGTGGACGTCCGGACCGGGCCGGCTCGTCGCCGGCCGCTACGAACCGCTGCACCGGCTGGGCGGCGCCGTTAGCCGGGTCTGGCTGGCGCTCGACCACGAACGCGTGGTCGAGGTCGTCCTCAGGGAGGCCGCCCCGGCCGCCCCCGGCGGCGCGGCCGCCCGCTGCGCGGACGTCCTGCGGGGCCACCCGCACGTGGTCGCGGTGCACGACGTCCTGGACGACGGGGGACGCCGGTGGACCGTCACGGAGTACGTGGCCGGTGCCGTCCACCTGCGGGAACTGGTCGCCCGGCGTGGACCGCCGGCCCCGGCGGCGGCCGCACGGATCGGTCTGGCCGTCCTGGGCGCGCTCACCGCCGGGCACGCGCGGGGGCTGGTCCACGGGGACGTGAGCGCGGCGAACGTCCTGCTCGCCCCGGACGCCACCGGCGCACCCCACGGGCGGGTGCTGCTGACGGGCCACGGCATCGCCGGGCCGTCGCACCCCGGGAGCGGCCGGGGGCCCGTACCGCACGGCGCGCCGGAGGGGGCCGGGGTGGGACCGCCAGGACCCGCCGATGATCTCCTCGCCCTGGGCCGCACGCTGTACTTCGCGGTGGAGGGCCACG
>NZ_JAAGMD010000899.1 GCF_010548465.1 Streptomyces sp. SID14436 | reverse complement strand
GCGCGCCTGGCGCAGGTCAGGGCGCCGGTCCGGGCGCGGGTACTCCGCGCGGGACGGGACCGACCGCCGTGCAGTCCCCGGGTGCACCCGCTGCCGCCGCGCCCCGAAGTGCCGGGGGCGGAGGGCGCCGGCGCATGATCGCGCTGGTCGTCGCGCTGGCCGCGATCATCGGCGGGGCGACCGCGGTCGTGCTGCAGCAGCGGGGCGACGGGAACCGGCCGGGCGGCGGCACGTCCGCCGCGTCGTCCGCCTCGCCCGCGGCCGAGGACCCGGAGGACGAGGGCTCGAAAGGCGGCCTTCCGGCGGGCTGGGTGCGCCGGAAGGACCCCTACGGGTTCAGCGTCGTCCTGCCGGGTGCCGACTGGAAGCGCGTCGTCCTCGACGGCGAGAGCCGTCAGGTCGACTACACGCCCGACGGCGGCAAGCACTTCCTGCGCATCGCGGTCGACGATTCGCCCGACTTCGACGACCCCTACGAGCATCTCGGCGACCTGGACCAGCAGATAGGGCAGCGGCTGGTGGACTACCGGCGGCTGGAGTTGCGGCGTCTCCTCTACCGGGACCGCGACAGCGCCCGGCTGGAGTACACCTGGACCGCCCTCCCCAAAGACACCGAGTTCCCCGGGCCCTACCGGGCGATCGACCAGATGTACCTGGCGCGGGACGGTGTCGAGTACGCCCTCTACATGGCGGGGCCGGCCGAGGACTGGGACACCACCCGGGCCCAGTTCGAGACGGTGCTCAAGGGGTGGCGCGAGCGCTGACGGCAGCGGACGGGCCCGCACCCGGCAGGGCGGGGGCAAGGAACCAGTCGCCCGCCCCAACTCCCCCCTCCCCTTTCCGCGTCGGTACCACATCGCGTCCGGCATCTGCGCCGGGCACACGCCCCCGGCACCGGCGTGCCGCACCTGCACAGACGTCCCCCGCTTGGCCGAATCGCCGTACCGGAGGGGGCACATCCGGTGGGGCATGATGGGCGCATGGGGACCGAGGGGGCGTCTGGCAACGGAAACGCTCGGCACAACGCCCGTGTCATCGCGGGCCGTTACCGGTTGGAGGAGAGGCTCGGGCGCGGTGGCATGGGTGTGGTGTGGCGGGCCACCGACCAGTTGCTCGGCCGGGGTGTCGCCGTCAAGGAACTCCCCGTCGACGAGACGCTCTCCGCCGCCGAGGCCCGGAAACAGCGGGAGCGGACCCTGCGCGAGGCCCGCGCACTGGCCCAATTGAGCCACCCGCACATCACGGTGGTCCACGACGTCGTCGAGGACGACGAACGCCCCTACATCGTGCTCGAGTTGATCGACGGTCCGTCGCTCGCCGAACGGATCGCCCGGGACGGTCCGGTCGACGCCGACGAGGCCGCCCGCATCGGCATCGACCTGCTGTGCGCGCTGCGGGCCGCGCATGCCGCGGGCGTGCTGCACCGGGACCTCAAACCCGCCAACGTGCTGCTGGAGAACGGCACCGACCGGGTCGTCCTCACCGACTTCGGCATCGCCCGGGTCGCGGGCGCCACCACGCTCACCGAACACGGCTCCTTCGTCGGCTCGCCCGAGTACACCGCCCCGGAGCGCATGGCCGGCGCCCGGACCGGCCCGGAGTCCGACCTGTGGTCCCTGGGCGCGCTGCTCTGCACGGCCCTCAGCGGCGAGTCGCCCTTCCGGCGCGACTCGCTCGGCGGGGTCCTGCACGCGGTCGTGGTCGACGAGGTGCGGCCGCCCGTGGAGGCCGGTCCGATCCTGCCCGTCGTCCGCGGCCTGCTGGAGAGGGAACCCGACCGCCGGCTGGACGCGGACGCGGCGGAACGCATGCTGCGTGCCTTCCGCCGGACCGGCGTCACCCCCGAGGTGCCGCCGCTCGAAGGGGACCCGCCGCACCGGCGGCCGCGGCGGCGGCGGACCCTGGGCCGGGGGGAGGGCACCGATGGCGGGCACCGGGCACCGGAACCCGACGGGCAGCGGCCGGCGGGACCGCCCGCCCGGAGCAGACTGGTGGCCGT
>NZ_JAAGMD010000882.1 GCF_010548465.1 Streptomyces sp. SID14436 | reverse complement strand
GGCCCGCGTCGCCGGTGACGCGCGCGGTCGCCAGTGCCTCCGCGTAGTGCGAGCGGGCGTCGTCGAAGCGGCCCGAGTCGTGGGCCAGCCAGCCCACCGAGATGGCCAGTTCACCGGCGCCCGCGTACAGCCGGTCCGCGGTCCGCTGCCGGGTCGTGCCGGCGTCGAGCAGGGCGTAGGCGGCGCGCAGCGGTGCCGCGGCCCGCCGGTAGAGCCCGTCGGCCCCGTGGCGGTCGTCGAGCAGGCGGATCCTGCGGACCGCCTCCTCCAGGGCACCCGCGTCACTGGCCCCGGCGCGGCGCACGGAGCGCTGTGCGGCCGAGGCGTCCCGGGCGAACCCGAGGGGGCCCAGCGAGGCGGCGGCCACGGTGGCGCCCCCGCCGGTCATGAATGCGCGACGCAGCACGTCGCTCTCCTCGTAGTTGTCGTACGTGTCGTAGCTGTCGTACGGGTCGTACGGGTCCCGCGGCTCCTCATACGGATCCGGGGGCCCGCTGGTCTCACTCGTGGGGTCCGCCGGGGCCGGTGCGGGCACCGGGGAAAGCTCCCCGGGCCCTCCCGTCCGGGCCCCGCGGCCGCGGACCGACGAGCGGGGCGCGAAGCCCAGATCGGTCAGCGTGCGGCCGGGGAACATGTGCAGGAACACCCGTTCGTAGGCGTAGTTGGGACAGCGGATCTCGCCCGTCTCGACCCGGTGGACGTAGCGCGCGTCACAGCTGACGCGTTCGCCGATCTCGCGGGCGGCCCGCCGTACCGCGGCGGCGAACTCGCCCGGCGAGCGCGCTCCGCGCAGTTGCCGGAAGACGAGGTTCGGCCGTGCCGGCCGGTCGGGGTTGGACGAGGGCACCGTTGACGACGCCATGGCCGGGTCCTCTCTGCGAACCGTCGAACCATGCCGGACTCGGGGCGAATTGTCGGTGTGCCGCCCTGTTTCCGGCGGGCAAGAACGTACCTGTTGTGACGGAGTCGGCACGCAGTGTTTGGCTACAAACCGGATATCTCATCCGCGATCCGCCATGAACTGCCATCCTTTGCGGTCAACTTCCGCCGTTGCCGTTGACGGCCCGGCGCGTTGAACCCTGTGGACCGGGAGCCCCCCGACTCCCGACCCGCTCGTCCAAGCAGTCATTTCGTGTGGTGGAGGCGTGGGATGGCGACCAGCCGGAGCAGCGATCCTCGGAGAGTGCCGGACGCACCGGGTGCCGCGTCCGCTGCGGCGGCGGACACGGTGGGCGCCCCGGACACGTCGTGCGACGTGGTGACGGTGCCTGCCCGGCAGGGCCTGGAGGCGGTGGACATCCTGCGCCGCGGGGCCGGGGACGCGGTGGGGCCCGTCCTGCACGACGGCGGCGGCACGCTGGGGTTTTTGGTCCCGCCGGGCACGGCCGCGGCGTGGGACGTACCGGGGAGCACCTGCACGGAGACCGACGGGCGCGGGCTGAGGCTCGCGCCGGAACCTCCGGTGGAGGGCTCGGACTGGCTGCTGCCGCCCGGTGAGGACCCGGCGACGGACCCGGCCGTCCTGCGGGCCGCGCTCGACGAGGCCCAGCGACTGATCGAGGCCGCGGACAGTTGCCGCTAGGGCCGTCCGTCACGATCCGCCCGACAGGCCCCGGGGCCGGGAGCCCCCCGACACCGGCCATCACCGGGCCCCCGACACCGGCCATCACCGGGCCCCTGGCACCGGCCGCCACCGGGCCCCTGGCACCGGCCGCCACCGGGCCCTTGGCACCGGCCATCACCGGGCCCTTGGCACCGGCCGCCACCGGGCCCTTGGCACCGGCCGCCACCGGGCCCTTGGCACCGGCCGCCACCGGGCCCTTGGCACCGGCCATCACCGGGCCCTTGGCACCGGCCGCCACCGGGCCCTTGGCACCGGCCATCACCGGGCCCTTGGCACCGGCCGCCACCGGGCCCTTGGCACCGGCCATCACCGGGCCCTTGGCACCGGCCGCCACCGGGCCCTTGGCACCGGCCATCACCGGGCCCTTGGCACCGGC
>NZ_JAAGMD010000857.1 GCF_010548465.1 Streptomyces sp. SID14436 | reverse complement strand
TACGGCCCCGCGCACCAGCCCGGCGCCCCGGTGCCCGGGCCGGCAACCGCGCCGGGGGCCCGCCGGCGACGCCTCTGGCTGGTGGTCGGAGGGGCCGCCGCCCTCGGGGTGACCGTGGGGCTGGTGGCCACCCTGATCGTGCGGAACGGGGGAGGCACCGACGACCGCGCGGACGACAGGCCCACGGTCACGGCGAGCCCGTCCCCGACGGCCGAGCCCACGGCGACCGGCACCGTGGAGCAGCCGCCGCCCGGTCCGACCGGCGGGGAGAACATCCCGGAGCCGTCCACCCTCGTCGACGACCTGCCCGCCGGGTACGAGCTGTTCACCGACGGGGAGGGCTTCACCATCGCCCGCCCCGCCGGGTGGAGCCGCGACGACGTGGACTCCAAGTACGGCATCGACGTGGTCAATTACTACAGCGCCGACCGCACGCACCGGCTCCAGGTGTTCGAGGTGTCCGAGGCGTCGCCCGCCGAGTCGCACGGGCTGTTCCTCTCCGACGCGGTGCAGAAGGCCCCGGGCTTCACCGAACTCTCCCTGGAGGACCTGGGCGGCGCCGGGGTGCCCGGCTCCCGGCTGGAGTACCTCGTGGACACCCTGAAGGGACAGCCGGACGTCGGCGGTTGGCACGTGGTCGACGAACGCTTCGAGGCCGCCGACGGCAAGCTGTACGCCGTCGCCGCCTACACGCCGGACGCGGAGGGCCGGGAGGCCGGGCGCGAACTGCTGCGGACGGCGCTGAGCGGCTTCTGCCCTCCCGCCACCACCTGCGGCACCGGCGGCGGCTGACCGGAAACCGCGTCCTGGGGGGTCCCGCGCTGTGACCGCACGCTCACAGCGCGGGCGTTTTCGCCCCGTAAGTACCCGTCTTCCGTGACACCGCGCACTTCCGGCCGGGAATCGCGCATGCTTTCGGCCCTTTGGGGCAGGTGCACCCGGTCCCATGTGCCACGGCAGTGTGACGCATGGGGGGCACCAGGAACGGAAGGCAGTACCGACTATGGCGGACAAGACGGAACTCGAGGCGCGCGGCACGATCCACGCGGGGGGCGAGTGGCGGGCGGCGGTGTCCGGCGCCACGCGCGAGATCATCGACCCCGCGGACGCGCAGCCCTTCGCCGTGGTCGCGGAGGGCGACGAGAAGGACACCGACCTGGCGGTGGCCGCCGCCCGGCGCGCCTTCGACGAGGGCCCCTGGCCGCACACCCCGGTCGCCGAACGGGCCGAACTGCTGCGCCGGGTCGCCGCCCTGCTCACCCGGGACCGCGAGCCGCTGGGCCTGCTGGAGAGCCGGGACGCCGGGAAGACCGCCGAGGAGGGCCGCGTCGACATCGACTGCGTCGCCGACGCCTTCCGCTACTTCGCCGACCTGGTCGCGGGCGAGACCCCCGGCCGGGTCGTGGACGCCGGCACGCCCGACGTCCACAGCGTCGTCGTGCACGAGCCCGTCGGCGTCTGCGCGATGATCACGCCCTGGAACTACCCGCTCCTCCAGGCCAGCTGGAAGATCGCCCCCGCTCTGGCGGCCGGCAACACCTTCGTCATCAAGCCCAGCGAGATCACCCCGCTGAGCACCGTCGCCCTCATCGACCTGCTCCTGGAGGCCGGACTGCCCGCCGGGGTGGCCAACATCGTCACCGGCCCCGGGCACACCGTCGGCGCCCGGCTCGCCGAACACCCCGACGTGGACCTGGTGTCCTTCACCGGCGGGCTGGTCAGCGGCACCAAGGTCGCCCAGGCCGCCGCGCCCGGCGTCAAGAAGGTCGCCCTCGAACTCGGCGGCAAGAACCCCAACGTGGTGTTCGCCGACGCCTGCGCCACCGAGGAGGGCTTCGACACCGCCGTCGACCAGGCCCTCAACGCGGCCTTCATCCACAGCGGCCAGGTGTGCTCGGCCGGCGCGCGGCTCATCGTCGAGGAGTCCGTGCGGGACCGCTTCGTCGCCGAACTCGCCCGCCGCGCCCAGCGGATCAGGCTCGGCCGGGGCACCGAGGAGGGCGTCGAGTGCGGCCCGCTGGTGTCGGAGCAGCAGCGCGACAAGGTCGAGGCGTACGTCGCCTCCGCGCTGGAGGAGGGCGCCGTCCTGCGGTCCGGCGGCAAGCGGCCCGAACCCTCCGCCGAACGCCCCGCGAGCGGCTACTTCTACGAGCCGACCGTGCTCGACCACTGCCACCGCGAGATGCGGGTGGTGCGCGAGGAGGTCTTCGGGCCGGTCCTCACCGTGGAGACCTTCCGCACCGAGGACGAGGCCGTCGCCCTCGCCAACGACACCGAGTACGGTCTGGCCGGCGCCGTGTGGACCACCGACGCGGGCCGCGCCCGGCGGGTGGCCGCCCGGCTGCGCCACGGCACGGTCTGGATCAACGACTTCCACCCCTACCTGCCGCAGGCGGAGTGGGGCGGCTTCGGCAAGAGCGGAGTGGGCCGCGAACTCGGCCCGGCCGGACTCGCCGAGTACCGCGAGACCAAGCACGTCTACCAGAACCTCGCGCCGCAGCCGGTGCGCTGGTTCGCGGGCTGACCCACAGGCCACCGGCCGGTGGACCGGGCACCTCCGCCCCTCGGTGACACACCTCCCGAGTGCGGCGTCACGCCCCACGGCACATCCGCCGCGCCCCGGCGGACAGCGGTGCCGCTCCGTGCCCCCGGCACCCGGACCACCCGGGGGCCGGGCCGGAGCACGGCGGCCCGCCCGCCCCGGCGCACCACGTCACCACGGCCGCGTGCCGTGCGCCCGGCCCCGCGCCGCGGCATCCCGTTCCTCGTCTTCCCGTCCGACGCGCGGCGTCGACCGGCAGTTCACCTCATCCACCCGTTTCCGAACCTCCCGGAGGAGTACCGCTCCCATGCCAGAACACACCCACCTGTACGACTACGTCGTCATCGGCGGCGGCACGGCGGGCTCCGTCATCGCCTCCCGGCTGACGGAGAACCCGGACGTGACCGTCGCCGTCATCGAGGGCGGCCCCAGTGACGTCGGCCGCGACGACGTGCTGACCCTGCGCCGCTGGATGGGACTGCTCGGCGGCGAACTGGACTACGACTACCCGACCACCGAGCAGCCGCGCGGCAACTCGCACATCCGGCACAGCCGGGCCCGGGTGCTCGGCGGCTGCTCCTCCCACAACACGCTCATCGCGTTCAAGCCGCTGCCGTCCGACTGGGACGAGTGGGAGGAGGCCGGCGCCCGGGGCTGGGGCGCGGTCCAGATGGAGGCGTACTACGCCCGCCTGAAGAACAACATCGTCCCGGTCGACGAGAAGGACCGGAACGCGATCGCCCGCGACTTCGTGGACGCCGCGCAGAAGGCCCTCGAAGTGCCCCGGATCGAGAGCTTCAACAAGAAGCCGTTCCAGGAGGGCGTCGGCTTCTTCGACCTCGCCTACCACCCGGAGAACAACAAGCGGTCCTCCGCCTCGGTGGCGTACCTGCACCCGGTGATGGACGAACGGCCCAACCTGACGATCCTGCTGGAGACCTGGGCGTACAGGCTGGAACTCGACGGGACCCGGGCCACCGGCGTCCACGTGCGCACCAAGGACGGCGAGGAGATCCTCGTCCGCGCACGCGACGAGGTGGTGCTGTGCGCCGGCGCCGTCGACTCGCCGCGGCTGCTGCTGCACTCCGGCATCGGGCCCCGCGCCGACCTGGAGGCGCTCGGCATACCCGTGGCGCACGACCTGCCCGGTGTCGGCGAGAACCTCCTCGACCACCCCGAGTCCGTGATCGTCTGGGAGACGGACGGACCCATCCCGGACAACTCCGCCATGGACTCCGACGCCGGTCTGTTCGTGCGCCGCGACCCCGATCACGCGGGCCCGGACCTGATGTTCCACTTCTACCAGATCCCGTTCACCGACAACCCGGAGCGACTGGGCTACCAGCGGCCGGAGTTCGGCGTGTCGATGACCCCGAACATCCCCAAGCCGAAGTCCCGCGGCCGCCTCTACCTCACCAGCGCCGACCCCGAGGTCAAGCCCGCCCTCGACTTCCGCTACTTCACCGACGAGGACGACTACGACGGCCGCACCCTCGTCGACGGCATCCGCATCGCCCGCGAGATCGCGAAGACCGAACCGCTGGCCCACTGGCTCAAGCGCGAGGTCGCCCCCGGACCGGACGTCACCGGTGACGAGGAGCTGAGCGAGTACGCCCGCAAGGTCGCCCACACCGTCTACCACCCGGCGGGCACCTGCAGGATGGGTGCCGCCGACGACGAACAGGCCGTCGTCGACCCCGAGCTGCGCATCCGCGGACTGGAGGGCATCCGCATCGCGGACGCCTCCGTCTTCCCGACCATGACCGCCGTGAACCCGATGATCGCGGTGCTGATGGTCGGCGAGCGGGCCGTCGAACTGATCGGCGGCGATGCGCGATGAGCACCACCACCTCCACCGCGCCCGCCACACCGCCCACGGCCGGACCCGACGGCACCGCGCCCGTCTTCTCCGTCCAGGGGCTGTGGAAGGTCTTCGGCCCCAAGGCGGACCGGATCCCCGGGGACCCGGAACTCGCCGCCCTCGAACCCGCCGAGCTGCGCTCCCGCACCGGCTGCACCGCCGCCGTGCGCGACGTGAGTTTCGACGTCCGCAAGGGCGAGGTCTTCGTCGTCATGGGCCTGTCCGGTTCCGGCAAGTCCACCCTGGTGCGCTGCCTGACCCGGCTCATCGAGCCGACCGCGGGCACCATCGCCATCGACGGCGAGGACGTGCTCGCCATGGACAAGGCCCGGCTGCGCGAACTGCGCCGGCACCGCGCCGCCATGGTGTTCCAGCACTTCGGCCTGCTGCCGCACCGCACCGTCCTCGACAACGTCGCCTACGGCCTGGAGATCCAGGGCATGGGCAAGGCCGAACGCCGCGAGAAGGCCGCCGAGGTCGTCGCCAAGGTCGGCCTGGAGGGCATGGAGCAGCGCCGGCCCTCCCAGCTGTCCGGCGGCCAGCAGCAGCGCGTCGGCCTGGCCCGCGCCCTCGCCGTCGACCCGGAGGTCCTCCTCTTCGACGAGCCGTTCAGCGCCCTCGACCCGCTGATCCGGCGCGACATGCAGGAGGAGGTGACCCGGCTGCACCACGAGGAGGGCCGCACGATGGTCTTCATCACCCACGACCTCCAGGAGGCCCTCCGGCTCGGCGACCGGATCGCCCTGATGCGCGACGGCCGCGTGGTGCAGCTGGGCACCCCCGAGGAGATCGTCGGCTCGCCGGCCGACGACTACGTCCGCGACTTCGTCCGGGACGTCCCCCGCGAACAGGTCATGACCGTCCGCAGCGCCATGAGGCCCGGCGACTGCGGCGGGTCCGACCACCCGGGGGCCCTCGCGCCCGACACCGTCGTCTCCGGGGCCATCGAGACGGTCGCCCGCACCGGCCGGGCCGCCTGCGTCGTCGAGGACGGCCGCTGCCTGGGGCAGGTCGACCACGCCGGCCTCCTGCGGGTCGTCGCCGGTCTCGACGGCGGTCCGGTGAAGGAGGCCGCCTGATGACCACCCGTGTCAGACCCGAGGCCGCACCGACGGCCCCCGCAGCGGCCGGGAGGTGCCGACGATGAGCGCCGTCACCACCCCGGCCCCGCCCTCC
The DNA here is from genome assembly GCF_010548465.1 of Streptomyces sp. SID14436. Classification (GTDB taxonomy): domain Bacteria; phylum Actinomycetota; class Actinomycetes; order Streptomycetales; family Streptomycetaceae; genus Streptomyces. The sequence continues at coordinate 4,072 of NZ_JAAGMD010000857.1, read as the reverse complement.
CCGCCCGCCGAACCGGTGGAGCGGGAGACGCCGCCGGCGACCGGCGCGCGGGCCCTCCACCCGCTGCTGCGCCGTCTGCTGCCCCTCCTCGTCGCCGCGGCCGTGCTCGTGCCGGCCGCGGCGCTCCTGTGGGGCAGCGGGTCCTGGCCCGCCGCACTGACCGCCGACGTCAAGACCCCGCTGGACGACGCGTACACCTGGGTCGTGCACAACCGGGACACCAACCCCGTCTTCCTCTACTTCCTGCTCCACCTGAGCAACTGGTCCGACGACTCCGTCATCTGGATGACGGACCTGCTGGTGAACGTCGGCTGGTTCCCCGTCACGGCGACGGCGGTCCTGCTCTCCTGGCGCGTCGGCGGCCTGCAGAGCCGGCGCGGCCTGAAGCTGGCCGGCGTCACCCTGGGCTGCTTCGCGCTGTGCGGAGTGCTGGGCATGTGGGAAGCCACCATGGAGACCCTCGCCCTGATGGCGATCGCGGTCCTCGTGTCCGCGGTCATCGGCGGTCTGCTCGGCCTGGGCGGCGGTCTGTCGGACCGCTTCCAGAAGATCCTGCGCCCGGTGCTGGACACCATGCAGATCATGCCGGCGTTCGCCTACCTGCTGCCGCTGGTGCTGCTGTTCGGCATCGGCGTGCCCTCCGCGCTGATCGCCACCATCATCTACGCCGCGCCGCCCATGGCCCGGCTCACCGCGCTCGGCCTGCGCGGCGCCGACCCGGGTGTGATGGAGGCCGCCAAGTCCCTGGGCGCGAGCCCCTGGCAGCGGCTGCTGACGGCCCGTCTGCCGCTGGCCCGCAAGGAGACCCTGCTCGGCCTCAACCAGACGATCATGATGGCGCTGTCCATGGTCACCATCGCCTCCGTGGTCGGCGCCGGCGGCCTCGGCGAGGAGGTCTTCCAGGCCCTGTCCACCGTGGACGTCGGCAAGGCGCTCGCCGCGGGCATCCCGATCGTGCTGCTGGCCGTCTGGCTGGACCGCACCACGGCCGCCGCCGGGGACCGCCTCGGGGAGGGGCCCGGCCCGTCCCCCGTCCCGCTGCTGCACGGCCCGCAGGGCTGGGGCCTGACGGCGGGCGTGGGCGTCCTGGTCTCCTGGGTGGGTTCCGTGCTGCTCATCGAGGAGTGGCCGGAGCTGTGGGTCGTGAACATCTCCACGCCGGTCAACCGGGCCATGGACTGGTTCACCGGCCACCTCGCCGAGGGCGTGCCCGTCCTGGGCGGCACCCGCACCTGGGCCGACGGCTTCACCTCGTGGGTGCTCGACCCGATCCGGTCCGGGCTGACCGCCACCCCGTGGTGGGTGCTGGTCCTGGCCGCCGCGGTGCTCGGCCTCCTCGCGGGCGGCTGGGGCGCCATGGCGACCGCCGCCACGGCCATGGCCGGAGCCGGTGTCATCGACGTGTGGAACAAGTCCCTCGACACCCTGTCGCAGGCCATCGCGGGCGTCGTCGTCACCCTGGTGCTCGGCTTCCTCATCGGTGTGCTGGCCGCTCGGGTGCCGGTCGTGGAACGCGTGCTGCGGCCCGTGCTCGACACGATGCAGACGCTGCCGCAGTTCATCTACCTGATCCCGGTCGTGGCGCTGTTCAACGTGGGCCGGTCCGCGGCCGTCGCCGCGGCCGTGCTGTACGCGCTGCCCGCCGTCATCCGGATCACCGTGCAGGGGCTGCGCCAGGTGGACCCCGCGGCACTGGAGGCGTCCCGCTCCCTGGGGGCCGGCACCTTCCAGCAGATCCGCCAGGTCCAGGTGCCGCTGGCCCGCCCGGCCCTGATGCTCGCCCTCAACCAGGGCGTCGTGCTCGTCCTCGCCATGGTCATCGTCGGCGGCTTCGTCGGCTCCGGTGCCCTCGGCTACGACGTCGTCTACGGCCTCCAGAAGAGCGACCTGGGCACCGGCCTCACCGCCGGCGTCGCGATCGTGCTGCTCGGCCTGGTCCTGGACCGCACCACCCAGCGCACCCGCTCCGACACCGGCACCCCCTGACCCCCTGTCCCGGTGTGCCCGCGGGGCTCCGGCCCCGCACCGCCCGCCGCACGATCCGTCCCGACGGAAGAAACGAAACGAGAGAGAAGACGCCATGCGCATGAAGAAGCAGCAGCCCGCCGACCGCAAGAACACCGGGTCCAGAGGGGCCAGACCGCGCCTCACCCGCGTCGCCGGCGCCGCCGTCGTGGTCCTCGGCCTCACCGGCGTGAGCGCCTGCGGCGCCGCCGACACCGGCTCCTCGTCCTCGAAGGGCTCCTCCGGCAAGGTCACCATCGCCGTGCCGTCGTGGGTCGGCGCGGAGGCCAACGGCGCCGTCGCCAAGTACATCCTCGAGAACGAGCTGGACACCAAGGCCGAGCTCAAGCAGCTCGACGAGTCGGTCGCCTTCGACGCCCTCCACAGCGGCAAGGTCGACGCCATCATGGAGGACTGGGGCGGCGCGCCGAAGAAGGTGCAGCTGTACGTCGAGGAGAACAAGTCCGTCGTCGCGGGCGGCGACCTCGGCGTCGTCGGCCACATCGGCTGGTTCGTGCCGAAGTACCTGGCCGACAAGCACCCGGACATCACGGACTGGAAGAACCTCAACAAGTACAAGGACCTGTTCAAGACCGCGGAGAGCGGCAACAAGGGCCAGCTCCTCGAGGGTTCCCCGTCGTACACCACCAACGACGACGCGATCATCAAGAACCTCGACCTGGAGTACAAGACGGTCTACGCCGGCTCCGAGGCCGCCCAGATCACCCAGATCCGGGAGAACTACAAGGCCAAGAAGCCCTTCATCAGCTACTGGTGGACCCCGCAGTGGCTGAACGCCGACATCGACCTGGTCGAGGTGAAGCTGCCCGAGCACAAGGAGGGCTGCGACGCCGACCCGGAGAAGGTGGACTGCGCCTACCCGGAGACCCCGCTGCAGAAGTACTTCAACGCGGACTTCGCCGAGAAGGGCGGTGACGCCGCGAAGTTCCTGAAGAACTTCAAGTGGACCGCCGAGGAGCAGAACGAGGTCGCCGCGATGATCGCGGGCGAGAAGATGAGCTCGGAGGCGGCGGCCGAGAAGTGGGTCAAGGCCAACAAGGACGTCTGGGAGAAGTGGCTGCCCTGACCGGCGGTCCCGGCACCGGCACACGGCGGACTCCGGCAGCGCCCCGCGCTGCCGGAGCTCCGCGTCCGGCCCCCACGGCCCCGGCGCCGCGGGGGCCGGACGCGTTCCGGGGCCCGGCGCTCCGAGAGGTACGTCAGTGCTGCTGCCCCGGCCGGTAGTGGCCCGGCGTCAGACGGCACGTCACCCCGAACCGGTTCCACGCGTTGATCACCGTGATCGCCGCGACGAGCTGCGCCAGTTCCGCCTCCTCGAAGTGGGCGGCGGCCCGCCCGTACACCTCGTCCGGCACGAACCCGTCGGTCAGGACGGTCACCGCCTCCGTCAGCTCGATCGCCGCGAGCTCCTTCTCCGTGTAGAAGTGCGGGGACTCCTCCCAGGCCGCGAGCTGCACGATCCGCTCCACGCTCTCGCCCGCAGCCAGCGCGTCCTTGGAGTGCATGTCCAGGCAGAAGGCGCAGTGGTTGAGCTGCGAGGCGCGGATCTTGACCAGCTCCAGCAGCGTGGGGTCGAGCCCCTTGCGGGACGCCGCGTCCAGCCGCACCATCGCCTTGTACACGTCCGGGGCCAGGGCGGCCCAGTCCAGCCGGGGAGCGGGCTCCGGCGCGTTCTTCCCGGCCGCCGTGCCGCTCGCGGTCGGCGTGCCGGTCTCCTGCTTCGCTGTGGTCGTCATGCCTCGGAGCCTAGGAGCAGGGCAGCCCAGGAGTATGGTCCATTTCCATGGCGAAACCCTGGGCCACTTACGGCGTCGACCTCCACCTGGAGCGCAGCGGCCCCGGCCTGCGCCGCGGACTGACCGACGCCCTGCGCGACGCCATCCGCACCGGCCGCCTCGCCCCCGGCACCCGGCTGCCCTCCTCCCGCGCGCTCGCCGCCGACCTGGGCATCGCCCGCAACACCGTCGCCGACGCCTACGCCGACCTGGTCGCCGAGGGCCGGCTCACCGCCCGCCAGGGCTCCGGCACCCACGTCGCCGACCGCGCG
>NZ_JAAGMD010000841.1 GCF_010548465.1 Streptomyces sp. SID14436 | reverse complement strand
CCTGCGTCCGGCGGACGGCGCGGACTGGGCCGGGGCGCACGGCATCACCGCCGGCGGCGCGGTCCTCGTCCGCCCCGACGGGTTCGTCGCGTGGCGGTCCGAGGGCCCGGTCACCGACCCGGCCCGGGTGCTGCGGGAGGTCGTCGGGGCGGTCCTCGACCGGCACTGACCGGGCGGCGGCGGGGCGGGCGTCAGCCCCCGATGCCCCCCTGCCGCCCCCGCTCCGCCTTGGCCTGGTGCTGCTCGAAGCGCTGCACCGCGGGCCCGTCGACGTTCCACGGCCACGGGGTGACGGTGCCCTGCAGCACCTGGAAGACGTGGTGCGCGTCGGCGGCCCGCCCGGCCGCGCACAGCGCGTACGCCAGCACGTTGAGGTCGGCCTGGGCCGCCGCGTGCTGGAAGAAGCCCGGCTTGGCCCACAGGCCGGAGGCCTGTTCGAGGGCGGCCGCGATCTGCCCGCCCTCCCACAGCTGGCCCGCCGTCATGGCCCGCACCCCGCCCTGTGCGAGCAGCCCCTGGTACTGCCGGACGGCGGCCGTGATCTCGATCGCCGCGCAGGGCGCGTTCGCGGGGATGCGGGTGCGGACGACGTCGATGAAGTCCAGCACGGAGGCGCTCGAACCGCCCTCCTCCGGCGACAGGTAGGCGAGCATCTGCACGTACGCCTCGCGGTGCCAGCGGTCGCGGCCGGTGGCCTCCCGCCAGATGGCGTTCACGTCGTTCTGCCCGTACCGCTCGACCCGTGCCAGACCGAGCAGGACCACCCAGGGCGTCGGGTCGGCGGGGGAGATCTCGGCGGCCCGGTGGCACTGGTTCACCAGCTGTGCCGCGTCCTCCACCCGCCGGTCCCGCAGGCCGCGCATCACGCCGACCCAGGAGTGGAACACCAGCGCGTCGGCGTTGTCCGGTTCCCGGGACAGCCAGGACGAGGCGAGCCCGGTCCCGGCCGACGCCTCGGCGAGGACGGAGGCGCGGTGGCTGCGGCGGTCCCAGTCGTCCCCCGCCTCCTCCAGCAGCGTGGCGACGAGCGTCACCTCCGGAGCCCGGCCGCTTCCGGCACCTCGCTTGTTCAACTGCCGCAGAGCGCGCGCCAGATCGGCGTCGTCGAGGGCGGGAACGATACGGGGACGTCTGCTGGTGCGACTGCTGAAGAGGGACATGCCCGCAGCGTAGGAAGTGTTTCACGCTGAGCAAGCGATCCCGGACGATCGTTACCGATCTGGACCCACGGGTTCGCTTTCTGTCACCGAATCAGGGCGGCACGATTCCGGCCGGCGGGTCCCGTCGGCCGTGCGCGGCAACGGCCGCGGGGCCGACGGCCACGCCGGCCCCGCTGGTCGCTGCGGGGGCGCTCCCACGCCCCCGCCCCGTTCCGTACCGGTCAGACCGCCGGCGCCGGGAACGTCGGGTACTCCACGCCCGAGACGTGCTGGACGACCCGGACGACCTGGCAGGAGTAGCCGAACTCGTTGTCGTACCAGAGGTAGAGGATCGCGTTGTCGCCCTCGACCTTCAGGGCGCCCGCGTCCACGATCGACGCGTGGCGCGAGCCGATGAAGTCGCTGGAGACCGCGTCGGGGGCGCTGATGAAGTCGATCTGGCGCTTCAGCGGCGAGGTGAGCGAGACGTTGCGCAGGTAGTCCAGGACCTCCTGGCGGTCCGTGGCCCGGCCCAGGCGGAGGTTGAGGATCGCTATGGACACGTCGGGCACCGGCACGCGGATGGAGCTGCCCGTGATGCGTGCCTTGAGATCGGGCAGCGCCTTGGCGACGGCGGAGGCGGCACCGGTCTCGGTGATCACCATGTTCATCGGCGCCGAGCGGCCGCGACGGTCCGACTTGTGGTAGTTGTCCAGCAGGTTCTGGTCGTTGGTGAACGAGTGGACGGTCTCCACGTGGCCGCTCAGCACGCCGTACTCGTCGGCCATCGCCTTCAGCGGCGGCACGATCGCGTTGGTGGTGCAGGAGGCGCAGGACAGGATCTGCTCGTCCGGCTTGAGGGTGTCGTGGTTGACGCCGTGCACGATGTTGGGCACGTCGCCCTTGCCGGGCGCGGTCAGGACGACCTTGTCGACGCCGGGGCGCAGGTGCTGCGAGAGGCCCTCGCGGTCGCGCCACTTGCCGGTGTTGTCGATCAGGATCGCGTTCTTGATGCCGTACGCCGTGTAGTCGACCTGCGAGGGGTCGTTCGCGTAGATCACCTTGATGCTGTTGCCGTTGGCGGTGATCGTGTTGTTCGCCTCGTCCACGGTGATGGTGCCCTGGAACTGGCCGTGCACCGAGTCGCGGCGCAGCAGGGAGGCGCGCTTGACGAGGTCCTGCTCGCCGCCCTGGCGGACGACGATGGCGCGCAGCATCAGGCCGTTGCCGGAGCCGGACTTCTCGATCAGCAGCCGGGCGAGGAGCCGGCCGATGCGGCCGAAGCCGTAGAGGACGACGTCGCGCGGCTCGCGGCGGTCGATCTTGTTGGCGCCGGTGGCGCCGGCGACGGCCTCCGCGGTGAACTCCGGCACCGACAGCCCGCGGTCGTCCGCCCGGTAGGTCGCGGCCAGCATGCCGATGTCGATCTGGGACGGGCCGAGGTCGAGCGTGGTGAGCGCCTGGAGGAACGGCAGCGTCTCGGTGACGGAGAGTTCCTCGCCGGCGATCTGCCGGGCGAAGCGGTGGGTCTTGAGGATGCTGACCACCGACTTGTTCACCAAGGAGCGGCTGTGCAGCAGGACGGTGACGTCCCGCTCGCGGTGCAGCTTCCCGATGATCGGGATCATCGACTCAGCGATCTCCTCGCGGTGTTGCCAGGTGGTGAACGAGTCTTCGTTGACAGTCACAGGATCATCTTTCGAGCTAGACGGCGCTCATATGATAGCCATGTGTTTCAGGGGAGCGGCAGGGGGTCGGATTCCGCAGGGTTGCGCCGCGGCGGACCGGGTACGCGTGCAGGACCGCGCCCGGAAGCGATCTTGGTCCGGGTGAGCCGCACGAACCTCCGCCAGCAGGGAATCTGTCATGGAAACACCCGCGCACGAGAACAACGCCCCCACGCCCGCCCAGCGCGCCCTGGACGCGCTGGCGCAGAACACCGAGGACGCTGCCGCGCTGGACGCGCTGGCGGGCAGTGACGTCCTGATCCCGGTCCCCGACGACGCGGGTGACGGGGAGGCCGCCGATCCCGGTGCCGTGGCGCTGCCGGTGCTGGAGCAGCCGGGCGGCACCCAGGTGGTGCCCGTGTTCACCTCCGAGACGGAGATGGCCGGACTGCTGCCGTTCGTCTCCCGCTACCGCCTGGTGCCGCTCGGGGCGCTCGCCGCGCAGTGGCCCGCCGAGGAGCTCTCCCTCACCATCGACGGCAGCTCCGAGCACCGGCTGACCCTCACCTCGGAGGGAGTGCGCACCCTGCTCGCCCGCCCCTGAGCCGTGTCTTCCGGATCTCCCCGGGGCCGCGGGGCCTGTCAAGGCGCCGTCGATCCGAGTCGGAGTGATCCGAAGAGACACGGCCCAGGACGCCGTCCGCCCCTGCCCCCGGCAGCCGATGCCCGCCGGTGGCGGGCCTGCCGCGGCCCGGCTCCGGGGGAGCACCGGGGAGGCCGTCCGGTACGGACCGTGCTCCGTCGGCCAACCTCGGTGCCCCACAGGTCTGTTGGCCCGCCAACGACGCCGGAGTCCGGGACACGGGGGACCCGGTTGCGGGACAGTGGAGGAGCCCGCAGAGCGGCGCCCGCGGTGGAGGTGGACGACATGCTGAGGACTCCCGTCGACGGGACACGGCTGCACATCCTGACCTGGCTCAAGCAGCCCGGGCTCGTCGAGAGCGGCGCCACCGCCGACGCCGTCGCGGCCCGCTTCCGGATGTCCGGCCCGGTCGCCCGCACCCACCTCGGCCTGCTCACCGCCCTCGGACTGCTGCACGTCGACCGCTCCGACGGCCCGCCGCGCTACCGGCGCGACGAGGTGCGCATCGCCGAGGTGGCCCGCATGATCGAGAAGGGCTGGCAGCACGGCTGGTGACCGGCTCGCGGCTCCGGCCCGCCCGCTCGCCGGCCCGGCCGGTGCCGGTACGCTGAGAGCGTCGCGGGCCCGGCCCGCGACCCGGCGGTGGGGCCCGCCGTGCCCGAACCGCGGCACCGTGGCCGCCAACGGTCCCTACTTGCGATGACGCGCACCCCGAGACCGAGGGGTGCAGGGCGAGTAGGAGGCGTGCACCCGATGAATCCCCCGCACTTCCCGGCCGTGGGCGAGCCCACGGATCCGGACCTCGGCCTCCGCGGACCCGTTCGGCGGCCGGGGGCCTGGCGGGCGCACGTTCCTGTGGTGGCCGTCGTGGCGCTGGGCGGCGCGCTGGGCGCCGCGGCCCGCTTCGCGGTGTCCCTGCTGTGGCCGACGGCCGACGGCGGCTTCCCGTGGACCACGCTGGGCGTGAACGCCGTCGGGTGCGCGGTGATCGGCGTGTTCATGGTCGTCATCAGCGACGTGTGGGCGGCCCACCGGCTGGTCAGGCCGTTCTTCGGCACCGGGGTGCTGGGCGGGTTCACGACGTTCTCGACCTACGCGGTCGACGTCCAGAAACTGGTCGACGCCGGCCGGGCCGCCGCGGGGCTGGCCTGCCTGGCGCTGACGCCGCTGGTGGCGCTGGCCGCGGTGTGGAGCGCCGCCGGGGTGACGCGCCGGATCGTGACATGGAGGCAGCCATGAGGACACCGCCCGGTCGCGCCCTGCGCCTGACGATCCTCGTCGGGGAGAACGACGTCTGGCACCACAGGCCGCTGTACACCGAGATCGTGCACCGGGCCCATAGGGCCGGGCTCGCCGGGGCGTCGGTGTTCCGCGGGATCGAGGGGTTCGGCGCCTCCTCGCTGATCCACACCACCCGGCTGCTGTCGTTGAGCGAGGACCTGCCCGTGGCGGTGGTGATCGTCGACGACGAGACCCGCGTCCGCGCGTTCCTGCCCCAGCTCGACGAACTGGTCGCCGGGGGCCTGGTCATGCTGGACGAGTGCGAGGTCCTTCGCGGTGCCGGCCGGGACGAGGAGCGCGCGCGGTGAACTGGCTGCTGGTCGTGGCCGGCGGCGCCGTCGGCGCGCCCCTGCGGTACCTGACCGACCTCGGCGTGTCGAAGCGGCACGACACCGTCTTCCCCTGGGGCACCTTCACCGTCAACGTGGCCGGCTGTCTCGTCCTCGGGCTGCTCACCGGCGCCGTCACCTACGGGGCCGCCCCGCACTCGGTGCAGCTGCTGCTCGGCACCGGGCTGTGCGGGGCGCTGACCACCTACTCGACGTTCTCCTACGAGACGATGCGGCTGGCCGGGAGCGGGGCGAGGCTCCTCGCCGCCGCCAACGTCGTCGTCAGTGTCGTGACCGGCGTGGGCGCCGCCTTCGCGGGTGCCGCGCTGGCCCGCCTCCTCTGGGCGTGACCGGGGGCGCGCACAATGGGGATCATGACGTCGTCGATGACCTTCCTGCCGGTGTTGGAACGCATCGCCGAGGAGATCGAGCGCACCCCCGGCCGGGGGACTCCCGCCCACTACATCCCGGCGCTCGCGGCCCGGGACCCGCGCCGCTTCGGCATGGCCGTCGCCGAGCTGGACGGCACGGTCTACGGGGTGGGGGACTGGCGGGAGCCCTTCTCGGCGCAGTCGATCACCAAGGTGTTCACGCTGGCCCTGGTGCTGGCCCGGGAGGGCGACTCCCTGTGGGAGCACGTGGGCCGGGAACCGTCCGGCAACCCCTTCAACTCGCTGGTGCAGCTGGAGTACGAGGACGGCATCCCCCGCAACCCGTTCATCAACGCGGGCGCCCTCGTCGTCACCGACCGGCTGCACACCCGTACCGGCGACGCGGCCGGGGAACTGCTCGCCCTGCTGCGGGCCGAGAGCGGCAATCCCGACCTGGACTTCGACCTGGAGATCGCCGCCTCCGAGGAGACCCACGGCGACCGCAACGCCGCCCTCGCCCACTTCATGGCGTCCTACGGCAACATCGACAACCCGGTGCCGGCCCTGCTCGACCAGTACTTCCGGCAGTGCTCCGTCGCCGCCTCCTGCGCCGACCTGGCGCCCGCGACCTCCTTCCTGGCCCGGCACGGCATCCGGGCCGACGGCACCCGGCTGCTCAGCCGCAGTCAGGCCAAGCAGGTCAACGCGGTGATGCTGACCTGCGGGACCTACGACGCGGCCGGCGACTTCGCCTACCGGGTGGGCCTGCCCGGCAAGAGCGGGGTGGGCGGCGGCATCATCGCCGTCGTCCCGGGCCGCTGCACGCTGTGCGTGTGGAGCCCGGGCCTGGACGAGCACGGCAACTCGGTGGCGGGCGTGGCGGCCCTGGACCGCTTCACCACCCTGACCGGTCTGTCGGTGTTCTGACCGGCGCGCCTCGGGCGGGCGGCCCGGCCGGTCAGTCGCGCGGCGCCGGGCCGAAGGCCAGGCGCAGCACCAGCGCCACGGCCGCCGC
>NZ_JAAGMD010000817.1 GCF_010548465.1 Streptomyces sp. SID14436 | reverse complement strand
GTCACCGGTCCGGCCAGCCGCAGCACCTCCTCGACGTCGCCGGGCTCGTCCGGCCGCACGCCCGTCTGCGCCGCCTTCAGCACGGCGACGGACCGGCCGGCGGCCAGCGCGGCGGCGGCGACCGCGGCCGTCACCACGGTCTTGCCCACCTCGGTCCCGGTGCCCGTGACCACCAGTACCGCCACGTCAGCCCTCCTCGGCGGCGGCGCACACCGCCCGGGCGATCCGTGCCACGTCGACGTCGTGCGTGACGAACGGGGGCATGGTGTAGATCAGGTCGCGGAACGGCCGCAGCCAGACCCCCTCGCGGACGGCCGCGGCGGTCGCCGCCGCCATGTCGACCGGGCGGTCGAGCTGGACGACGCCGATGGCGCCGAGGACCCGCACGTCACGGACCCCCGGCAGATCCGCGGCCGGAGCCAGCCCCTCACGCAGCCCCGCCTCGATCCGCTTGACCTCGGCGAGCCAGTCCTGCCCGAGCAGCAGTTCGACCGACGCGCAGGCCACGGCGGCCGCCAGCGGGTTGCCCATGAAGGTGGGCCCGTGGGCGAGCACCGGCACCTCGCCGCGCGAGATGCCGTCGGCCACCCGCGCGGTGCACAGCGTGGCCGCCATCGACATGTAGCCGCCGGTCAGCGCCTTCCCCAGACACATCACGTCCGGGGTCACGGCGGCGTGGCCCGCCGCGAACAGCGCGCCGGTGCGTCCGAAGCCGGTCGCGATCTCGTCGAGGACGAGCAGCACGCCGTGCTCGTCGCACGCCTCCCGCAGCACCCGCAGGTAGGCGGGGGAGTGGAACCGCATCCCGCCCGCGCCCTGCACCACCGGTTCGACGATCACCGCGGCCAGTTCCGCCGCGTGCCGCCCGATCAGCTCCCGCAGCCCCTGCGCGTACGCCTCGTCGTACTCCGCGGGCGGCGCGTCGGCGAACACCTGGCGGGGCAGCACACCCGCCCACAGCCCGTGCATCCCGCCCTCGGGGTCGCACACCGACATCGGCTGCCAGGTGTCCCCGTGGTAGCCGCCGCGCCAGGTCAGCAGCCGCCGCTTCTCGGGGCGCCCCAGCGAACGCCAGTACTGCAGGCACATCTTGACCGCGACCTCGACCGAGACGGACCCGGAGTCCGCGAGGAAGACGTGCTCCAGCCCCTCGGGCGACATGTCGACAAGGAGCTTCGCCAGCCGTACCGCGGGCTCGTGGGTGAGCCCGCCGAACATCACGTGGCTCATCCGCCCGAGCTGGTCACGGGCGGCCTCGTTGAGGACCGGGTGGTTGTAGCCGTGGATCGCCGACCACCAGGAGGCCATGCCGTCCACCAGCTCGCCCGAGCCGTCGGCGAGCCGCAGCCGCACCCCGCTCGCCGACTCCACGACGAGCGGTTCCCCACGGCCCGGCATGGGCCCGTACGGATGCCAGACGTGCTGCCGGTCCAGCGCCAGCAGCTCGGCGACCGACCGCTCAGGCATTGGGGGCGAGGTCCGTTCCGGCACCGCGGCGGCGGACGGCGACCAGGTCGGGCCGCGGCTCCTCGGCCGCCGGGACGGTCTCCGGCGCCGCGTCACC
>NZ_JAAGMD010000799.1 GCF_010548465.1 Streptomyces sp. SID14436 | reverse complement strand
CAGCCGGCCGCAGGCCAGCAGCCGGTGCGGTGCGCGCCGCGGCGGGACGGCGGGGCCGGCGGCGCCGGGCCGGAAGTGGCCGGCGTCCACGCCGCAGGGCACCACGGACACGCGTCGTGCGGTCCGCACGCCCATGGCGGCGAGTTCGGCGACCTCGTCGGAGCAGGTGGCGAGGACGCGTTCGCAGGTGCCGGCGAGCTGCCGTTCGATGCCGATGCGGGCGGGCGGGCTGGTGTCCCGCCACGCCTGGTGGCGGCGCTTGACGGTGCCGAGGGCGTGGAACGTCTGCACCACGGGGATGCCGTGCGGGCGGGCGCCGAGCTGGGAGGCCATGCCGGACATCCAGAAGTGGGCGTGCACCACGTCGGGCCGGTCCCGGCCCCAGGCGCGGGCCAGGTGGGCGCCGAACGCGGCCATGTGGGGCAGCAGTTCGTCCTTGGGCACGCTCTGGGGCGGCCCCGCGGGCACGTGTTCGACGACGGCACCGCCGGGCAGCGGCACCCGTTCGGGCAGGGTCACCGCGTCGCGGCGGGTGTAGACGGTGACGTGGTGGCCGCGCCGGGCCAGTTCCTCGCTGAGCCGGGCCACGTACACGTTCTGGCCGCCGGCGTCGACGCCGCCGAGCGCGGCGAGCGGGCTCGCGTGCTCGGACACCATGGCGATCCTCATCGGGCCACCTCCTTCAGCAGCCGCTCCCAGTCGTCCAGGAAGCGGGGGAGCCCGTAGCGGGCGAGGGCCGCCGCGCGGGCGCCCTCCCCCACGCTGCGGGCGTACAGCGGGTCGGCGACGAACTCCCGTACGGCGTCGGTCAGTACGTCGATCCGGTTGGACACCACTCCGGCGCCGGGCGGGACCGCCTCGGTGACCTCGGTGGTGGCGAGGGCGACCACCGGCATGGCGAGGTGCATCGCCTCCAGCAGGGACAGTCCGAGGGAGGTCCAGCGGACGGGGTGGACGTAGACGCGGCGGCGGGCCAGTTCCGCGTGCAGGTCGCGCTGGGTCAGCTCGTGGGCCCGGCAGCGGTCGGCGGGCAGTCCGGCGTGTGCGGCGACGCCCTCGGTGCCCATGCCGAACACGTCGAGGGGCGCGGCGTCGGCGAACGCGGGCAGCAGGTCGGTGCCGGTGGTGCGGCCGCGCCGGACCGGCTCGTTGACCACGACGGCGGCCCGGGGCAGTTCGCCGGTCCACCGGGGGCCGGGGTCGACGATGCCGTGTTCGACGACGGTGGTGGGGGTCGCGCCGGCGTCCCACATCAGCCGGTTGAAGTGGGTGACGTGCACGAGGGTGACGCCGGGCACGTCGGCGGCCGGGTGCCGGGTGTCGGGCACGTCGCCGTGCGGGGCGTTGTGCTCCAGCCAGATCATGGGCGGGCGGCGGCCCAGCCAGGCGTCCACCAGGGCGAGTTCGTGGGGGCGTTGCAGGACGACGACGTCGATGTCGGCGTCCCGCAGCCGTTCCGGGGGCATCTCGACGACCGAGTCGGGCCAGTCGAAGGTGCGGGCGCGGCCGAGGCCGTCTGGCCCGCGGTCGGGGGTGACGGGGACGACGTAGGTGTGGGGGCCCTGCACGAAGGCCGTGGTCCACGACCCGTGCACGTGCCAGAGCAGGATCCTCATGCCACCTCCACCAGCTTACCGACGGCGGCTACGACGTCGAGCGCGGTCACGCCGTCCAGACACGGGTGGCCGGGTACGGGACAGGTGCGGGCCCGGGTGCCGGCGCACGGCGCGTTCTGGTCGCCGAGCAGCACGCAGGGCACGCCGTAGGGCCGCCAGCGCCCGGCCGGGACGACCGGCGCGAACAGGGACACCACGGGGGTGCCGACGGCGGCGGCGAGGTGTGCGGGGCCGGTGTTGCCGGTGACCGCGCAGGCGGCCCGGGCGAGCACTCCGGCGAGTTCGGCGGCGTCGGTGCGGCCGCCGAGGTCGAGGGCCCGGTCACCGGCGACGCGGGCGGTCAGCTCCCGTTCGCCGGGGCCTCCGGTCACCACCACCCGGTGTCCGGCGTCGGTGAGTTCGGCGACCGCCTGCGCGCACCGTCCGGGGCT
>NZ_JAAGMD010000774.1 GCF_010548465.1 Streptomyces sp. SID14436 | reverse complement strand
CCGGCGCCCGCCGGAGGGCCGCTGGGCCGCCGCGTCGTGGCCGGTGTCCTGGGCGTCCCGCGCCGCGGCGGGCCCGGCGAGTTCCACCTCGGCGGCCGGTACGGCCCCCGCGCCGCCGCCGATCGGCACCTCCAGGACGAAGGCGCTGCCGCTCATCCCGGGCACCTCGTGGGTCTGCAGCACACCTCCGTGCGCCCGCACGATGCCCCGCACGATCGGCTCGTGCACGGGGTCGCCGCCGCTGTAGGGGCCGCGGACCTCGATGCGGACGACCTCGCCGCGCTGGGCCGCCGCGACCACCACGGTGTTGTCCAGGTAACCGCCCGCCGACACGGGCGTGTTGCCGGTCGCGTCGACCCCGGCCACGTCCGCGACGAGATGCGCGAGGGCGGTGGCGAGCAGGCGGGGATCGACCTCCGCCTCGATGCGCGGCGCGTGCACGGCGAACTGCACCCGCCCGGGGCCGATGAGTTCCACCGCCCCGTCCACCCCGGACGCGACGACGGCGTCCAGCATCACCTTGGTGCGGGCGACCTGCTCGGCCCCGATGTCGAGCCGCTGGTAGCCCAGGACGTTGTCGATGAGGGTGGTGATGCGGGCGTAGCCGGCCGACAGGTGGTGCAGCACCTGGTTGGCCTCGGGCCACAACTGTCCGGCGTCGTCGGCGGCCAGGGCGGAGAGCTCGCGGCGCAGCTCGTCCAGGGGGCCGCGGAGCGACTGCCCGAGCAGGGTGAGCAGCTGGTCGTGCCGGGCGGTGAGCGCCTCGTAGCGGTCCTTCTCCCGCTCGCCGAGGGCGGCGTACCGCTCCTCGTTCGCGGCGAGTTCCTCGGCGTGCCGCTCGGTCAGCTCCTCCAGCTCGGCGACGTGGCTCTGGCGCAGGGCGGTCAGCTCGGAGGCGTGTTCCTCGGCGAGCCGCTCCAGCTCCTCCGCGTGCCGCTGCGCCTCGTCCTCCTTCTCCTTGACGAGCGCGTCGTAGGAGCGCCGGTCGGTGAAGGTCATCACCGCGCCGACGAGCTGGTCGCCGTCCCGCACGGGGGCGGTCGTCAGGTCGACCGGCAGCTTGTCGCCGTTCTTGGCGTAGAGGACCTGCCCGCGCACCCGGTGCTTGCGCCCGGAACGCAGGGTGTCGGCCAGCGGGGACTCGTCGTACGGGAAGGGGGAGCCGTCGGCGCGGGAGTGCAGGACGAGGGTGTGCAGCTCGCGTCCGCCGAGGTCGCTGGCCCGGTAGCCGAGTATCTGGGCGGCGGCCGGGTTGACCAGGACGATGCGTCCGTCGGTGTCGGTGCCGACGACGCCCTCGGAGGCGGCGCGCAGGATCATCTCGGTCTGCCGTTGCGAGCGCGCCAGCTCGGCCTCGGTGTCCACGGTGCCGGACAGGTCGCGGACGACGAGCATCAGCAGTTCGTCGCCGGTGTAGCCGTAATTGTCGTAGGCCTGCTGGCCGGTCTCCAGGTTGGCGCTGGTGACCTCGACGGGGAACTCGGAGCCGTCGGTGCGGCGGGCGGTCATCCGGGTCGGCTTGGTGCGGGCCCGCGGGTCGATGTGGTCCGGGCGGCGCATGGAACCGGGGATGAGCTTGGAGTCGAACTCCGGCAGCAGGTCCAGCAGTCCGCGCCCCACCAGCGCCGTGCCCGGCGTCTCGAAGGCCTCCAGGGCGATGGTGTTGGCGTTGACGACCGTCCCGTTGGCGTTGACCAGCACGAGGGCGTCGGGAAGCGCGTCGAGTATGGCTGCGAGGCGAGCAGCGCCTCGGGATGGCCTGCTGCTCACGAGACGCTTCCTCCCTGTTACCGCGATGTGCCGACCGCTCGGGCCATCTTGCCAACCTGCCCGCAGCGTGTCACGCGAGGGAGTCTAAGGGCTGGGGTTGCGGCCGCGGCGCCGGATGAGAGGGAGGTCGCACGACGAAGTGACGGCGATCCGATGTCCGGATCGCGCAGAACACGTGACGGCCTGCGGCGACACGGCCTCCGCCGCCACCGGCCCTTTACGTACCGTGCGCCCCGGTTTCCGGGCTTCGTTACGAAGGTGTCGCCGAACCCACCGCCGGCAACAGCGGGACCAGCGCGTCCCAGCGGTCGATCGCGCACCCGTTCCTGCGGTCGTACGTGGCGTCGACGGGGCGCCCGGCCCAGGTGCCGGTGACGTGGGCGGTGGCCGGGCCTCCGTACTGCATGGTGCAGATCGCGTCCCGCTGCGGCGGGGCGAAGGTGTCCTGCCCCCACCGGGTGTTCCGCTCGACGGCGGCGCAGGCTCCCTCGGGGTCGGGGTGGCTGCCGCGGCCGGGCCGGCAGGTGACCTCGTACGTGCCGTCGAGGCCCTCGCCCGCGTCGCGGACGGTGACGGTGAGGCGGTCGCCCTCCTGCGCGGACGCGGCGGGCGGTGCCGCGGACAGCGTGGCGAGCGCGGCGGCGGAGACGGC
>NZ_JAAGMD010000751.1 GCF_010548465.1 Streptomyces sp. SID14436 | reverse complement strand
CGGTACGCCCGCGACCGCCGGCAGGCGCAGGAGCCGCACGCCGGTGCCGCGCCCGCCCTGGCGGACGTCCCGTACCGTTTCGCGCCGGAGGGCCACGGCCCGCTGAAGGTGTCCTTCCCCTGCCCGACCTGCCGGCAGCGCATCAGGGTGCCGGTGCGGGGGCGGGTCCGGGCCCGGTGCGGGCTGTGCCGGACGGTGCTGGAGTGCGACACGTAGGCGCCTGAAGGCCGGCCGGGCGGCGGGTCCGTTTCCGGGGGATCCGCGGCGCCGCGCGCACGGTCGCTCCGTAGTCTTGGCGCATGAAACGTGCCCTGCTCACGGCCCTGTGCCTCGTCGTTGTCGCGGTGTCCGGCTGCTCCTCGTCCGGAACCGGTGCCTCCGCGAGAGAGCCGGACGGGGCGGGGCTGGCGAGCCCGGCGAAGAAGGAGCTGGCCCAGCAGATCGTCGCGAGCGCGGAGAACGGGACGCTGGACTGGCGCAGCGCCTACGGCTACATCGAGGACATAGGCGACGGCCAGGGCTACACGGCGGGCATCATCGGTTTCTGCACCGGTACCCACGACCTGCTGACCCTGGTCGAGGACTACACGGCCGACCACCCCGGCAACGGCCTCGCCCGCTACCTGCCCGCCCTGCGCGCGGTCGACGGCACGGACTCGCACGAGGGGCTCGACCCGGGCTTCACGGCGGCGTGGAAGGCGGAGGCGAAGCGGCCGGCGTTCCGGGCCGCGCAGGACGCCAAGCGCGACGCCGAGTACTTCGGCCCGGCGGTGCGCAGGGCGGAGCGGGACGGGCTGTCCGCGCTGGGCCAGTTCGTGTACTACGACGCGATCGTCTACCACGGCCCCGGGGACGGCCCCACCAGCTTCGGCGGCATCCGCACGGCGGCGATGGAACGGGCCGAGCCGCCGGCCGAGGGCGGTGACGAGGAGGAGTACCTGGCCGTGTTCCTGGAGGTGCGCCGCAAGGCCATGAACACGCTGCACCCCACCCACGACACCAGCCGGGTCAGCGCCCAGCGCCACTTCCTCGACGAGGGGAACCTCGGCCTCGACACCCCGCTGGAGTGGGAGATGTACGGGACGCCCTACAAGGTGGCCTGAGCGGGGCCCGGCCAGGGAAGTGCGACGGCGCCCGCCCAGGTGTCCGGTCGGGGACGCGGGCGGGCGCCGTCTGTGTCCGTACGCCTTTGTACGTCACGTCGGTGAGGGACCGTCAGGTCCCGGTGCGGGCCGTCAGACCGCCAGTGCGCGGTCCGTCGGACGGATCGGTGCCGGCAGGTCGCTCGCCCCCGTCAGGAGGCGGTCGCAGCCCCGCGCGGCCGAGCGGCCCTCGGCGATCGCCCACACGATGAGCGACTGCCCGCGTCCGGCGTCACCGGCCACGAACACGCCGGGCACGTTCGTCTGGAAGTCGGCGTCCCGGGCGATGTTACCCCGCGCGTCGAGCTCCAGGCCGAACTGCTCGACCAGACCGTTGTCCCGGTCGGTGCCGGTGAAGCCCATCGCGAGGGTGACCAGCTGGGCGGGGATCTTGCGCTCGGTCCCCGGCCTGCCGACCGGGCGGCCGTCGACGAACTCGACCTCGCTCAGGTGCAGCCACTGCACGTTGCCGTCCGCGTCGCCCTCGAAGTGGGTGGTGGAGACGGAGTAGACCCGCTCGCCGCCCTCCTCGTGCGCCGACGTCACCTTGTACAGCATGGGGAAGGTCGGCCACGGCTGGGCCGCCGGGTCCCGCTCCTCGCCGGGGCGGGGCATGATCTCCAGCTGGGTGACGGAGGCGGCGCCCTGACGGTGGGCGGTCCCCACGCAGTCGGCGCCGGTGTCACCGCCGCCGATCACGACGACGTGCTTGCCCTCGGCGGTGATCGGCGGGGCGACGTAGTCGCCCTCCTGCACCTTGTTGGCCAGCGGCAGGTACTCCATGGCCTGGTGGATGCCCTTGAGCTCGCGGCCGGGCACCGGAAGGTCGCGCGCGGTGGTCGCGCCGACCGCCAGGACGACGGCGTCGTAGCGCTTGCGCAGCGCGGTGGCCGGCATGTCGCGGCCGATCTCGATGCCGGTGCGGAACTTGGTGCCCTCCGCGCGCATCTGCTCGATGCGGCGGTTGATGTGCCGCTTCTCCATCTTGAACTCGGGGATGCCGTACCGCAGCAGGCCGCCGATGCGGTCGGCCCGCTCGTAGACGGCGACGGTGTGGCCGGCCCGGGTCAGCTGCTGGGCGGCGGCCAGGCCGGCCGGGCCGGAGCCGACGACGGCGACGGTCTTGCCGGACAGCCGCTCGGGGATCTGCGGGGCGACGTCACCGGCCTCCCACGCCTTGTCGATGATGGAGACCTCGACGTTCTTGATGGTGACCGGCGGCTGGTTGATGCCGAGCACGCACGCCGCCTCGCAGGGGGCCGGGCACAGCCGCCCGGTGAACTCCGGGAAGTTGTTCGTCGCGTGCAGGCGCTCGCTCGCCGCCGCCCAGTCCCCGCGGTAGGCGTAGTCGTTCCACTCGGGGATGAGGTTGCCCAGCGGGCAGCCGTTGTGGCAGAACGGGATGCCGCAGTCCATGCACCGGCTCGCCTGCTTGCTGATGACGGGCAGCAGCGAGCCGGGGACGTAGACCTCGTTCCAGTCCCGGACGCGCTCCTCGACCGGGCGGGTCGCGGCGAGTTCGCGGCCGTGGTTCAGAAAGCCCTTCGGATCAGCCATTGATCGCCGCCTCCATCATCTTCTCGTGGGTCTCGGACTCCGAGAGCCCGGCTCGCTCGGCGGCGTCCTTGGCGGCGAGCACTGCCTGGTACGTGCTGGGGATGATCTTGCTGAAGCGCTCCACGGCCGTGTCCCACTCGGCGAGCAGCTTCCCGGCGACGGTGGAGCCCGTCTCCTCCTGGTGCCGGCGCACCACGTCGTGCAGCCAGGTCCGGTCGGCGTCGTCGAGCGGCCGGACGGCGTCGAGGTTGCCGGCGTTGACGTGGTCGCGGTCCAGGTCGACGACGTAGGCGACACCGCCGGACATGCCCGCCGCGAAGTTGCGGCCGGTCTCGCCGAGGACGACCGCGTGACCGCCGGTCATGTACTCGCAGCCGTGGTCGCCCACGCCCTCGGAGACGACGAGCGCCCCGGAGTTGCGGACGCAGAACCGCTCGCCGACCTTGCCGCGCAGGAACATCTCGCCGCCGGTGGCACCGTAGGCGAGGGTGTTGCCGGCGATGACGCTGTACTCGGCGAGGTGGTCGGCGCCGCGGTCGGGACGGACCACGATCCGGCCGCCGGACAGGCCCTTGCCGACGTAGTCGTTGGCGTCGCCCTCCAGCCGGAGGGTGACACCGCGCGGGACGAAGGCGCCGAAGGACTGGCCGGCCGAGCCGGTGAAGGTGATGTCGATGGTGTCGTCGGGCAGACCGGCGCCGCCGAACTTCCGGGTCACCTCGTGGCCGAGCATGGTGCCGACCGTGCGGTTGATGTTGCGGATGGCGACCCGGGCGCGCACCGGCTGGGCACCGGCGGCGTCGGACGCGGCCAGGGCGTCGGCGGAGAGCCTGATCAGCTCGTTGTCGAGGGCCTTCTCCAGGCCGTGGTCCTGGACGGTCAGCTGGTGGCGGACGGCGCCCTCGGGCAGCTCCGGCACGTGGAACAGCGGGGCGAGGTCGAGGCCCTGGGCCTTCCAGTGGTCGACGGCGCGGGTCACGTCGAGCACCTCGGCGTGGCCGACGGCCTCCTCGATGGAGCGGAAGCCCAGCTCGGCCAGCAGTTCGCGGACCTCCTCGGCGATGAACCGGAAGAAGTTCACCACGTGCTCGGCCTTGCCGGCGTAGCGGTCGCGCAGCACCGGGTTCTGGGTGGCGATGCCGACCGGGCAGGTGTCGAGGTGGCAGACGCGCATCATGACGCAGCCGGAGACCACCAGCGGGGCGGTCGCGAAGCCGAACTCCTCGGCGCCGAGCAGGGCGGCGATGACGACGTCGCGGCCGGTCTTGAGCTGGCCGTCGGTCTGCACGACGATCCGGTCCCGCAGCCCGTTGAGCAGCAGGGTCTGCTGGGTCTCGGCGAGCCCCAGCTCCCAGGGGCCGCCCGCGTGCTTCAGCGAGGTCAGCGGGGAGGCGCCGGTGCCGCCGTCGTGACCGGAGATGAGCACCACGTCGGCGTGGGCCTTGGAGACGCCCGCGGCGACGGTGCCGACACCGACCTCGGAGACCAGCTTGACGTGGATGCGCGCCCGGGGGTTGGCGTTCTTCAGGTCGTGGATCAGCTGGGCCAGGTCCTCGATGGAGTAGATGTCGTGGTGCGGGGGCGGGGAGATGAGGCCCACGCCCGGCGTCGAGTGACGCGTCCTGGCGACCCACGGGTAGACCTTGTGGCCGGGCAGCTGGCCGCCCTCGCCGGGCTTGGCGCCCTGGGCCATCTTGATCTGGATGTCGTCGGCGTTGACCAGGTACTCGGAGGTCACGCCGAAGCGGCCGGAGGCGACCTGCTTGATCGCGGAGCGGCGGGCCGGGTCGTACAGGCGCTCGGGGTCCTCGCCGCCCTCACCGGTGTTGGACTTGCCGCCCAGCTGGTTCATGGCGACGGCGAGCGTCTCGTGCGCCTCCTGGGAGATGGAGCCGTACGACATGGCGCCGGTGGAGAACCGCTTGACGATCTCGGAGACCGGCTCGACCTCGTCGAGCGGGACCGGTCCCCGGCCGGACGCGAAGCCGAAGAGGCCGCGCAGCGTCATCAGCCGCTCGGACTGCTCGTTCACCCGCTCCGTGTACTTCTTGAAGATGTCGTAGCGGCCGGAGCGCGTGGAGTGCTGGAGGCGGAAGACCGTCTCGGGGTCGAACAGGTGCGGCTCGCCCTCGCGGCGCCACTGGTACTCGCCGCCGATGTCCAGCGCGCGGTGCGCCGGGGCGATCCCGGAGACGGGGTACGCCTTGGCGTGGCGGGCGGCGACCTCCCTGGCGACCACGTCGATGCCGACGCCGCCGATCTTGGTGGCGGTGCCGTTGAAGTACTGGTCCACGAAGCCCTGGTCGAGGCCGACGGCCTCGAAGACCTGGGCGCCCCGGTAGGAGGCGACCGTGGAGATGCCCATCTTGGACATCACCTTCAGCACGCCCTTGCCGAGGGCGCGGATGAGGTTGCGGATGGCCGTCTCGGGCTCCATGCCGGGCAGGAAGGTGCCGGCGCGCACCAGGTCCTCGACGGACTCCATCGCCAGGTAGGGGTTGACCGCCGCGGCGCCGTAGCCGATCAGCAGGGCCACGTGGTGGACCTCGCGGACGTCGCCGGCCTCGACCAGCAGGCCCACCTGGGTGCGCTGCTTGGTGCGGATGAGGTGGTGGTGGACCGCCGAGGTGAGCAGCAGCGACGGGATCGGCGCGTGCTCGGCGTCGGAGTGCCGGTCGGACAGCACGATCAGGCGGGCGCCGTTGCCGATGGCCGCGTCGGCCTCGGCGCAGATCGCCTCGATGCGCGCGGCGAGCGCCTCGCCGCCGCCGGAGACCCGGTACAGGCCGGACAGGGTCGCGGCCTTGAAGCCGGGCATGTCGCCGTCGGCGTTGACGTGGATCAGCTTGGCGAGCTCGTCGTTGTCGATGACCGGGAAGGGCAGGACGACGCTGCGGCAGGAGGCGGCGGTCGGCTCCAGCAGGTTGCCCTGCGGGCCGAGGGAGGAGCGCAGGGAGGTGACGAGCTCCTCCCGGATGGCGTCCAGCGGCGGGTTGGTGACCTGCGCGAAGAGCTGGGTGAAGTAGTCGAACAGCAGCCGCGGCCGGTCGCTGAGGGCGGCGATCGGCGAGTCGGTGCCCATCGAACCGATCGGCTCGGCACCGGCCTTGGCCATCGGGGCGAGGATGACGCGCAGTTCCTCCTCGGTGTAGCCGAAGGTCTGCTGGCGGCGGGTGACCGAGGCGTGGGTGTGCACGATGTGCTCGCGCTCGGGCAGGTCGGACAGCTCGATCTCGCCGGCTTCGAGCCACTCCGCGTAGGGGTGCTCGGCGGCGAGGGCGGCCTTGATCTCGTCGTCCTCGATGATGCGGTGCTCGGCGGTGTCGACGAGGAACATGCGGCCGGGCTGGAGGCGGCCCTTGCGGACGACCTTGGCGGGGTCGATGTCGAGGACGCCGACCTCGGAGCCGAGGACGACCAGGCCGTCGTCGGTGACCCAGTAGCGGCCGGGGCGCAGGCCGTTGCGGTCGAGGACCGCGCCGACCTGGGTGCCGTCGGTGAAGGTGACGCAGGCCGGTCCGTCCCAGGGCTCCATCATCGTGGAGTGGTACTGGTAGAAGGCGCGTCGCGCGGGGTCCATGGAGTCGTGGTTCTCCCACGCCTCCGGGATCATCATCAGCACGGAGTGCGGCAGCGACCGGCCGCCGAGGTGCAGCAGTTCCAGGACCTCGTCGAAGGAGGCGGAGTCGGAGGCGTCGGGCGTGCAGACCGGGAAGACGCGCTCCAGCTCCTTGCCGGTGCCGAACAGGTCGGACATGAGCTGCGACTCGCGGGCGCGCATCCAGTTGCGGTTGCCCTTGACGGTGTTGATCTCACCGTTGTGCGCGACGAACCGGTAGGGGTGGGCGAGCGGCCACGACGGGAAGGTGTTCGTGGAGAACCGGGAGTGCACGAGCGCGATCGCGGAGCCGAAGCGGCGGTCGGACAGGTCCGGGAAGAAGGGCTCCAGCTGGCCGGTGGTCAGCATGCCCTTGTATACGATGGTCCGCGCGGACAGCGACGGGAAGTAGACGCCGGCCTCGCGCTCGGCGCGCTTGCGCAGCGCGAAGGCCCTGCGGTCCAGGGCGATGCCCGTGGACGCGCCGTCGGTGACGAAGATCTGGCGGAAGACCGGCATGGTGGACCGGGCGGTGGCGCCGAGCAGTTGGGGCGCGACCGGCACCTCGCGCCAGCCGAGGACGGTCAGGCCCTCGTCGGAGGCGATCCGCTCGATGCGGGCGACGGCGTCCTCGGTGCCGTCGCCCGGCAGGAAGGCGATGCCGACGGCGTAGCCGCCGGCCTCGGGCAGCTCGAACCCGGCGACCTCGCGGAAGAAGGCGTCGGGGACCTGGGAGAGGATGCCGGCACCGTCGCCCGAGTCCGGCTCGGATCCGGTGGCACCGCGGTGCTCGAGGTTGCGCAGGACGGTCAGGGCCTGCTCGACCAGGGTGTGGGATGCCTCGCCGGTGAGGGTGGCGACGAAGCCGACACCGCAGGCGTCGTGTTCGTCACGGGGGTCGTACATGCCCTGCGGGGCAGGGCGAGCATCCATGAACGACCAGGTGGATCGGTCGTTCCCGGAATGCTGGGACGGCTGGCGCGGCATACGCATCGGCTCTCCCGTCGTCGTCTGTTGGCATGTGTCAGGTGCCGAGGGACGACGTTGGCCCTCTGCGTGGGGTGGGAAATGTCAGGCAGATTACATGATGAAGCGGTTCTCGCCGACCGGGATATTCCGTTTCAGCATGCGGACAGCCTGCTCGCCCTGGGGGTCCCGGAAGGGTCGCGCGGATCCGCGGCGGGGTCCCGCGTCCGGCGGTGGGGCTGTGGGAAGGGGCGGGCCGGGTCGGACAGGTCGGTGTCCGCGTCGGCCCGCTGTGGGGGCGGGCTTCCTCGTCCGCCCCGCAGGCACGCCGCGGGCCTCATTGCCCACAACGCGTACGGCTCATGCCCAGCGGTCACGTCGCCGAAACCAGCGAGTAACGACTGATGCGGCCCGCGCATAATACGACTTCTACCGCCAAGGACAACCTCACCTGTGCGGCTCGGCGCACAGGTGAGAGCCGGATCATCCTATGGCCGTACCGATCAGTGCGCCCAGGGCGTACGTCACACCGGCCGCGGCACCCCCCAGCGCGAGCTGGCGCAGACCGCTGTACCACCAGCTGCGTGCCGTCACCTTGGCCACCACCGCACCGCACAGGAACAGGCCCAGCAGGGCGACCACGACGGCCGGCCAGAGGCTGCTCGCGCCCAGCAGGTAGGGCAGCACCGGGAGCAGGGCGCCCAGCGCGAAGGAACCGAAGCTGGAGACGGCGGCGACGGTCGGGGAGGGCAGGTCACCGGGGTCGATGCCCAGCTCCTCACGGGCGTGGATCTCCAGGGCCTGCTCGGGGTCCTGCGACAGCTGCCGGGCCACCTCCCGGGCCAGCTCCGGCTCGACCCCGCGGGCAGCGTAGAGGGCGGCCAGCTCGGCCTCCTCGTCCTGCGGGTGCTTGCGCAGCTCGCGCCGCTCGACGTCCAGCTCGGCCTCGACCAGCTCGCGCTGGGAGGCCACGGAGGTGTACTCACCGGCCGCCATGGAGAAGGCGCCGGCGGCGAGTCCCGCGAGACCGCTGAGCACGATCGTCTGCTGTCCGGCCGCACCGCCCGCGACACCGGTCATCAGCGCCAGGTTGGAGACGAGACCGTCCATCGCCCCGAACACGGCCGGGCGCAGCCAGCCGCCGTTCACGTCCCGGTGCGTGTGGTTGTCGCGGTGCGCCTCGTGCAGCGCCGCCTCGGTCTCGATGATCGCCATGCCGTCCCCCAGGGAGTTAACTCAGGCTTACCATAGACAGATTCCAGTCTTCGACATGACCCAATGTACGCTGCTCCGCACTCCGCTGCCAGCAAGGAAAGGCTGGGCTAACCTGCGGTTTTGCCGATTCCCGGCCCCTCCCGGAGCACGTCCCGGAGCATCTCCCCGCACACACGCCGAGGGCGCCCGGATCACTCCGGGCGCCCTCGGTCTCGTACGGTCGGCGGTCAGCTCTTCCTGGCCGAACCCGCCCCGTCCTTGGCACCGCCGTCGGCCTCGTCCGCGGAGGCGGCGCGCTCGCCGGAGCCGTCCTCGGCCTCCGGCCGGTCGCCGCCCGCGTCGGCGGTGGACGGCTTCTCCGCGTCCTCGACGGTCTTCTCGCCCCCGGCGCCGGGGGTGTCCTCGTCGCCGGTGTCCTCGCCCGTCCCGGCGCCCTCCGCGCCCGGCTCGACCACGGGCTCGCGGCCCGGCCGCTTCCGCGCCGACAGGACGATGTAGAGCACCGCCAGCAGGAACACCAGGACCGACGTCCAGTTGTTCAGCCGCAGGCCCAGGATCTCGTGGGCCTCGTCGACGCGCATGTACTCGATCCAGAACCGGCCCACGCAGTACGCGGCGACGTACAGGGCGAACGCCCTGCCGTGTCCGAGCCGGAAGCGGCGGTCGGCCCAGATGACCAGCAGGGCCACCCCGATGCACCAGAGGGACTCGTACAGGAACGTCGGGTGGTAGGTGCCCGGCACCCGCCCGTCGGCCGAGGAGGTGATCTCCACCGCCCACGGCAGGTCCGTCGGCCGCCCGTACAGCTCCTGGTTGAACCAGTTGCCCCAGCGGCCGATGGCCTGGGCGAAGGCGATGCCCGGCGCGACGGCGTCGGCGTAGGCCGGCAGCGGGATGCCCCGGCGCCGGCAGCCGATCCAGGCGCCGAGCGCGCCGAACGCGATCGCGCCCCAGATCCCGAGGCCGCCCTCCCAGATCTTGAAGGCGTCCACCCAGTCACGGCCCTCGCTGAAGTACAGCTGGTAGTCCGTGATCACGTGGTAGAGCCTGCCGCCCACGAGGCCGAACGGGACGGCCCAGACAGCGATGTCGGCCACCGTCCCGGGCCGCCCGCCCCGGGCGATCCAGCGCTTGTTGCCGAGCCAGACGGCAACGAAGACGCCGATGATGATGCAGAACGCGTAGCCGCGCAGCGGGACGGGGCCGAGGTACAGCACCCCGCTCGACGGGCTGGGAATGTAGGCAAGTTCCATGGCAGGGTCGACGCTACCCTGCCCGACCGGCCGCGCGCCGGGTGGCCCGGCTACGTCTCCATAACAGGGGCCGCCCGGCGGGCGCCGCCGGCCGGGCCGCGCGCCGCCGTCATCCCTGGTTGGCCTCCTGGACCAGCTGCTTCAGCTTGGCCGGGGTCATCGACTGGTCCTGGTAGATGTTCTTGCCGTCGAGCAGGACGGTCGGGGTCCCCGAGAAGTCGCCCTTCTGGAAGGCCTCGTTGGACTTCACGACCCAGCTGTTGTGCGTGCCGTCCTCGACGCAGCTGCGGAACGCGGGCGTGTCCAGCCCCTCCACCTTGCCGGCCAGCTCGATCAGCTTGCCGTCGTCGGCGAAGGCGTCGTCGGTCTCCGGCGGCTGGTTGGCGAACAGCACGTCGTGGTACGCGGTGAACTTCCCCGCGTCCTGGGCGCAGGCCGCGGCGTTGGCGGACGCGCGGGAGCCGGTGCCGCCCATGTTGCCGTCGATGAGCGTGACCAGGTGGTACTCCACCTTCAGCTCGCCGGCGTCGGTCAGTTCGTGGATGGTGGGGCCGTAGGCCGTCTCGAAGGACTTGCAGGCCGGGCAGCGGAAGTCCTCCCACACCGTGAGCGTGGACCCGGCGCTCTCCTTGCCGACGGGGATCGCGAGGCCGTCCTTGCCCAGCGCGCCGGAGGGCGCGACGACCGGGCCCGCCGACTCGCTGCCGTCGTCCTTGCCGGCGTTCGCGGCGACGACGCCGATCACCGCCGCCAGCCCCAGGACACAGACCACGCTCGCGCCCACGATCAGGGTGCGGCGCCGCTTCTCCGCGGCCTTCTGCTTCTCGCGCTCGGCCGCCAGCCGCTCCCGGGCGGTGCGCCTCTTCGCGTCACGGTTCTTCTCGCTCACACCCCGCAGAACGAACCGGGGAGGCGCACCGCGCCTCCCCGGTCCCAGGTCCACCCGTACGAGGGATCCGTATGACCGGACGGGCCGGCCCCGGGTCCCTCCCGGGGGTCAGGCCCGGCGGCGGACCCCCGCGGCCAGGTCACCGGCGAGCGAGCGGACGGCCGCCACGCCGGCGGCGGCGTCGGGAGCGTCCAGCATCAGCTTGACGAAGGCCGAACCGACGATGACGCCGTCGGCGAAGGCGGCCACCTCGGCGGCCTGCGCCGCGTCGGAGACGCCGAGCCCGACGCACACCGGCAGGTCGGTGGTGGCCCGGGTGCGCCGCACCAGGTCCTCGGCCTGGGCGCCGACCGACTCACGCGTGCCGGTGACCCCCATCAGGGAGGCGGCGTAGACGAAGCCGCTGCCGGCCGCGGTGATCTCGGCCAGGCGGGCGTCCCTGCTGCTGGGCGCGACGACGAAGACGGTGGCGAGACCGTGCTTGTCGGCGTGCTCCCTCCACAGCGCCGACTCCTGGACGGGCAGGTCGGGCAGGATGCACCCGGCGCCGCCCGCCTCGGCGAGCTCGGCGGTGAACCGCTCGACGCCGTAGCGGTCGATGGGGTTCCAGTAGGTCATGACGAGGATCGGCTTGCCGGTGGCGGCGTGCGCCTCGCGGACGGTGCGCATCACGTCGGCGATCCGCACCCCGCCGCGCAGGGCGATGTCGTCGGCGGTCTGGATGACCGGGCCGTCGAGCACCGGGTCGCTGTGGGGCAGGCCCACCTCCACGACGTCCGCGCCGCCGTCGAGGGCGGCCCGGACCGCGTCGATGCCGCCGTCCACGGTGGGGAACCCGGCCGGGAGGTAGGCGATGAGGGCGGCACGGCCCTCGGCCTTCGCCGCGGCGAGGGTGTCGTTCAGCAGCCGCACGTTCCCGCTCACTTGGCGTCCCCCTCGATCTCGGCGGTGCCGCCGGCCTCGTCGGCGGCGACCTCGGCGTCGGTGTCGTACAGGCCGAAGTAGCGCGCGGCGGTGTCCATGTCCTTGTCGCCGCGGCCGGACAGGTTGACCACGATCAGCCCGTCCGGGCCCAGCTCCCGCCCGACCTCCAGGGCCCCGGCGAGGGCGTGGGCGCTCTCGATGGCCGGGATGATGCCCTCGGTGCGGGACAGCAGCCGCAGCGCCTGCATGGCGGCGTCGTCGGTGACCGCCCGGTACTCCCCGCGGCCGGAGTCCTTGAGGTAGGAGTGCTCGGGGCCGATGCCCGGGTAGTCCAGCCCGGCCGAGATGGAGTACGGCTCGGTGATCTGGCCCTCGTCGTCCTGGAGGACGTAGGAGCGGGAGCCGTGCAGGATGCCGGGCTCGCCCGCGGTGAGGGTGGCCGCGTGCTCGCCGGTCTCGATGCCGCGGCCCGCCGGCTCGCAGCCGATCAGCCGGACGCCCTCGTCGGGGACGAAGGCGTGGAACAGGCCGATGGCGTTGGAGCCGCCGCCGACGCAGGCGACGGCCGCGTCGGGCAGCCGGCCGGCCCGTTCCAGGAGCTGGCGGCGGGTCTCGACGCCGATGACCCGGTGGAAGTCGCGCACCATGGCCGGGAAGGGGTGCGGGCCGGCGACGGTGCCGAACAGGTAGTGGGTGCTGTCGACGTTGGCGACCCAGTCGCGGAACGCCTCGTTGATGGCGTCCTTCAGGGTGCGGCTGCCGGACTTCACGGCGATGACCTCGGCGCCGAGCATCCGCATCCGGGCCACGTTGAGGGCCTGGCGCCGGGTGTCGATCTCGCCCATGTAGATCGTGCAGTCGAGGCCGAACAGGGCGCAGGCGGTGGCGGTGGCCACGCCGTGCTGTCCGGCGCCGGTCTCGGCGATGACGCGGGTCTTGCCCATGCGCCTGGTCAGCAGGGCCTGGCCGAGCACGTTGTTGATCTTGTGGGAGCCGGTGTGGTTGAGGTCCTCGCGCTTGAGGAAGACCCGGGCGCCGCCCGCCTCCTCGGCGAAGCGGGGGACCTCGGTCAGGGCACTCGGGCGGCCCGTGTAGTGGACCAGGAGGTCGTCGAGCTCCCGGGCGAACTCGGGGTCGGACTTGGCCTTGTCGTACTCGACGGCGACCTCGTCGACCGCGGCCACGAGGGCTTCGGGGATGAACTTGCCGCCGAAGGCGCCGAAGTAGCCCTCGGCGCTGGGGACCCGGCCCTCGGGGTCGGGGATGAAGAAGGTGCTGGGCATGCGGAACCTCACGGTGAGTGCGGGTGGGGCAGCTTGCGCCGTGGGGGCGGGGCCGTCGGCCGCTGGTGCGGCGCGGCCCCGCTCCCCCGGGGAGCAGGGTGCTGCCATCGCATGCCGTTGACCTGCCCGGGTTCGTCACCGATGACGTAGCGGACCCTGCGGCCGTGCACCCGGCGGGCGGGGGCCCGGCAGCCGCGGGGCCGGCAGCCGCGCGCGAGGCGGGCGTACGGGTCCCGGGCGGGGGTCGGCACAGTGGTCATCGGGGGCAGCCTGGCGGTGGGGTCAGCCCCGCCCGTGGCGCAGCGCGGGGTGCTCCCCCGCGGCCACCAGGTCGGAGACGGCCGTCTTGGGATCCTTGCCGGTGACCAGCGACTCGCCGACCAGGACGGCGTCGGCGCCGGCGTTGGCGTAGGCGATGAGGTCGTGCGGGCCGCGGACGCCGGACTCGGCGACCTTGACCAGGTGGTCGGGGATCTCGGGGGCGACCCGCTCGAAGGTGCCGCGGTCGACCTCGAGGGTCTTGAGGTTGCGGGCGTTGACGCCGATGACCTTGGCACCGGCGTCGACCGCGCGCTCGACCTCCTCCTCGTCGTGGACCTCGACGAGCGGGGTGAGGCCGATGGACCCGGCGCGCTCGATGAGGGACTCCAGGGCCGCCTGGTCGAGGGCGGCGACGATCAGCAGCGCGAGGTCGGCGCCGTGCGCGCGGGCCTCCCAGAGCTGGTAGGAGGTGACGATGAAGTCCTTGCGCAGGACCGGGATGTCCACCCGGGCGCGGACCGCCTCCAGGTCGGCCAGCGAGCCGCCGAAGCGGCGCTCCTCGGTGAGCACGGAGATCACGGACGCGCCGCCCGCCTCGTAGTCGGCGGCGAGGCCGGCCGGGTCGGCGATCGCGGCGAGCGCGCCCTTGGAGGGGCTGGAGCGCTTGACCTCGCAGATCACCTTGACGCCGTCGCCGCGCAGCGCGGCGGCGCCGTCCTTGGCGGCGGGGGCCTTCGCGGCGCGCTCCTTGAGCTCGTCGAGGCTGACGCGCGCCTGCCGCTCCGCGAGGTCGGCCCGCACTCCGTCGATGATCTCGTCGAGCACACTCACGCGAGCGGCCCCCTTCCTGACGGGTGGTCTTCGGTGCGTTGGTTCCGGGTGCCGGGGTGCCCGCCTCGGTGGTCGGGCCGCCGGACGGAACCGGTGGTCACTGCGATGGTATCCGCAGCCGGGCGTATGCCCCGCATCCGGTTGACGCCGGTCCCACTAGCTGGACATCCACCGGTCGATCAAGGATGCAGCCAGCCACCGAACGGCAGGTTCCGGACAACCGTGAAGACCAGCAGCAACGCCCCGAGCGACCACAGGAGCACCGGCCCGGGGTCGATCCGCAACGGCTTCCCGCGGGCGGCGTGGACCACCCAGACGGTCCACAGCACGGCGAAGCCGGCGTAGCCGAGGACGGCGGGCGCGTTGGCCTGCAGGGCGGTCAGGAGGTCGCCGTGCACGACGGCGTGCGCGCTGCGCAGTCCGCCGCAGCCGGGGCAGTACAGGCCGGTGAGGCGCAGCAGCGGGCAGGCCGGGTAGTGGCCGGGTTCGTTGGGGTCCACGGCGCCGACGTAGGCGAAGGCCGCCACGACGGCGGCCAGCACTCCGGCGGGGACGGCCAGACGGGCGGCGGTGCCGCGGGACGCGGGCGGGCTGACGGCGTTCACCCTGTGCATTGTGCCCGGCACGCGCGCCGGGGGCGGGTCGGCACGCGTGTGCCGGCCCGCCCCCGGCGGCGCGGTGGTGCGGTGTCTCAGCTCTGGGCGCGGGCCGGCGCGCCCTCGCCGGTGACCTTGTGCACGGGGTGGACGTGCTTCGGCTGGCCCATGCCCATCACGCTCATGATCCCGCCGACCAGGGCACCGAGGAGCACGATGCCCATACCGGCCCAGAAGCCCGCCGGCTGGTCCATCACCATGAACGTCCCCGCGACGCAGAAACCGATGAAGGCGATGATGACACCGGTCCAGGCGGCCGGGGTGTGACCGTGGCTGCTGCCCGCCATTGCTTGCTCCTCGTTGCTGTGTACGTGTCTGAGCAGGATGCTCGCCCTCATTGTCCCGCACGCGCGCGTCCGGCGTCAGCGGGGGTGTTCCCAGCGCGCCGGACGCCCGCCGCCGGGTGCCCCGTCCGGCCGTGAGGAGGCAGGACGAGGAGGCAGTCCGGGAGGCGGAGCGGGGAAGGCGTGGGGTCAGGCGCCGGTGGGGTCCTCGCCCCGGTCCAGGGCCTTCCACAGGTCCTCGGGGCGGTCGGGGTCGACCGCGGCGGGCCTGCGGCGCGGGCGCGGGGTGCCGTCCCGCTCGTAGCGGCCGGACATGGCGGGCCACAGCCGGCCGTAGCGCAGGGCGAGCACCCCGGCCAGCAGGATCAGCAGGCCGCCCGCGGCGGCCACGTACGGCCAGGCCGTGTGGCTGAGGGCGGCGACGGTCGCGGAGGTGTCGCCGGAGGCCTCGGCGGCCTTCTGCTCCAGCGCGCCGCGGTCGGAGGCACCCAGCAGGGC
>NZ_JAAGMD010000074.1 GCF_010548465.1 Streptomyces sp. SID14436 | reverse complement strand
GCCATCTCGAGGGCGTCCAGGACGAGCCGGGTCTCCTTCGAAGTGGCCGCGGACCAGCAGACGATGCGGCGGGAGAAAGTGTCCACGACGAAGGCGACGTAGACGACGCCGGCGAACGTGGTGACGTGGGTGAAGTCGGCAACCCAGCAGCGGTTCGGGGCCGGGGCGACGAAGTCACGGTCCACGAGGTCCGGGGCCCGCTGTGCGCTCACGTCGGGGATCGTGGTGATCACCTTCTTGCCGCGGACCGCTCCGGCGATGCCGAGCTCGCGCATGAGGCGTTCGACGGTGCAGCGGGCCACCGCGACATCCTGGCGGTTCAAGAGCCGCCAGATCTTCCGGGCGCCGTAGACACGGTAGTTGGCCTCGTACGCCTCCTGGATCAAGATCTTCAGTTCGGAGTCCCGAACGGTGCGGGCCGAGGGTGCCGTCAGGCGTTTGTGGTGGGCGTAGTACGTGGACGGGGCGATCTTGCAGTCGTGGTCGGTGAGGACCCGGCAGATCGGCTCGACTCCGCCGAAGCGGCCCTTGTGCTCGTCGATGAACGCTACGAGCGTGTGTGTGGCCGGTCGAGCTCGGCCGCGAAGAAAGACGCTGCGGCTTTGAGGATCTCGTTGGCCCGCTTCAGCTCGGCGTTCTCCTTCTTCAGGCGCTTCAGCTCGACGGACTCCTCCGTCGTGGTGCCCGGCCGAGTGCCGGCATCGATCTGGTCCTGCCGTACCCACTTGCGCAGGGTCTCGGTCGTGCCGATGCCCAGCTTCTGGGCGACCGCTTTCATCGCGGCCCACTCGGTGCCGTACTCCGGCCGCACCTCGGCGACCATCCGCACCGCACGACGGCGCAGCTCAAGCGGGTAGGGGGAAGGACGTGCCATGACTCGATCCTCTCAAACGATCGAGTCCCTACCGAACCCGGAACGGTTCAGTGATGGAACATATGGCCTCTGCGTAGTTGCTCAGCGTGGTGATTGCGGAATGCGGAGCAGGCCCCGCCGAGCGGTTGCCGTCGGCGCAGCCTCTCCGATGTCTTCGCTCCCGTGCTCGACGACACGGACAACCCCTGGTGAGGGCTTCCCCGCCGGGCTGGGAGTGCTCAAGGGTGTTGCGGACGACGTCGATGTCCTCCTCTCCGAGCCCCCGGACCGTTCACAGCGGCCCTGCCGGCCCGGTCCGCGATCTCGCCGCTGGGCCGGCGCAGCGCCGGTCCGACTGCGGGCATGTTGTGCTCCGATTCGGGTGTGGAGTCCCGCGAAGCCCGGTCGCACCTCCCGGGAGCGTACATGGATGCAGCTCAGGGAGGTTTGACCAGACATCACCTGATACTGACGGGGCTCTCAAATATCCCGGAAGGGACCAGCCAGCGCCGGTGCACGGTTGCCAGGGCCTCGGCCAGCGTCGCGCTCAGAGCCGCCGTTAGCAGCGAGGGGAGTGGGCCGTGGGCGGCCACGTGCCGGCTCAGGTCGAGACCCTCGACGTACTCGGTCGCCAGCCACGGGCGCTCCGCCTCCGGGTCGGCGTCCAGGAGGGCGGCGATCCGGGCGTCCCAGATCGTCTTGAGGATCTCCACCTCCTGCGCGAACCTCGTCCGTGTCTTGGAGTCGACCACGGACGGCTTGATCACCTTCACGGCGGCCGGTTCCCCGCCGGGCGATTCGCCCAGGTACACCTGGCCCATCCCGCCCTGCCCGATCCGGCCGAGCAGTTTGTATCCACCCAGCTCGGCGGGATCGTCGGGACCGAGGGGGGCGATGTGCACCTGAGGCCTCACTTTCAGCACGGTCGAACCGGGGCAGGCAGCCCCCGCCAAGCTAGACCACGCCCTGAGGGAAGGGCATGCCGCTCAGCCCGGATGACGCGGGCGAACCCTGATCCGGGCCGCGGTGAAGGCGCGACGGTTCCGCGGGGCGGACGCCTCGCGTCACTCTTCGTCGGTCGTGCCGGTTCCGGTGTCCGGCTCAGCGACCGGAGGCGGCGTCGGCGGAGCCTGCGTCGGCTCGGGCCGACTGCCGACGGGCCGGTACCCCCTCTTCCCGTTGGGGTCCAACTGCGGTCGTGTCTCGGTCACCTGCCGTGTCTCCCTCTTCGGGCCCGGGAGGTACCTCGACGAAGTCGAGGAACTCCACATCGTCCATCCGAATATAGATCCCGCCGGAACGCGGCAGTGGATGTTCGAACGATCCGGCGCCGGACATGGCCCATGTGGTCTGCAGGTACAGGTCTGCGGCTTCCGGGTAGCCGGAGGTGTAGGACCTCTCCCCGTAATACCCGCCCACCCAGAGGCCGCTTTTCATGCGGGCGCGTACCAGACAGTGGCTCCGACGCTGAAAGACCTTGTCCCAGGCCGTGGGGGTCGGGTCGTAGGTGGACCGGCTTCCACGAGAGCCCAGCCAGGAGGTGAGCCAGGCGGCAGCGGCCGGCACCACGATCAACAGGGTTGCCGCCGTCAGCGCGGTGATGCGAGGGTTGTCGGCCGCGCCGGTCAGCCAGCCCCGGCGACGGTCGTAGACGAGACGCACCAACCACGGGCCGGCGAGCACGACGTACAGGGCGTTGAGGGCGATGCCCGCGGTGACGGCTCGGAGTATGCGCTCTCCGATGTCTTTGTGACCCGGGACCGGACCGCGGGCGCGTTCGCGGACGAACTGGTAGGTCACGCCGGGGAGCACCAGAAGAAGAACGATCACGACCTGGGTGACCGTGGTGGGCGCGTGCGGCATCGTCGTATGCCCTTCCGAACGGCGGGTGCAGGATCCTCGCGACCTGGTGGCCTGATGTTCCCTGATTCCGCGATGACTTGCGGGTACCGCAGACATACTTGCGTAGCGACTGCTCACTGTCGGGGAGGCCGGGACAACTGATGCGGGACCATCTGCTTCGCATACGCACCACGTGGGTCGACAGTCTCGCAGCTCGGGTCTGCCACGGACTCAGACCCGAGACTTGCCGTTCCGACATGTTCCCCTCGTGGGTCGCGAATGATCAACTGACGCTTGCCACCGTGCTGACCCGCATCCCCACGGAGGACATCGGGTGCAGTTCTCCGCGGACCATCGGCGATCGCCTCCGATCGACCGGCCTCGTCGTCCCAGGGGCGCCCGAATCAGTGGTGGCCCGCGACCTCGTCATGCCTGTCCTGCGCACGGTTCGTAGGGGTGGGGCGCCGTGGGAACGCTGGTGGGACGTGGGCAGACTGCATGCCTTGCTGATCGAGTTGTGGGCGGGACGCCGACTGTCTACGAACTCACGCGAGAAAGTCCGCGACGAGCTCACAGCAGTCTGGTGCCTTGAGGACGACCTGCTTGTCGACGTCGCCCTGAACAACGTGGTGGATCCCTTCGCCTACCTGCCCCCGGATCTCCTGCACGAGTCCGCCACCGGAACGGCGAAGGCGTGCGCGGAGTTCCTCGTCACCAGAGGCTTGATGAAGATCACTCTCCCTGATGCTTTTCTGGGCACCAGGCCGGGGCTGGATGACCGACCGGACCTCACGGAGGTCGTGAAGCGCTGGCACCACCGCGTCGATCTGGAAGAGACCGTGCAGCGCGTCACGGACCTCTCACCAGAGCTCTTGACGGGTTTACGCACGGACCTCGACGCGTGGGACGCCCAGATGGGTCAGCTGACATCTCACCTGACGGCGCATGAGCTCAAGCTGATCGTGCCCATGACGGACGATGAACGGTACGTCGAGGAGTGCCTTCGGGCGGGCTGGGGCATGCATCGAGCCGAACTGGAATCAGATGACGCTCTATTGTGGCAGCCGGATTCCGTCGCCCAGAACGACCCAGTGCCCGACTGGATGGCCGAGGAAATCATTACATGCGGAACCCGCTTCTTCCACAAACAGGCAGGTCCTCACCCCGTCTGGCTGGCCACAGTGGAGACGGACACGCATATGGCGGCCGTGCGGATGTTGATGGAGCCGCCAACGCGGTATGGCATCGGACTTGAGGACTACGGTGACGGTCTGAGGCTGTGGTTCGAGTTCCCCACGCTTCCGGCCGACCCCGACCCTCCGTTCCGGGTCCCGTACACCTACTCCCTCTCCTGGGTCGAGCACGCTTGGGAGCTCCTGCACCTTGCGATTGTTGGTTACGCCCGCCTCAGCGTCGTCCGGCTTGTCGGCGACGGTGAGCTCGGGGCCGTGGGCAGCATTCGGATCGATCTGCCGGAAGAGGTGCGCGCCCGGGCCGAGGAAGCCGCGATCGCAGCGCTCCGGAGGCTGGTCGGGGACGAGACGCAGACGATAAGGCAGAAGATCGCCCTTGAGGGCCACGAACAGGCCGCAGAGGTCGCCTTCCAGATCTGCGAGATCGCGAAGGGTGAGGACATCCATGACGAGCTCGCCCTGGAGTCCGACGTCGCTGACTACGAATCCTTCATGGAAGCCGCACGTCACCTTGCCTGGGTACGTTCTCGGCGCGCTGTCGGCTTGCTCGACAGGAAAAGCCCACCGGATGAAGACGCGGAGCTGAAAGCCGCTGCCGAGGCCAGGCAGCGCACTCTGGAACTCCTTCGAGCGGCCACGGGGCGAGGGAACGGCAAGGCGCGATGGAGTGACCGCTCCGACAAGCCCTCTGTGGACGAACAAACAGCGTTCGTCCACCTCATCAACCGGTACGGAACCCTTCAGCTCGCGGTGTGCCGGAGCCGTGCGGGCCACTCGCACTTCGATCTGGTTACGTGCGAGGAGTTTCCCCTCGTACCTCTCGCCGGCGCGGTCGATGAATGGACACGGCAAGCACCGGATCACCCTCGACGTGTGTGGCACGACTACCTGGAGCAGTTGGTCGCCGAGTGCGGTGGGCCGGCACAAGCCATCATCGAGACGGCCGCACCCCATGAAGTCCGTCGGTTGGTGCTCAGCCCCACGGCTCCGCTGGAGCTACTGCCCCTCCACGCAGCTCCGCTCGACAGCGCACGCACCTCCACCTTGATCGATGCTTTCGAGCAGGTGGTCTACGCCCCTACGGCTCGACTCGTGTCTGCCATCGAGAGTTCCCAGCGGCATGCGGCCGTGGTCGAGGTGCTGGTGGTGGCACACGGCGGTGGTCACCTCCCCGGCCTCGAGCTGATCGGCGGGCCACTGTACGAAGCCGACGTGATCGCCGGTCTCCACGACAGCGTGGAAGTTCTCACGCAGGAGGAGGCGACCCCGGCCCGCGCTCTGCACATGATGTCCATGGCCCGGATCGTTCACGTCGCGGCACACGGCCTCACACAGCCGAATCGCTGGGCTGCCGGACTCGCTCTGCACGGCGGTTCACTCGGGGCGGCCATGCTCACTTCCAGCGGGGTCCTCGCTGACGGATTCTTCTCCAGTGTCGACCTGATCGTCCTGAACGCTTGCAGAACGGGCACGCACGAAGGAACCGGTCGTACTGTGCAGACCTTGCGCAGCATCGAGTCCGCGTTTATCGCCCGCGGTGCGAAAGCGGTCATCTCCACCCTGTGGGACATCACTGACCTGCAAGGCGTCGTGTTCTCAGCTGTGCTCCACGCACACCTCAGCGTCGGCGCGGACTCCCACACTGCTTACACCGACACCATCCGCTACCTGCGTAGACATCGGTGGCGAGCGTCCTCCGAGGAAGGCCCGGTGTTCGCCGCCGAATCAACCATCGACGCGATGCTTCCGGACTGGCGAAGTCACCTCGATCAACAGGTCGCCGAAAACCCCCTGTTCTGGGCCGCATTCAAGATCACCGGAGTTACGTGAGTCATATGCTCACCATCGCTCTCTTCCGGCGTGCTCTCAGGCTGGGCATGCCGGAAACGGAAAGATTTGCCAGGACGGCGCTTAGTAAAGGACTTCATGGACGTCCTGCACGCCCGGGCGAATCGGTTACGCCAGTGACCTTCGTACTGCGTCGATCAGGGATGCCGCACGCACATCGTCGGCTCCACCGATGATGTGGTTCATCACGTAACCGAAGGCAATGCCGTGCTCCGGGTCGGCGAAGCCGAGTGAGCCGCCTCGTCCCGTGTGGCCGAAGGCGTTCGGACCGGTCATGAGGTTGGCCTCGGTGGTCAGCATGTACCCGGCGCTGAATCGACTTGGGATCACCATTACCTTGTCCTGTCCGCTGGCCTGCTCCTTAATCGCTGACGCCAGGGTTTCCGGGATGAGCAGGCGCACGCCGTCCACCTCGCCAATCAGCGCAGCGTACATGCGCGCGAGTGCGCGTGCGGTGCCGATGCCGTTGGAGGCCGGGAGTTCCGCGGCCTGCACCTCCGGTGAATCGAAATCGATCTCGGCGGGGTCGGTGACCGCGTACGCTCTGTTGCTGAATGAGTTCGGGTCGCGCCAGGCGGCGACCTGTTCGCGGAGTTCTTCGGGAAGCGACTCGGTGGGCACGGTGGTGAGGTCGACGTCCGGCCGCCGGTACACCATGCGGCTGACCCGGTCGCGCTCGCTTGCCGGCAATCCGATGAAGAAATCCAGCCCGAGGGGGGCGGCGATCTCGTCGGCGAAGAAGCGGCCCGGCGAGCGGCCGGATACTCGGCGGATCACCTCGCCGACCAGCCAGCCCCAGGTCCGGCCGTGGTACCCGTGAGCCGTGCCCGGAGTCCACACGGGGCGTTGATCGGCCAGTGCCGCCGCAATGGGATGCCAGGTCAACGCCTGGTTCAGCGGGACCGGTTGGTCTAGCGCGATCAGGCCGGCCTGGTGGGACAACAGCCAGCGCACGGGGATGTCCGCCTTGCCGTTCGAAGCGAACTCCGGCCAGTACTTCGCCACCGGCGCGTCCAGGTCCAGCGCGCCGCGCTCGGCCAGCATGTGCGCCGCGGTCGCGGTCGCACCCTTGGTCGCCGAGTAGACCAGTTGCAGCGTGTCCCGCGTCCACGGACGACCGGTTTCGGGGTCGGCGACGCCGCCCCACAGGTCCACCACCGGCCGGCCGTACCGGTATACGCACACCGCTGCGCCGATGTCGCCGTGCCGGGCGAAGTTCGCCGTGAACGCTTCACGCACCGGTTCGAATCCGGGTGCCACCTCACCGTCGATCGTCGTCATGCCGTTCATCCTGGCAGTTCGGCCGCTCTTCCCGGCGAGGTGGGCTCGCCCTGGTGTCCAGACGATGGTTGTCAGACGACGACGGGTAGTTCCTGCAGGCGCTCGCGGAACTCGCGGACAGAAGGCACGTATATGTGCGGTTCGAGCCGCGCGGAGAACTCCTTCAGGCGGTCCAGAGCCCGTACGGAGCTGACACTGTCTTCCAGGAGTCCGGCGCCGTAGTTCGCGGCGTCCAGCGCTCCCTCCAGGTCACCGCCGGCGAGTCGCGCCTCGGCCAGGCGGCTGGACCGTACGGCCTTGTCCCGGGGAGCCGCGCTCGCCACGGAAGTCTCCAGGGAACTCGTCGCGCGCTCCACCTGCCCGGAGCGCAACAGGACCTTGCCCTCGGTCGACCTCAACTGCCCCTCGCCGAACCAGTCGAGCCAGTCCGGGTTCTCCTCCGCCGCGTCACGCTCCCAGAGGGAAGCGGCGCGGTTCAGTGCCGTTCCGGCCTTGCGGTGGTAGCCGTCGCGTGACAGCGCCTCGGCCTTGTGCAGGTAGAGGAAGGTCTGGGTGCGGGACGACAGCGAGTGGGGAGCGTTGTCGATGGCGGTCGAGATGAGGTCGACCCGCTCGGCGGTGCGTCCGGCCTCGGAGACGTGCACTCCCATCTCCGCGAGAATGAAGGTGCCGAAGGCGTCGTCCCCGGCGGTACGGGCGCTGCGCAGAGCGCCGACGTAGTAGCGCTGGCCGGCGGATCGCAGGCCGGCGTCGTAGGCCATCCAGCCGGTGAGGTGTGACACTCGGGCCGCCAGCGCGTACAGGCGGAGGCGGACCCTGTCGGTGTACCGCCCACCGCTGAGGAGACCGGTGACCAGGGCGAGATCACCGCGTGCCTGCTCCAGAAGCCGAGCGCCTCCGAGCTGGTCGTCGAGCGTGCGGAGGGTACAGATGCGCTGCTCGATCGTCGAGACCATCGTGTCCGTGACCCGGTCACCGCCCAACGCCGAGGCGAAGGCGGAGGGTGCGTCCACCCAACTCGCCGCGAGCCCCGCCAAGGCGGTGCCGGTGATGGTGAGAAAGCCCCGGCGATCCATGCGGCCACTCCCCACCAGATCGGACAGCGCCTCGACCGTACCGGCCTCGGTCCAGGGAGCGGTGAGCCCCGTCACCTCCCAAACGGGGAGCCACCGGGGCCATCCTTCCGCGCGCACCTGTTCGTCCGGGACACGCAGCAGGTCGGCGAGGACACGCTGGGCATCCGCGTCCGGCTCCTGTCCCTGTTCCCACTTCCATACGGTCGTCCGGTTGGTCCCCAGGGGGATCCCCAGCGCCCTCCCGTGCTTCTGCATGAGCCGGGCGAATTCGGCTTTCCCCCACCCGCGCGTCTGGAGGACGAAGCTCAGCGGATGAACTGCTAACGGCTCACCAGGCACGTCATCACTCCTGTCATCCCCTCACGGCGTAGTTGGGAGGCTACTTCCCGTGTCCGTGTACGGGGAGGGCGTCTTCCGGAGGAGAAACCCCCTGGAAACGTTCCGACGTGCGAGCTGGCGCCGTTGACTGAGTATCAGCCGTCCGTGGGGCACGCCCAGGGCGCTCGCTCTCGGAACGGCTCCTCGAATCGGCGGCTCCATTCCCGCATCACCGTCGGGGATGGAGTCGCTCTCCAGTCTTCGGAGGCGTCCGCCATGCCCACGCTCGTCCATCGGTTCGTCCTTGCGGGTACGGAACGGGAAGTGCCCCTCGCCCGGCGCATAGTCGTCGACAAGGTGCGTACGTGGAGTGTGCCGCTGGACGAGGAGACAGTCGACGCCATCCGTCTCGTCGCCTCCGAGCTCATCACCAACGCCGTGGTCCACGGGGAGGGGCCGGTCACCATTGCGCTGTACCACCGGCCTGGTCGCTTGGTGATCGACGTCCTCGACGGCAATCCGTCGGCTCCGCAAATGGGTTGTGCCCAAGCCGACGACGAGAGCGGGCGCGGCCTGGCGCTGGTCGGCCTTC
Organism: Streptomyces sp. SID14436; assembly: GCF_010548465.1. GTDB lineage: Bacteria > Actinomycetota > Actinomycetes > Streptomycetales > Streptomycetaceae > Streptomyces. The sequence goes on along the minus strand of NZ_JAAGMD010000074.1, from coordinate 16,733 downwards.
TTGCGGCGCGGTGTGCCTGGGAACCCTCCGGTCACGGGAAGCGCGTATGGGCGGAGATCGTGCTTCCCACGGCGGCGCCTGCCATCCGCGCTGCCGTTCTGCGCAGGTTATTCGCATTGAGACCGAAGCGTGGAGCCGTAGCCGAGTCCAAGTCGCTCACCCTGGCAGTCGCGTGATGGGGCGGCACGCAGTACGAGCGGCTCCGCCTTCTGGTCCCGATGTGGTGTTCCGGCCCACCCGCCGCGACATCGACCCCGTCACAGGGGAGCCCACCGCCTACACCCTGTGGGACCGCCATGAATGGCAGGCGCGTGGTGAGTGCTGGCTGTGGTGTGGACGTGACGACGTCGAGGTGACGTGGATCGGTCCCGTCCGGTCGAGCGGTATGCACGCGGCCCTCTACGCCTGCCGCGCGTGTCTGTACGAACTGGACCAGCGGGTCCTGGAGACCAACATGCGCCAGGACGCGGACGTCCTGCCGATGAACGGCCGGGTTGCCCGGCCGCCGGTGTAGCGCGGCGGCTCATCGCGTCGCCCAATGACCGCCGCCCCACGGAAATCCGCTTCTCCCACGACCGTGGGGCGGCCACCACCTCCCGCCGGAGCCCTGGCGGGAGAACCGAAGAGGAAGGAGTACGAGGTGGCAGAGCGCACGACACCGCCTCCGGCCCCAAGCGGCCTCCTGGTGGCGGTGGAAGAGCTGACCGCCGTCCACGACCGGTACGACAGCCTCCGGTCCGACAACGCCGGAAGTTCCGGCGACGCACCGTGGCCGGGCGGCGACGGCAACCTGCACGACAGCGAGTAGGCACCAAGCGGTGGGGCCGGCACGACTGGCCGTGCCGGCCCCACCGTGTCCGCATCACGTGGTCGAACCCATGGAGGACGCAACGATGGAACATCGATTGATCGGCGCCATCGAGACAGCGATCGGATGGAGCGGAGCGGAGGAGCTGGGCAAGGGCTTCGTGCGGGGGAGTATGGACGATCCTGCACTCGTCTCCCGCCTTCTGACTCCGAACCGCCTGCTCGACATCGCGATGCGCAGGAGCCTCAACCGCCCGCAGTTCCGGTGCTTCCAGAAGGGCGAGGAGGTGCACCCGGCCGTCTACTACACCGACAGCGTCAGCCCCCGGGGCCAGAGCATCCCCATGGTCAACATGCGCAGCCTCGGAAGGCTCCTGCGGGAAGGCGCGACGCTCATCCTCGACCAGGCCAACGTCTTCGATCCGACGATGGAGGTCGCGTGCCGGGCGTTGCAGTGGTGGTCCCACGAGCGCGTGCAGGTCAACGCGTACCTGACGACGAACGACGCCGCTGGCTTCCCCCTGCACTGGGACGACCACGATGTCGTGATCGTGCAGCTCGCGGGCCAGAAGGAATGGGAGGTGCGCTCGACCTCGCGCAAGGTCCCCATGTACCGGGACTCCGACCCCAACAACACCCCGAGCGACGAGATCATCTGGTCCGGCCTCCTGAAGGCCGGCGACGTCATGCACATCCCCCGAGGGCACTGGCATCAGGCGACCCGGACCGGCAGCGGCTCGGGAACGAGCCTTCACGTCACGTTCGGCATCACCAAACGCACCGGAGCGAGCTGGCTCGCCTGGCTGGCCGACCGGTGCCGCGAACACGAGCTCTTCCGGCACGACCTGGACCGCTGGCACGGACTCGACAGCGAGGCCCTGACCGAGGCCGCCACCATGCTGGTCGGCGAACGCTCCCCGGTCGACTTCCTGACCGCGTACGAGCAGGAGACGGCGCTGCCGCGCCACGTGCCGTTCCTCGACATCCTCGGGCCGCTCGACGGCGTGGTGTGCACCACCCACTTCCCTCCCCGGGTCATGGAGAACGGGGAGACCGTTGACGTGGTGGCCGCAGGGAAGAAGCTGATCCTCACGGTCAAGGCCCTGCCCGCGCTGCGGACGCTGCTGAGCGGCAGGCCGGTCCTGCTGGAGCGGGCGGCGGCCGTCGTCGGGGCCGAAGTGATGGAGCTGGCCGAGATCCTGGTGAAGGAGGAGCTGTGCGCGGTGCTGACACCCGAGTTGTCCTCGGGCTACACCGGTCTCGTCACGAGCGCCGTCTCCTGACCGGAGCGCTTGATCTCGGTGTCACCGCGCTCGACACCAGCACCAACTACCTCAGCTTCCGCTCGCATCGGATCCTGGCGCGGACGGCCGGTGATCTGCTGCCGAAGTTCACGGTCTCCACGAAGGTCGGATACTTCCCGGGGCCGGACGGCGGGGAGCACTGCCTGGAGCCCGTACGACTGCGCGCGGCGGTGGAACAGGCAGCCGAGGACCTCGGGCGGGCGCCCGACCTGGTGTTCCTGCACAACCCGGAACACTCGCTCCGTGAGGGCGCCCCGCATGGCGGAGACGTGCTGGCGCAGGCGTGCACCGCCCTCGACGACGCTGCGGCGAAAGGGCTGTGCGCCGCCTGGGGCGTCGCCTCCTGGAACCCGTCACCGCTGCTGAACCTGATCGACCCGACCGCACCGAAGCCGTCGATCCTCATGGTCCGCGCCGGCCTGTTGGTCGGAGTCGGAACGCTCGATGCCGCTGATGTCCTCATCAAGGCATGGGACCTGGGCGACGGTGCGGTGTGGGGGATGAGCCCCTTCGGAGGCAGCGTCAGCGCCCCGGTGTGGGCCAGGATCGACCCGCGCGCCTTCCTACGGGACAGCAGCCGACTCTCCCGCGTACAGGCAGCCTTCCGGACCGCCTACCACCTCCCACGGGTTGGCTCCGTTGCGGTGGGCACCGACGAACCCACCCATCTGGGCGAACTCGTCGGCGCCCTGACCGGCGAAGTCGAGGAGCGGACCATCCAGCAGTACCGAAGACTCCTTCGTGACCGCTCGCAGGGTCAGCCCGCCTGAAGCTCCTCGATGACCTGCTCGGCCATGCGCCGCGCGGGTTCCAGCCGAGGGTCCTTCGGATGTGCGTACGGCCCGAGGATCTTCGAGCAGGCGAACAACGTCATCAGCCTGCCGTCCCGGCTCTCGAAGTCGCGCTGGCGCTCCTGCCGTACGCGATCGGCCAGAGCGGGGACGGCAAGCGAACTCGCCCACAGTGAGGCGGAGTCCAGCCCCTGCGGTGCGTTCCCCCAGTCCTCCCAGTCGAAGAGACTGAACACCGGAGCGGTCACGTTGGCCCAGTTCAGGTCCGCATGGGCCGGCACCCATCGCTGGACGGCCGTATCGAAGTCGCCGGAGAAGGCACCTCGGATGGACTCGGTGACCAGTTCCTGGGTGATGGTGTCGGTCTCCGGTGTGGCGACCCGCCTCGTCCTGTGAGCCGCCAGCGCGTCAAGCGAGGCGTTCAACGCCTCCCACCACTCATCCGGCAGTTCCGGCGCTTCGCTCAAGACGGCGCTTCCGACGGGAGCGGCCGGCAGGAGGCCGGTTTCGTCGGCCCGCCACATCACCGGTCCATCCGCGTCCCGCCAGACCACACACCCCTGCCATGTCGGCTGGGCGACGCCTTCCAGACGGGCGGCACACTCGGTGCCGTTCCACCCTTGATCGGCGATCTTGTCGGGCGAGCGCCGCTCGACCCGGACCCAGGTATCGCGGTCTGTCCGGGCTCCCACGGACCGGCGCTTGCGCACCACCGTGTCCGGGAGCAGGCGCACCTGGAGAGACCGCGCGACGCGATCAAGAACCTCGTCAACCGGCTGCACCCGTAGGTCAACAGCCTGACCCGTGGAGACCGAGAGCGTCATACACGCGACCGTAGCAGCGATGCGGCGGGAGGCAGTCCAACACGAGGACCGGCGGCAACCGTCAGCTACATCCATCCAGCACCTCACAGGACGGCGGCCCACATGAGCCGGTTCACCGGAAACCACCGGGCACTACCGCCAGTTCCGCCCCGGCATCCCCCGAAGACGTCGTCGCGTTCATCGACCACGCCGTCCCTGTAGTCCGGGTTGTGCGGTGGGTGGACCGGAGACTGGTCTTGTTCGGGTGAGGGGTCGACGTGACCGTAGGGCATCGGTAGCCGACTGGTAGGGGCCAGCTTGTGCTCGTCTTTCGCCGTGGTCGATAACGAGCAGGGCCGCCCGTGCCGCGTGTGTGGCAGTGCGCCGGGCGGCGGACGGTGTGGGCCGCTGCGGGAGATGGTCCTGATGATGGGCGCTGTCCGACGCCACCGCGTCGTCAGTCGCGTCGAACCGGTCCCGGATGCGGGGCAGGGACAGACCGGGGGCGAGCGTCGAGCCTGCGTAGAAGACGGTTCGCCGTCCTGCCCCGCGCGGGCGCACGTGGCAGCGCCGCCGTGGACGCCGTCTTCGGTAGCTCTCAAGCAACCGGGAACAGCCCGGCCCCGACCCGAAGTCGCAGAGAAGTCCCAGAGGCGCCGCCGCACCCCTTCCAGACCCGCATTCGTGCAGATCGCATTGGGTGCGGCGGCAGCCGTCGGTCAGATGTCCCGGAAGATCTCGATCTGCGCCCCGATCGAGTTCAGCCGTTCCGCCAGGTCCTCGTAACCGCGGTTGATGACGTACACGTTGCGCAGGACCGATGTGCCGTCCGCCGCCATCATCGCCAGGAGGACGACCACGGCCGGGCGGAGGGCCGGCGGGCACATCATCTCGGCGGCGCGCCAGCGGGTGGGGCCCTCGACCAGGACGCGGTGCGGATCAAGCAACTGGAGGCGGCCGCCGAGGCGGTTGAGGTCGGTCAGGTAGATGGCGCGGTTGTCGTAGACCCAGTCGTGGATGAGGGTCTGGCCCTGGGCGGACGCCGCGATGGCCGCGAAGAACGGGACGTTGTCGATGTTCAGGCCGGGGAACGGCATCGGGTGGATCTTGTCGATCGGCGCTTCCAGCTTGGAGGGGCGCACGGTCAGGTCCACCAGGCGCGTACGGCCGTTGTCGGCGAAGTACTCCGGGGTGCGGTCGTGGTCGAGGCCCATCTCCTCCAGGACCGCGAGCTCGATCTCCAGGAACTCGATGGGGACGCGGCGGACGGTGAGTTCCGACTCGGTGACGACGGCGGCGGCCACCAGGCTCATCGCCTCGACCGGGTCCTCGGAGGGGGAGTAGTCCACGTCGACGTCGATCGTGGGCACGCCGTGCACCGTGAGGGTGGTGGTGCCGATGCCGTCGACCTTGACGCCCAGCGCCTCCAGGAAGAAGCAGAGGTCCTGGACCATGTAGTTGGAGGAGGCGTTGCGGATGACGGTGACGCCGTCGTGCCGGGCGGCGGCCAGGAGCGCGTTCTCGGTGACCGTGTCCCCGCGTTCGGTCAGCACGATCGGGCGGGCGGGGCTGACGGAGCGGTCCACCATCGCGTGGTACTGGCCCTCGGTCGCGGCGATGTCCAGGCCGAAGCGGCGCAGCGCGATCATGTGCGGCTCGATGGTGCGCGTACCGAGGTCGCAGCCGCCCGCGTAGGGCAGCTTGAAGCGGTCCATGCGGTGCAGCAGCGGGCCGAGGAACATGATGATGGAGCGGGTGCGGCGGGCGGCGTCCGCGTCGATGGCGTCCAGGTCCAGCTCGGCGGGCGGCACGATCTCCAGGTCGACGCCGTCGTTGATCCAACGGGTGCGCACGCCGATGGAGTTCAAGACCTCGAGGAGGCGGTAGACCTCCTCGATGCGGGCGACGCGGCGCAGCACGGTGCGGCCCCGGTTGAGGAGCGAGGCGCACAGCAGGGCCACGCACGCGTTCTTGCTCGTCTTCACGTCGATGGCACCGGACAGACGCCGGCCGCCCACCACGCGCAGGTGCATCGGTCCGGCGTAGCCCAGGGAGACGATTTCGCTGTCGAGGGCCTCGCCGATCCGGGCGATCATCTCAAGGCTGATGTTCTGGTTGCCGCGCTCGATGCGGTTGACGGCGCTCTGGCTGGTGCCGAGCGCCTCGGCCAGCTGTGCCTGCGTCCAGCCCCGGTGCTGACGGGCGTCGCGGATGAGCTTGCCGATGCGTACGAGGTAGTCGTCTGCCATGGGGTCGAGGCTATCTCAGATATGAGATGGCACCTCTTGGGGGGTCCATTCGGGTGACGTGACGTCAGTGTCCCCTGGTCCGGCGGGTGCGACGCCATCCGAAGGGGCCGGGCAAATCCACCGATGTCGTACGACGTCCCGTACTGCTCCGGGTGTACCGGGGGCCCTTCGAGCTGCCGGTGGTGATGGACCAGGACCGCTTGTTGATGTTCAGCCGCACTCCCGGAAGGATCCGAAAGCTCTTGCGAAAGGTAAGCGGCATGCCTGCCTCCGTTCAAGTCGGGGGAGTTGCTCCGTCCCCGGCTCGGATACCCCGAGGCGGCCCACTGATGGCTTTCGGCCGACTTCCGGGCCCCGAGAAGGCGAGAAGGTGAGACACGGGACATGCGACACGAGGGCCTGTCTGTAATGGCTTGATCACTCCTTTGGAGCATGTTCTTCTGTTCGAGACCTCTGCACGGCCGGCACCTGATGCGGTCGTGCGTGTCCGGCACCGATACTCACGGGGGAGCTCATGAGGCTTGCGAAGAGCGGGGCGGACCATGTCCGGCACCTGCACACACTCGGCCCGCGCGGCACGAATCTGGAAGCCGCGTCCCACGAATGGCTGCGACGGCGCGGAGTGCGGGGGACGGTGGAGCTGCACTCCTCCATCGAGACCGCGCTGGACGCCGTTCCCGACGACGGGGAGCACGCGCTGGTCGCCTGCGCCGTCTATCCGGCGTTACACACCCTGGTGTTCGGCAACCTGCACCGCCTGCACATGGTCGACAGCTTCATCATGCCGACGCACAACATGGTGCTCGCCACCCGCGGGGCCGACGTGCCCGCCACGGTCGCCTCGCACCCGGCGCCCACGGGCCTCGTGCCCGCCGGTACGGAGATCCGGGAGGTGCTGAGCAACTCCCGGGCGGCCATCGAGTGCGCCGAAGGCCGTGTCGAGGGCTGCATCACCACCATCGTCGCGGCCCGGAACCACGGACTGCGCGTGGTGCGGGACTTCGGCGCCGTCCCGATGGTGTTCACCGTCCACCAGGTTCTGGCGGTCGGTGTCGGCGACGACCAGCGGCTGCTCCCGGCGGGGGCGGCCCTGTGACCGACACCACGGCCACCGCCGCTGCCACCACCACGATCGGTACCACTGCGACTGCCCCTGCGACCGCCGCCGCTCCGGTCCCCCCGGAGCTGCTGGCCGACGCCGACGAACTCACGAGGTCCCTCATACCGGACGTCGACCGATTCCGGCGGCGGCAGACGGACGACGGGACCGTGCCCGGCGCGACCGCGGAGGACGACGCCCTGCTCGGCCGGATCCGCGACGAGGCGTGCGCCTGGTACACGCGGCACGGACGGGACGAGCAGGCCACCGCCCTGGCGGCCGACGTCGACGACTGGCTCGCGGCCGGCCTCGCGACCCGTCCGCACTTCGCCCGCTCGCGGGACGCCCTGCCCGTGCCCGAGGACGGCTCCGCCGTCTTCTTCCTCGCCCCGCTGCAGAGCACCAACAGCGCGCCGCCCGTGGGCAAGCGGCTGGACTGCTTCTTCGCCCTGCGCAAGGAGCCCGCCGCGCTGCCGGAGCTGGCCCAGGCGTATCCGCATCCCCGGAACAACTGCCAGTCGCTGCTGCTGATCACCGGCAGCGCGGGCTTCCGGCAGGGCAACTGCCTGGTGTTCTTCCCGGAGAACGTGGCCGCTCACGACAAGATCACCGAGCAGCCATACGCCATGTTCTTCTACAACAAGATGCGGAAGATCCACGAGACGTACGCGCTGCCCGGAGCGGCGGCCGTCCTGACTCCCGAGTCCCTGCCGCGCGCGTCCACGGGGCTGGACCCCGACGTGTGCTTCGAGGCCCGCGCCATCTGGGGCTATCTGCACGACTCGATGCACTACCAGGGGCTGTGGCCGTTCGACCAGCACATCTCGCTGAAGATGAACTGGTTCGTCGGCCTGCTGGAGGAGATCAAGGTCGACGCCAAGACCGTGCTGGCCTGTGCCGACAGCGGTGTCGTGCCGTTCGCCGCCGAGCAGATCGACATGATCCTGCTGGAGCGGGTGTTCCGCTATCCGCAGGCGGACGACGCCACCCGCAACTTCGACTCGGGCACCGGGGTCCTCCTCTACTCCTGGCTGCGCGAGCACGGTGCGCTGGCCGGGTCCCCGGCCGACGGCGGCCTGCTGCGCTTCGACCGGGCCAAGGCGATCGACGCGCTGCGCGCGTTCGTCGCCACCGTCGAGGCGCTGGAGGCGGAGGTCACGACCGACGACGAGTACCGCGCGGCGGCCAGGGAACTGGTCCGCCGGTACCTGCCCGCGCCCGAGCCCGTCAAGGCCGGCCCGGTCACCTCCGCCTGCACCCCCCGTCGGCGGTACACCTTCACCGAGGACCAGCGGGTCCTGCTGCGCGCCAAGCAGGGGCTGGACCGGATGCCGGCGCTGGAGTTCGAGCGGGCGGAATGGTGAGGGCCGCTCCCCGGCCGGCCGCCGGCCGGGGAGGCCACCCCGGCGGCCACCCCGGCGGCCACCCCGGCGGCCACCCCGGCGGACGCCTTGGAGGAGACCCCGGAGGCGGCGCCGGAGGCGGCGCCGGAGTCGGTCCCGGAAAGGATCCCGGAGGGCGCCTTGTGGTGCCCGTCCTGTCGGTGCTGATGGTCGCCCTGCTCGCGGCCGGCTGGGTGCTCGCCGGGCACCTGGTCGACGGGGCCCCGCCGCTGCTGGTGGCGGCCGGCCGGACCGCGGCCAGCTTCGTCGTCATCACCGTCATCGCCCTGCTGTACCCGCGGTCGCGGCCCCAGGTGCGGGCCGCGACCGCCCGCGTCGGCGGCGTGCTGCTGCTGGCCTTCCTCGGCTTCTTCGCGTACTACTCCGGAACGCTGCTCGGGACCGGCGTCATCGGGGCCTCCCGGGTCGGTCTGATCGTCTCCCTGCTGCCCTGCATCACCTTCGTGATCGGGATCGTCGCCTTTCGTGAGCCCTCCACGCGGCGCAAGGTCATGGGCACGGTGCTGGCCGTGCTCGCGGCCTGCGGATACGCCCTGGCCGACGCCCCCGCCGGGGACGGCGCGGGCTCCGGGGCCGACGGGGGCGCGCTGGTGGGCGGCGGGCTGCTGGCCCTCGGCGGCACCTTCACCTATGCCGTGTACGGCTACGTCTACCGGCGGCGCATGGCGGACCTGACGCCGGTCGCGGCCCTGCCCGCCATCACCGGGGCGGGCACGGTCATGCTGGGGCTGACGGTCGTGCTGTTCGTCCCGCTCGGCGGCGTCTCCGCGGCGGACTGGGGCGGCATCGCCGCCCTGGGGGCGGTCCTCACCGCTCCGGTCTTCCTCATCTCCCACGAACTCATCCTGCGCCAGGGGCCGTTGTTCACCTCGGCCATCGCACTGGCCGTGCCATTCCTGGTGCGCCTGGGGGAGTGGGCTCTGGGCCGCGAGCCCGCGCCCGGACCGCTCGTGCTGCTGATGCTGCTGCTGTGCGCGGGCGGCGTGTGGCTCACCATCGGCGGCGCCCGCCCCGCCCCCCGCGCCGCGGAAGCCACGACGGCTGAGGAAGCCACGGCGGCTGAGGAACCCACGACAGCCACGGCATCGGCGGCGGCCGCGGCATCAGCGGCAGCCGCGGACGACGACACCCTCCCGGCGCCCGGAACCAACACCCGCCTCCCGCAGGGACCCGAGGCCGGCCTCCCGCAAGGAGCCGAGGCGCACACCCGGCAAGGACCATCGTGACGGCAAAGGACCACGTGATGACGACGCACCACCCCGGACGCGCGCGGCCCACCCGGCCCACCCTCGTCCTCGTCTACCAGCGCACCTCGCTGCCCTGGGTCTTCGAGAGCGCCGAGCGGGCCGGGATCGACCTCGTGCTCGTGCCCCGGCCCGACGAGACGGTGACCCAGGACCGGCTGCCGCCCGCCGTGGTGGACGTCCTGCGGCTGGACGTGGAGGCCGACCCGGCCGGGGCGCTGGACGCCCTGCGGCGGCGCTACGAGGAGCGCCCCTTCCAGGGCGTCGTCACGCTCTACGACCCCGCCGTGCCGTTCGTCGCCGAGGCCGCCGAACGGCTCGGGCTGCCCGGGATCGGCCGTGACGTGGCGCTCGGCGCGCAGGACAAACGCGTCATGCGGGAGCGGCTGGCCGCGGCGGGCCTCAACGTGCCGGGATTCGTCCGGCTGGACCACCCGGACGACTGGGAGAAGGCGGCGCGCCTGGCTTTCCCCGTCGTGGTGAAGCCGGCCCACGGCTTCTCCAGCCTCGGCGTGACCAAGGCGGAGTCGCCGGGGGACCTGAAGGGCGTGGTCGACGAGGTGTGGCGGACCTGCGCGAGCAAGCTGGGCCGGGTCGACGGCCTGGTCCTCGAGGAGTACCTGGACGGCCCCGAGTTCGCCGTGGAGTCCCTCGCCCACGGCGGTGACGTGCGGATCCTGACCATCGGCTACAAGGGCGACCCGCAGGGCCCGCACTTCGAGGAGGGCGTCTACCGCGCGCCGGCGTCCCTGCCCGCCGACGTCGAGGAGGACATCCGCCGCGAGGTGACGGCCGCGCACCGGGCCCTCGGCATCACGGACGGGCCCACCCACACGGAGCTGCGGCTGCGGGGCGGTGTGACGCCGTATCTGCTGGAGATGGGCGCCCGGATCGGGGGCTCCGGGGTGTCCCAGTACATCGCCTCCGGGGTGACCGGCATCGACTTCGCGGCCCAGGCACTGCGCATCGCCGCCGGGACCGCCACCGAGCCCCTGGCCTCCGGCCCGCCGCCGGAGCCCGTGGGGGCCGCGGCCAACTACATCGTCCCGTGCGGCGGTTCCGGCCGGATCAGCGCGATCCGCGGCCTGGCCGAGCTGCGCGACGACCCCCGGGTCGACCACGTCGTGCAGATGCTGTTCCCCGGCGACGTCGTGCGGCCCTACCCGGACTTCACCGGCTACCCGGCTTTCGTGCTGTCCCGGCACGCCGACATCGCCGAGGCCGAGGAGTTCCACCGGTTCCTGGAACGGTCCATCCGCATCGAGTTCACCGACGAGACGGACGACGGCCAGGGCACCGACGCCACCGCCAGGACCGGCAGGACCACCAGGACAGCCAAGACCGACAGGACCGACGGCACCGACCACGGGGGGCCCGAGTGACCTCCGTTCCGTTCGACGACCGCGACGGCGTGATCTGGCTGGACGGGGCGTTCGTGCCGTGGCGCGACGCCCGCCTGCACGTCCTCTCCCACGGCCTGCACTACGGCGGCGGAGTCTTCGAGGGCATCCGCGTGTACGACGGCCGGCCGTTCAAGTCCGCCGAGCACTTCCGGCGGTTCCACGCCTCCGCACGGGAACTGAACTTCGCCGTCCCGCACAGCGTCACCGGCCTGGACGCCGCCCTGGAGGAGACGGTCCGGCGGCAGGGCATCGCCGACGGCTACGTCAGGCCCGTGGCCTGGCGGGGCAGCGAGCAGATCGCGGTGTCCGGGGCGGGGACGTCCGTACACGTCGCGATCGCCGCCTGGGAGTGGCCGCACGTGTTCTCCGGCGACGCGCACAGCCGCGGCATCACGCTGCACACGTCCCGGTGGCGGCGCCCGTCCCCGGACACCGCCCCGGTCCGGGCGAAGGCGGCGTCGCTGTACACCATCGGCACGCTGGCCCGCGACGAGGCGGAGGCGGCCGGCTGCGACGACGCCCTGCTCCTGGACCACCGGGGACACCTGGCGGAGGCCACCGGGGCCAATCTCTTCCTGGTGGCCGGCGGGTCCCTGCACACGCCGATCGCGGACACCTTCCTCGACGGCATCACCCGGCAGACGGTCCTGGCGCTCGCCCGGGATCTGGGGATCACCGTCCACGAACGGCACATACGGCCCGGGGAGCTGCGCGACGCCGACGAGGTCTTCCTCACCGGCACGGCCTACGAGGTGCAGCCGGTGCGTGCCGTGGACGGACACGCCTTCGAGGTCGGCGACGTCACCGCGATGCTGTCCAAGGCGTACACGGAACTGACCCGTTCAGCCGGGGCACGGTAGCCGCCAACGAGGACGGGCGGGCGGGAGCGGCCAACGAGTACGGGTGGGCGGGAGCGGCCAACGAGTACGGGCGGGCGGGAGCGGCTACGACGGGCGGGCGGTGGCCCCCACGAGGACGGGCGGGCGGCAGCCGTTCCGGGGCCGGGCGCCCCACACGCCCCGTCCCCTCACCCGCTCCGAGGAGGGGGCTCCCGCCCTCACCGTCCGGCCGCCGGCCGCACCCCTCGGCGGGCGCCCCGCACACATCCGCGCCCCCGCGCGGTCGTGGGCGCCCCCGTCGGGGGCACTCGGAGCGTGACGCAACACACGGGCGCACCGGGGCCCGCGCATGACCATTCGGCCTCGGTGTACTAGAGTTATCTCGACATCGAGATATCTACCGAGGAGCACTGCACCCGCCGCGGCGGTAAGGATTGCCTAACTTAGCCTCACCTTAGCGGATCGGTCGAGACGTCGTGGCGGCGCCACGCGGCGCCAGCCGCGTGGGGTCGCGGTGTGGTGGTACGCGCACATCAATGAAGGAGACTGTCGTGTCGGCGAACAGCTTCGACGCCCGCAGCACGCTGCAGGTGGGCGACGAGTCGTACGAGATCTTCCGGCTGGACAAGGTCGAGGGCTCCGCCCGCCTTCCCTACAGCCTCAAGGTCCTGCTGGAGAACCTGCTCCGCACCGAGGACGGCGCCAACATCACCGCCGACCACATCCGCGCGCTCGGCTCCTGGGACTCCCAGGCGCAGCCGTCGCAGGAGATCCAGTTCACGCCGGCCCGCGTGATCATGCAGGACTTCACCGGCGTGCCCTGCGTGGTCGACCTCGCCACCATGCGTGAGGCCGTCAAGGAGCTGGGCGGCGACCCCGCCAAGATCAACCCGCTGGCCCCGGCCGAGCTGGTCATCGACCACTCCGTGATCGCCGACAAGTTCGGCACCCCCGACGCCTTCAAGCAGAACGTCGACCTGGAGTACGGCCGCAACCGCGAGCGCTACCAGTTCCTGCGCTGGGGCCAGACCGCGTTCGACGAGTTCAAGGTCGTCCCCCCGGGCACCGGCATCGTCCACCAGGTGAACATCGAGCACCTGGCCCGCGTCGTCATGACCCGTGACGGCAAGGCCTACCCCGACACTCTGGTCGGCACCGACTCGCACACCACCATGGTCAACGGCCTCGGCGTCCTCGGCTGGGGCGTCGGCGGCATCGAGGCCGAGGCCGCCATGCTCGGCCAGCCGGTCTCCATGCTGATCCCGCGCGTCGTCGGCTTCAAGCTCACCGGTGAGCTGAACCCCGGCACCACCGCCACCGACCTGGTGCTCACCATCACCGAGATGCTGCGCAAGCACGGCGTCGTCGGCAAGTTCGTCGAGTTCTACGGCGAGGGCGTCGCGGCCACGAGCCTCGCCAACCGCGCCACCATCGGCAACATGTCGCCGGAGTTCGGCTCCACCGCGGCGATCTTCCCGATCGACGGTGAGACGCTCAACTACATGCGCCTGACCGGCCGTTCCGCCGAGCAGGTCGCGCTGGTCGAGGCGTACGCCAAGGAGCAGGGCCTCTGGCTGGACCCGAAGGCCGAGCCCGACTTCTCCGAGAAGCTGGAGCTGGACCTCTCCACGGTCGTGCCGTCCATCGCCGGCCCGAAGCGCCCGCAGGACCGCATCGTCCTCGCCGACGCCAAGGCGCAGTTCGCGCAGGACGTCCGAAACTACGTCAAGGACGGCGGTGACGTCGACGAGGCCAGCAAGGAGTCCTTCCCCGCCTCCGACGCCCCGGCCATCTCCAACGGCGCCCCCAGCCACAAGGTGAAGGTCACCGCCGCCGACGGCACCGAGTACGAGCTCGACCACGGCCACGTCACCGTCGCCGCGATCACCTCCTGCACCAACACCTCCAACCCGTACGTCATGGTCGCCGCCGCCCTGGTGGCCAAGAAGGCGGTGGAGAAGGGCCTGACCCGCAAGCCGTGGGTCAAGACCACCCTCGCCCCGGGCTCCAAGGTCGTCACCGACTACTTCGAGAAGGCGGGCCTGACCCCCTACCTCGACAAGGTCGGCTTCAACCTGGTCGGCTACGGCTGCACCACCTGCATCGGCAACTCCGGCCCGCTGCCGGAGGAGGTCTCCCAGGCGGTCAACGAGCACGACCTCGCGGTCACCTCGGTGCTCTCCGGCAACCGCAACTTCGAGGGCCGGATCAACCCCGACGTCAAGATGAACTACCTGGCGTCCCCGCCGCTGGTCGTCGCCTACGCGATCGCCGGTTCCATGAAGGTGGACATCACCCGCGAGGCCCTCGGCTACGACCAGGACAACAACCCGGTCTTCCTGAAGGACATCTGGCCCTCCGAGGCCGAGGTCAACGACGTCGTGGCGAACGCCATCGGCGAGGACATGTTCTCCAAGTCCTACTCCGACGTCTTCGCCGGCGACGCCCAGTGGCAGGCGCTGCCCATCCCGACCGGTGACACCTTCGAGTGGGACGCCGAGTCCACCTACGTGCGCAAGCCCCCGTACTTCGAGGGCATGGGCATGGAGCCGGCCCCGGTCGAGGACATCTCCGGCGCCCGCGTGCTCGCCAAGCTGGGCGACTCGGTCACCACCGACCACATCTCCCCGGCCGGCGCCATCAAGGCCGACACCCCGGCCGGCAAGTACCTCACGGAGCACGGCATCGAGCGCCGCGACTTCAACAGCTACGGCTCGCGCCGCGGCAACCACGAGGTCATGATCCGCGGCACGTTCGCCAACATCCGCCTGCGCAACCAGATCGCGCCGGGCACCGAGGGCGGCTACACCCGCGACTTCACGCAGGACGGCGGCCCGGTCTCCTTCATCTACGACGCCTCGCAGAACTACCAGGCCGCCGGCATCCCGCTGGTCGTCCTGGCGGGCAAGGAGTACGGTTCCGGCTCGTCCCGCGACTGGGCGGCCAAGGGCACCGCGCTGCTCGGCGTCAAGGCCGTCATCGCCGAGTCCTACGAGCGCATCCACCGCTCGAACCTCATCGGCATGGGCGTCCTGCCGCTGCAGTTCCCGGAGGGCCACACGGCCGACTCCCTCGGCCTGACCGGCGAGGAGACCTTCTCCGTCACCGGCGTGACCGAGCTGAACAACGGCACCACCCCCAGCACGGTGAAGGTCACCACCGACACCGGCGTGGAGTTCGACGCGGTCGTCCGCATCGACACCCCGGGTGAGGCCGACTACTACCGCAACGGCGGCATCCTGCAGTACGTGCTGCGGGGCCTGATCCGCAAGTAGGCCGCACACCGGGCCACGAGCCCGGTACGGCCCAGCACTTGAGGGCACGGTGAGGACACGTTGAGGGCCGCATCCCCGGCAGCGGGGATGCGGCCCTCGCGCCGTCGTGCCCGTTGTACGCTGACACCTCACCGGACGACGGGGGTGGCGGTGGACCGCACGGAGCGCATGCGTCTTGTCCTGACGGGCAGCCGGGACAGCGACCAGGAGGAACTCGACGGGCTGACCCTCCAGTTGCGCGAGCGACTGCTCGAACTGGACGTCGACGACGTGGCATTGGACCGCTCGGGCGCCGTCCCCGACGGGGCCAAGCCGGTGGACGCCGTCGCCGTCGGCGCGCTCGCCGTGACCGCGCTGCCGTTCGCGCTGCGCGCGGCGCTCGACCTCGTACGGACCTGGATCGAGAACCGCCCGGTGCGCACCGTCAGCATCACCCTCGGCGAGGACACCCTGGAGCTGGAGGCCGTCTCCACCGGCGACCAGCAGCGCCTCATCGACGCCTTCCTGGCCGCCCACGCCCCCGCCCCCGAGCCGGACGCACCCGCCCCCGAACGGGACGCACCCGCCCCCGAGCCGGACGCCGCGGCCGGGCAGGGAGACTGAGGACACCGCGACCGTGGCCGCGGACCGTCACGCCCTGCTCGTCGCGACAGGCCACTACGAACACCCCGACCTGCGCCTCCTGCGGTCGCCCACCCGGGACGCCGAAGGACTGGCAGCGGTCCTTCAGGACCCGCTGATCGGCGACTTCGAGGTCGGCACGGTCGTCGACGGCCGCCACGACGAGGTCGCCCGGGCCATCGAGGTCTTCTTCCGCGACCGCCGCCGCGACGACCTGCTCCTGCTGCACCTGTCCTGCCACGGCGTCAAGAACGACAGCGGCGAACTGCACTTCGCCACCGCCGACACCGACCCCCGCCTGCTCGCCTCCACGTCCGTCCCGGCCGCGTTCCTGCACACGCAGATGAGCCGCTGCCGGGCCCGCTCCATCGTCCTGCTCCTCGACTGCTGCTACAGCGGGGCCTTCCTGCCCGGCGCCAAGGGCGACACCACCGTGCACGTCCGGGACGAACTGGCCGGTCACGGCCGGGTGGTGATCACCGCGACCAACCGGACCGAATACGCCTGGGAGGGGAGGCACGTCACCGCACAGCAGCCGGAGCACTCCCGGTTCACCGGCGCGGTCGTCGAGGGCCTGCGTACCGGCGAGGCGGACCGCGACGGGGACGGCCTGATCGGCGTCCACGACCTCTACGACCACGTCTACGAGGAGCTGCGGGCCGCCGGTGTCGCCCAACGTCCGCAGATGTGGCTGGAGGTGGAACGGCAGGTGGTCGTGGCCCGGTCCGTCCGGCCGCAGCAGCAACGGCAGCAGCGTCAGCAGCGGCAGCGGACGCCCGAGCCCGTGCTCTCGCCCGAACCCCTGCCCTCGCCCGAGCCGCGCCACGAGCGGCCCGCCGCGCCGCAGTCACCTACGCCGGAGCCCCCGGCCCCGGGGCCCCCCGCGCCGGGCCCG